>NZ_CP030850.1:1272307-1590384 GCF_003325355.1 Runella rosea
CTATCAACTTCGGCATCCAGTATCGCTTTAACTTCGCTTATTTTTTTCTCTCGTTCTTCTTCACGCAGGCAAAACCTTTTTTCGGGGGTCTTACCTTCGTATGATTCAAAAGCATATTCAATTTTAAAAAAAATAACATCATACCATACCCCTTTAGGCTGATAATGGTATCCCCCAACAAATTTTAAAAACCATCCATAAAGAATATGTCTAACCTCCTCGTTAATTGGCATCGTTTTGAGGTTATCAGTAAAAGAACGAACACTATTCTGGCTTTGAAAAAAAATCTCTCTTTGCTTCCAAAACAAGTTCATAAAAGCCAATGGCTCAATAAAACCCGCTCTTTCCCCTGCCTGAAAATACTTTTTGATTGGAAAAACAAGGTGTTGTTGTTCCATCGTATTTTCTAAATTATGGTAAAAGTCCCAATCGTTATTTGTCGCAAACCCTTCAAAGTCTTTTGCTGTGTATTGATAGCTTTCGGGCAAAGGTTCTAACGAAATTAACTTATCATTGAGGTTCTTTGGTTGGTTTATATTTTGACAATATTCTTTTTCGAGGGTATTCCCTTCATACCTTAAAAAAGCCTCTGAAAGTAAAAGTAAAGTCGTTTGTAACTGTATTCCATCAATGTTAGAAACAGGCAAAGGATACCCGCCGTAAAACTTCAAGATAAAACAGTAAAGTACGTGTCTCTGTTCGGCGGTCAATGGAAGTGCCTCAAAATGTTGTAAAGTACTGTAAGGCTTATGAGCATTATTTATAAAATACTGTAATTGCTCCCAAAATAAGTTCATAAATACCAATGGCTCTAAAAAGCCTTTTCTTGCACCTGATTCAAAGTATTGTTCAGTTTCCAGCACGAAACTTTGATTTCTTATATTTTGGGTATTATAGTAAAAATCCCAATCGTTGTTTGAAGAAATACTTTTAAGTTCTTTTTCCATTTATGCTTTAATGTTTTACAAGTCCAGTTTTATTTTGTCGGCTGCGCTCCGTTTGGTTTGGTCTATAATCTTAGCGTAAATCTGCGTTGTTTTCAATTCACGGTGTCCGAGTAGTTTTGATACGGTGTAAATGTCTGTACCGCTACTAAGCTGTAAAACGGCATAGGTATGGCGAAAACAATGGAAGGTAATCTCTTTGGTTATACCTGCGTTTAAAATCCAGTCTTTCAGGTGTCCGTTTTCATAAGCTGAGTATTTCAACCCTGTAAATACTTTTTGGTCAGCTTCTCCCCTTTCGCCCATCAACCCGTATGCCTGTTGAGAGATAGGCAATACTTCCGTACCTTTCGTTTTTTGTTGGGAAAACTGAATAAAGTATCCTTGCCCCTCAATGGCTTCAATCTTACTCCAAGTAAGGTTTTGAATATCTGAAAAACGCAAACCCGTCAATGCCGAAAACAAAGCAACTTTTTTCATTAGCGGGCTTCTGCACTCAGTTTGCACCAATCGGTTTAGTTCTTCCAGCGTCAAATAATTTCGGTGGGTTTCCAGCGGCTTTATTGACGCTACCTTTGCATTAAGGTCATAAGGCAAAAACCCGTCATTGAACCCTTGCTTTAAAGCTGCTTTGAACTTATTGAAGTAGGATAATGCTGTATTTTGGGATAGCGTTTCTTTGTCGCTCCTGCTACTTTTAGCAGTCATCAAATAATCTTTGAAGTCATTACAAAAGGGTTGGTCGAGTTCGGCAAATTTCAGCGAACCTTTGGTAAAATCTACCAAATAATGATAAGCAGATACCCAATTGTCATGGTTTGAACCGTAACGTTTGGCAGTAAGCTTTTTAAAATACGCCACAAAATCCTGCTGCCCCTTTTCCTTTAGTTTGAGTTGCTCTTTCTCATAATCCGTATAGATTTCGGGCTTGTTCAATTGGTTTTCTCGCTTCTGCTTTATCTGTTCCCCTAAAAGCGTTGTTTGTTTATTATGCTCCTTCTCTGTCAGGCTTTTCGGTTTTTCAAAGATATAAATACCCAAAAATTCGCGTCGGGTAGGCTCACCGTTTTCGGGGTGAGGTATCGGTGGGTAAAAATCCAGATAGAGGCTCTTACGCCCCTTAGAAATAGGTTTTTGCCGTAGTGTTACTTTGGTTGTCATGGGTCTTTTACGCTTTGGGGTTATACTCCTATTTCAAACAGTTCGTCAAAGTGTCGCTTTGATATTTTCACATACTTACCTACCCGCTGCTTTGGTATGTTATTATCGTACACCCTGCCATAGATTTGGTCACGGCTTATGCTGTATTTGTGCTGTATTTCTTCTACCGTGTACCAGTCCGTAATGCTGCTTACATCGTTGCGGGTCTGTTTAAAGTAGCGGTCAATGTGAGGCTTGGAAACCAGTAGCTTACCGTTATGTACCGTCTTAGGTATGTCATTCTCTTTTATAATGTTGTTCAATCGCCCATATTTGACAAAATACTTTTCTTCAATCTCTTTGGCCGTGTAAAATTCGCTGACGGGTTGAGGCTCTTTTTTGGGAGTTCTGACAAAAGGTTGGTCAAACAGTCGGTCAATATCCGAACGTCTTACGATTGTCTTTTTCTCTTTGAGATTTACCGCGTGAAGCTTACCGGAGTTAATGAGTTCATAAACGGTTTGCCGTGAACAACCTATCAATTTTGAAACCTGTTGTACGCTTAAAAACTCCCTCACTTTCAGAACTTCCATAGGCTGGGTTCTGATACGCTTAGTTTCCTGCTTGCTTGCCTCAACCTTTATGCCCCTTGCTTTTGCTTTATACGCACGTTGGGAACACTTATGACTGCAATACTGCGTTACCGTTGTTCGGGCTGTAAACTCGTTCCCGCAATATTGGCAGATTCTTTGTACCTCAATAGTTGAACTCATTTTGTACAATAGTGTAATAAAGTGTTTAAAAGTGTCCGGTAATTTCTCCAATTATTCATCATCCGGGATAAAAAATCAGAATTTAGAGGAATGAGGTACAAATGAGGTACAAATATAATCGTAAAAAACCAATAACAAAACACAACAACAATAAGGTGTATACGTAATAAAAGCCCTTAAATCAGGGCTTTATATTATTTTCCTATACGTTTACTATTTGTACTTTTTGTAGGGTTACTTTCCAATACAAAACTTACTGAAAATATTGGCCAGCAAATCGTCGTTGACGATTTGACCCGTAATTTCTCCCAAATGGTGCAACGCCACGCGAATATCCTGCGCTAAAAAATCACCCGTGATTCCCATTTCCAATCCATTGAGCGCATCGGTCAGGGCTTGTTGGGTTTTGACAAGATGATCGTAATGGCGTAGATTCGTTACGACCGTATCGGTTTTCTTCTCGTCATACACGCGTTGGGTAATGGCTTTTTTAAGCTCTTCAATTCCTTCTTTTTTCTGCGCCGAAATCCGAACGAAGCTATCATTTTTTACCTCAACAAAGGCTGCGCCTAAATCCGTTTTGTTTTGCACCCAAATGGTCTTGGCATCATCCGCCAAGGGCGCAATTTGGGATAAGGTTTGTTGGCTGTCAAACAAAGCAAGCACAATATCAGCCTTTTCAATCGTCTGCTTAGAGCGCTCAATACCAATGGATTCCACAATATCCTCGGTTTCGCGGATACCTGCCGTATCGATGATGCGAAACTTGACACCGTTGATATAAAGAACATCCTCAATCACGTCGCGCGTGGTGCCCGCGATGGCCGTCACGATGGCTTTTTCTTCGTTCAAAAGGGCGTTGAGCAGGGTCGATTTACCCACATTCGGCGCCCCAATGATTGCCACGGGCACACCCTCTTTGAGCGCATTGCCGAAATCAAATGATTCAATCAACGGTGAAATGGCCGTTTGTAAGCTGATAATCAATCGCTTGAGGTCGTCGCGATTGGCAAACTCCACATCTTCTTCGCCAAAGTCCAGTTCGAGTTCCACCATGGAGGCAAAATGAATCAATTCTTCACGAAGAGAGGTCAATTTCTTGGAAAAACCGCCCCTCAATTGATTCAACGCTGTGCGGTGGCTCGCCGCCGAATCGGCCGCGATAAGATCGGCAACGGCTTCGGCCTGCACCAAATCAAACTGACCATTGAGAAATGCCCGTTGGGTAAACTCTCCTGGGCCCGCCAAACGCGCCCCCGCGCGAACCAACAGTTTTAGAATCTGGCGAATGATGTAGTCGGAGCCGTGGCAGGATATTTCAACGGTGTCTTCTTTGGTAAACGATTTGGGCGACTTAAAAACCGCTACCAGCACTTCATCGACGATAGTTTCACCGTCGCGAATGGTACCAAAATGAAGCGTGTGCGTTTCCACTTTTCGGAGGTCTTTTCCCCTAAAGATTTGGTTTACCACCTCAAATGTCCCTTCTCCCGACACGCGTATCACTCCGATGGCGCCCACGCCCGAGGCCGTGGCCAAGGCGCAGATGGGTTCTTGTTGTAGCATGTTTAAAACTCACTTAGTCGTTTAAAAATAAACAACAGCTTTTTAGTTGCACCATTGTACTCGTTGGTATCCAATGAGTTAAGCAACTCCCATCCATCTTCTCCCATTTTATTCAATTGGGTTTCGATGTCTACGGCGTCCAATTTCGTCCCCCAAAAGCCACCTGGCTTAAATTCAATTACTTTATATTCAAATTTTGGCATTGCTTTTTCTTTTGATAAATACGCTTTCAAACTAGGGCAAAGATACGCTTTTAGGCTTTCTTGGCCTAAAAGCATAGCCCAAAGCGATCCCAGCCGACAGACCAGGCATGGTGCCGTAGTTGCCAGGTTGATTGGGTCGAAGATTTAAGAAATCACGTCTAAGCAAGTTCAAGGATGTCTCATCTAAATTATTTTTCACCATTAATCCTCTGACTCCCAATCCCGCATAGATTTCTATCGCCATTTTCTTTTGGGTAATCAACACGTAGCCCAATTTAAAATGCCCCGCCGACACCAACCGATGCGTACGCACGGCTACTTCCTCAAAATAGGCACAGCCTCCCCAGGTATTGCAATCACGGCCAACGGCTTGGAGTTGGTCCGTAGTCACGTTTTTATGAAAGTATTCAAGGGCCGCAAAAAAGCTGCCGTTGGTAGAAGACATATCGGAAAAATAATACCGAATCTGACTCCGAAAACGCCACGTTTGACGGTTGGGATATTGGTCGCGTTCGTAGGAATAGACATTGAAAGAATTATGGCCCCACCCTATTTCTTGCTGAACGCTCCAACGTTTGGGCAACGGCACTTCAAGACCTAAGGTAAAGGTATTGTCGGGATCAATCAACGTACTCGGAATTGTTTTTAGAATAGCCTTCGGCAACGGAATGACCTGCGCAGAAAGCGTTGAAATTGAAGCAATTATTCCCACGAAAAGAAATAAATACCATTTCACAAAAAAGAAGTATGCTTTGCTTTTGAGCCGTTGCGGGGCTTTATATTTCATCATGGCTCAATGGAAATTTTGCTCAGCAATTCCAATTTTTCTCCCTTTTGGTAGCGGTATTGATAAAAGCCTCCTTCGCCCGTTACGAGCAGGGTTTTAGTAAGTGGAATCACGTCAAAGGATTTAACATCTTTGAGCGTTTCTTTCAAAACGGGCTGTTCTGGTTTTGAAATATCAAACACTTTTAATCCATTATTCCCCTCACAAACAAACAGTTGTGTTCCATCCACCCCCAATCCATACGGACTTTCCATCGGTTGGGTATGCACCAAACGAGGATTCTTCAAATCCGACACGTCGACCACATCCAAAGAACTCAACGACGTAAATTGACGGCAATTTACGCCTGCTCTCAACGTCACATAAGCATACTTTTCCTGAACCACCACGGGGTCACAGCTCTGAACGTGGGTATAACGCGAAAGCAACGAAGGGCTGTTTGGTTGTCGATTGTCAAAAATATACATGCCATCACTGGCGCCGATGAAGAGGTTATCCCTATACGGAAAAATCGTTTCTAATCCGACGTTCAGCATTACGTAATTTTTGGCCACGGGGTTGTCGGGCGCACTGATGTCATATACTTGCAATTTATCGGGCAAAACGCAATACAGGGCATTGCCAACGATGGCAAAACGAGCCATCGAGCCGCCAATACCCGACTGGCTATTGGGAGAAATATCGGCACTTTTATCGCTAGAACAAGCCAAAACTAAACTCCAAATCGCCGCTACAACGGTGGGGTACAGTACCTTTTTCATGGTCATATCAGTTTTTAGCGAAAACATTTAGGACGCTTCATTGTCACTTTTTCCCAGCCCATCACCACTCCCTTGGTTTCATCCACGCATTCAAAATAAGCGTTGAGATAAGGGGGATAGGATTGGGCAGGAAAGGCGTTTTCAATTCGCTTAATCAACCGAACATTGGTGGGGTCAGCAATGTTGAGCACTACAAAATCCCGCCCGTTATCGGCGTACATCAGGTTTCCTTTTACGGCAATGTCCACATTACCAGGAATTTTAATAAACGAAATCTTTTGGGGGGCGGCGGGATCCGCATTGTTGAGCAAATGAACGCCTTTGCCCTGTTCATTGATAAAAAGATAACTTCCTTTCACATAAATTTTCCCCGGCCGTCGGAGCGCCTGCGGCGCTTCGGTGCTTACTTTTCGCATTTCGTCGGTGCTAAGATAAACGGGACGGTAGCCTTCTCCCTTAAATACTGGTGCACCCGGCGGAGCAACGTCATCGCTCACTTCGGAGATACAACCCAGCAACCCAAAGAAAATGATAGTCAAGAGAATAAAACTTGGTTTCATAGTGTTTATTGGTTGATTCGCGCTGAACAAGAACGTATTTTATCCTATTTTATCAATCAAACCAGATTGAAGATTGATTCTCCAACTTTCACCCGTTACTACTTTATCTTCTACATCGCGGTACTCAATGGAGAGATTTTCTTGCTCAAATTTCAACCACGCAAAACCATTGTAGCCCACGCCAATTCGACGGATATTTTTTCTTCTTCGTTGGTCATAAAATAGAATAGCGTCAGTATCTACCCGCGGCGCGTCTATCTCGACCGGCATGCCGCCGTGTCCGATGCAGCGACCGTGAATGGGCAACCCTCCCACCTTTCGTTCTCGGTACCCAACCAGCCGATGCTCATGCCCCCATATCCATAATACAGGACGTAAAAACTCACCAAACAGTTGTCTTATTTGCCGCGCTGGACGCGGAAAAGATTTTCGAAAATTCGAAAAAGGGGGATGATGACTCAAAAAAATGATTCCGCGACGGTCGTCGGGGTTGTCAAGATGAAGTTGATTTTTTAGCCATTTGACTTGTTCTTTTCGTAAGTGGCAATCTGGGGGCGAAAGAATTTCGACAAAAGGGCGTTCCACCGAAGTATAGCCAGTATCTAAACCAATCACTCGCCAATAGTCATTTTCGAGGCAGAAAAACCCTGCTTTCTGTTCCCGAATCATCGATGCGTCTGACGGTTTCAACCCGTCGGATGCCGCATTAGCTTCGCGCACGCCCATCGTTGGCAAAAGCATTTTGTAAAACGCGGCTCCGTTTGAATACATTTCGTGGTTGCCAGCCAGGGCTAGGCTCCCCCATTTGCCACGGGGCCACGACGCTTTGGGGCTGATAAAATTATCGTGTACTTCAGACGGCGCACCCACAAAATAAATATCGCCTAAGTGAATCGAATAATCAGGTTTATGGAAGGCTACGACCGCGCCCACGCGGTCGGATTCGGGTGTATCTGAAGCCCAATCGGAGAGCAGCGCAATTTGGGTCGTTTCGTTTTCGACCTTCATTCTGTACACCCCAGTGTCGTCGCTGGTGGGGTAATATTGATACGGATGACGGGGACCAAAGCGGCTTTTTAGGTAATGATAGGCAAAACCAAAGATATTCAGCCATAAAAAATCGGTGAGCTTTCGCCCCGCATCGGCCTCCTCAAGGGCACTTTGAAATTGGGCATTTTGGGTACGCAGGTGGTTTTCCAGCTCAGAATGACCTACATCAACGTACTCTTTTAAATCTCGTTTGGGGGTATCAGGCATCTGACTTGTTTTAAAGTCAGCGAATTAAACAAAAAAATGCTAAAATCAAACCTTTAAAATCGTAAACTCCACCCGCCTATTTTTTTTACGGGTTTCTTCAATTTCATTGCTTGCTACGGGTTTGGTTGAGCCCCAGCCTTTCACCTGAAGACGATTCTCGGCAATGCCTTTGCCCACTAAATACTTTTTTACCTCTTTCACTCGGTTTTCAGAGAGTTCCATGTTGAGCTTAAAATCGCCTTGATTGTCGGTATGGCCCTCAATAAGCAGCTCCATATTGGCGTATTTGACCATCATTTCGGCGATTCGGTCTAAGTCGGGCAAGGCTTCGGTCAGCAACTCAAATTTACTTTGCTCAAACATGATTCCATTCGGCGTAATTTTCTTACCTTCTTTGATGGGAACCAACAAAATATTCCTTTTTATATCACGAAAACGTTTGTCTTTCGACAAATCCACAATTTCATCCAACGGAAAAAAACCATCCTTCACCGCACTCAAACGGTACGACTGCTGAACCGGCAAGATAAGTTTATACTCACCCGTTTCGGGGTCGTATTCAACTTTGGAAATGTTGGTGTTGTCCTTCAATAAATTGGTCAAAATTTCGGTCGTGACGGGTTTTCGGGTATCGGCGTCAATCACGCTACCCGATATAATCGCCACTGGCTCTGGGCGAATGGCGTTGTAAACCTTAAAACGAAATAAATCCTCCCCTCCCAAGGAGTTTTGCATGGAGCTTACGTAGGCATATTCTCCCGAAGCAGGAATACTCAAAAAACCATCCCATTGGGGAGTATTAATGGCGGGCCCCAAGTTTTCGGGCTGACTCCATTTGGTCCACGATTCATCCAAACGACGCGTCATAAAAATATCCCCACCCCCATAACCCGCATGCCCGTACGACGTAAAATAGAGCGTTTTGTTATCGGTTGCAATAAAGGGGGCACTTTCTACGTCAGCGGTGTTGATGATTGAACCCATGTTGAGGGGTTTACTCCACGAGCCGTCGCCTTTGACAAAACTGACGTACAAATCGCGATCTCCGTTGGTATCCTGACGCTTGACCGACATCACCAACACATTTCCTTTGGGCGAGAGCGTAAACTCAGTATTGTTCTTTTTGTCAAGGTTATAAATATCCTCAATCTTACATTCCACGGGTGTTGTCCAACCCGTTTTTGTGCGGGTAGATTTCGACAACCCAAACGTCATCGTACCATCCGGGCGGTATACGTTCATGAGGTACAGCGTTTTTCCGTCGGGCGAAATACTCACGATAGCGTTGTTGTCGGCATTATTGATGGGCGCCCCCATGTTTTGCGCTTCATTCCATTGGTCACCTTGTCGCGTAGCAAACCATACATCCTGATTCTCAGCACCTCCTACATTTTTTTCGTATTTCCCTCTTGTAAAAAAAATGGTTTTTCCGTCGGGCGAAATGATGGGAGCCACTTCCTGCGCTTTGGTATTTACACCGATGCCCAAATTCTCTTTGATGATTTCTTTGGGCGCATCTTTGAAAACATTGATTTTTGACTCAAAAGGCTTGTTACTTAACGTCAAGCCGATAGCATCTATCTGATTATAGCCTTTGACCCGGGCAGGATTCAGTGACACTTTCACGGAACTGATCAGCATCGTAGAATCTGGAACGTTTACGACCAAAACTCGACCCACATCAGCAGCGGCAGCCCCAGAATTTGTCCATACCGAAACCTCCTTTCCTGCCTCATCATAAGCATATACCTGCGTTATGCAGCCTTGGTTGAAATTTTCGACGATAAGAATCTGGCGTGCTTTTTGCGGCTTCTCAAAAGCCACCTTAATCCATTCTTCAACGTTGGAATCGGCGTTGTACGGAGACCATGCACAGGCACTTTCTCCAAAGGGAGGGATGGTATTGGGCGCTCCCAATACTTGGACGGCCCGGTACTCTTGCCCGTAGGTTTCTTTACGAAATTCGGATGAAAACCCCACTAATTTGCCGGCCCACTGAACTTCCTGCGCCTGACTCGTGCAAACCGAAGCTAGAACACACCACCACCATCCGATATGTTTGGCCATCATGAAGAGTTGAGAAATGAATTTATGGAGTAATTATGCTGTAAAAATAATCAAAAATCGTTCCGGAAATAGGTCCAATCTTCATACAACCATTCATTTATTGAGCATTTAGGGATATATTTACCTAATGCTTACTACTTTCTTCCCACATTGCCCAATAACAACAGCCAATCTTCATCGAGTGTTGGAGGAATAAGTTCGCGAACGCCTTGGGGTTTAAAATACCCGCCAATGAACCGATTATTGGTGCGTGGGCTTATCCATAAAGCCCTGATATTACTTCCGTTAATTTTTTCTACATTCACTTTAATCGTTCTACTTGAAGGCAGATAAATCATGGCCATTCGGTTATTCGGTAGTATAGATACCACCCCATAATCATCACTGCCGTACGTGCCGCGTCCTTCTACTAAGAGTTCAGAAGTAGTATCGGGACGAAAAAGATACCAAGGTAATCCGTTCATTATTTTTTGAAATAAATTCATCTGGGCCACGCCGGGCAAGTCAAGTTTTTGGCGCCAGTCCTCCCCAAAAGCCCAGACGGAACTTCCGTAACATTGTCCGCTTCCTCCCCCCAAAAGTGACCAATACGCCTGCCGACGTATCATGAGCGCATTGCCTACGTTTTCATCTTCGTACTGCGATTCCCCCAAGATAAACGCTTTTCGCGGCAATTTTTGGGTTTCTTTCAAAGCCACCTCGTATACGTGTGGCATATCAGAAGTCCACACGCCCTGCTTACCCCGAAAATACGTATAGACCATACTAAAATCAAGCCACTTTTCGGCAGGGAATACATCGGTACTTGAATGAGAACTTGCCGCGTGATAAGTCATCAACTGGGTTGGGGCTGTCTCTTTAATACCCTCGGCCATGGCCCGTTGCACAGCCTCCTCACGTAGCGGATCACGGTCGCCGCCCATAATCCAGAGAATATTGGAATGGTTGCCGAATCGACGACCAAGGTATCGGCCAAAATCGCGACATTTATCGACTCCGTTGGTGGTCTGTACCTCAAACCAATTCGTGCCGCAACAGCCCAGCCAAGCAGGCACAATCGCTACCAACAACTGCATCCGAGCCGCCATTTTTAGGATGTCGTCAACGTACGTAAAGTATTTTTCATTCGGGGTAGCAAAATCCCCCTTCCTTGCAAATGGAGCCTCTCCGTAAGCATTGGTCTGATTGGACTCAGGGGGCAATAATTGCACAAAAATAGTATTGAAGTGTTTAGAATGACGGTGTTCTAAATAGAAACGTGCCTCTTCCATTTTCAATTTATGAAATAATGTCCAGCCTGCATCGGCGTTCATTAAGAAAGCCTGACCGTTTCGATTTGTAAGGTAACGACCATCACGGCTGACTTTTAAGGGAAAAGCATTTTGGGTAACGTTAACCGCCGGAAGGGGCTTGGCTTTTTTGGTAACTCGCCGTTTTTTTTGGGCAAACAGGGAAGGAATCAACAACACTAAAAGCAATACTGTAAATAACGAATGTCGCATGGGGTAACAATAACAGGTTAGGGAGCGCCAAAACTACTAAAAAGCGGCTGTTTCTACAAAAGAGCCGCTTTTTTGAGCACTATTAGACATACCCCTAAGTTTCTCACCCTTTCCTATTTCATTTTGCTGCCATTCGTATCGCCCCATCTAAACGAATGACCTCACCGTTAAGCATCTGATTTTCAATAATATGCTTGGCGAGTGCCGCATATTCATGCGGCTTGCCGAGCCGTGAAGGAAACGGAACCTGCTGCCCTAACGACGCTTTTACCTCATCAGGCATTCCCATCAGCAGAGGCGTTTCAAAAATACCCGGTGCGATGGTCATTACCCGAATTCCCAACTTTGCAAACTCACGCGCGATGGGCAGCGTCATTGCCACAATTCCACCTTTCGAGGCAGAATACGCCGCCTGCCCGATCTGGCCGTCAAAAGCCGCCACCGATGCTGTATTGATGATGATTCCACGCTCGCCACTTTCTTCGGGTTCATTGTGCTGCATCACCGCCGCCGCCAAACGAATCACGTTGAAAGTACCAATGAGATTAATGGATATGACATTGCTAAAACGCTCCAGCGAATGGGGGCCGTTTTTGCCCACCACCCGCTCGGCGGGACCGATTCCTGCGCAATTGATTAGGCCATCTAGTCCGCCAAAAGCATCAATGGCCGTATCAATGGCATTTTGGACACTTTCGGGGTTCGTCACATCGGTATGTACAAACAGCGCGTTTTCGCCCAGCTCCGCTTCTGTTTGTTCGCCCACCGTGGAGTTTACATCGGCCAGTACCGCGTTACCTCCGTCTTCAACTATCATTTTGGCCGTGGCCGCTCCCAAACCCGAAGCGCCCCCCGTAATCAAAAATGTTTTCTCCTGAATTTTCATTGTTGCTGATGTTAAAACTTCTGGAATACAATTTAGTATAAATCCCTTAACCCATCATGCAAGCGTTTTGTTAAACCTTACATGGGGGCCTTAAATCACGTATCTACCTCAAAAATGTACTATAAAACCTCATACACCTGAATCAACACTTTATCTGGTTTGCGCACGCCCGTTGCCACAAAAACCGACTGCGTGAGCCAGGCGTAGCGGGGGTCGGCGGTTTCAAACACGGGAATGGAACGAAAATAATACTGCGACGGCAATACCTCTTCCCCCGCTGCTAGTCGTTTCATCACCGATGCGGGTCCTCGCCTAAGTCCCTGATTGACAATTGTTATCAACGCTCCGTCGTCGGTTTTCAGCACGTACCGCGCGTCTACTTCGGCAACTTCATCGGTCCGAATCAACTGCCAATCGTAGCCTCCTGACTGAATCACTCCCTTTATTTTTTCCCCTTCAAACGTCCCACCTTTGATGGGTATCATCCGACGATTTCCCTTTGGCGTATCTCCCAACACCTGTATTTCTGCCACTTCTACCCGCAGCTCAAAAGCGAATTTCAACTCCATTCTTTATGATTTTTGGTTAAGGGTCTGAATATCAAACCCCGCAATTTGTTTGTACCGGTTCATTACCTCTTCCAACTCCGCACGCGGAATCTGGTCTTCCAAAAAACCGTTGGGGAAACGTTCTTCCATCCTATCCATGATTTCGTCGGGGCCTTTGGCGCGGTTTTGCAACACCACTTTTGCCGTAGCAGGCACGCGCTCATCGTTGTAAGCCATTAACGCTTCTATGGGATTTTGCGTATTTTTCAAACATTCAGCCAAATAATCAGCATCCAAAATCGCCTGCGAAGCCCCGTTGGAACCAATCGGGTACATGGGGTGGGCGGCATCTCCGAGCAACGTGACACGGCCAAACGTCCAGCGGTCTAAAGGATTTCGGTCCGACATTGGAAATTCGTACACGACTTTGGCCCCCGCAATCATCGCCGGCACATCGAGCCAATCAAACGTCCAATCTTGGTATTTGTTGACCAATCTCTGCTGGTCTGCCGGACGGTTCCAATCCCTTACTTCCAGTTTTTGCTGCTCGTTTTGACGTACATTCGCCACCCAATTGATGAGTTTGTTTCCTTCTGCATCAGGCTCTGGATGAATGGGATACGCCACTATTTTTTGGGCATTATGTCCTACCATTACCATGGTGGTTCCATTTAAAAACGGCCTCATACGCGTAGTGCCTCGGTACAGGATATTGGAAGAATACACTGGTGGCCCTTCATTGGGATATAGTTGTTGCCGCACCACCGAATTGATTCCATCCGCCCCAATCAGCAAATCGCCCCGCTCCTGCCCGATGGTTTGTCCCGTTTCTTTGTTTACAAAATGCGCGATGACTTCCCGTTCGTTTTGTTCGAAAGAAACCAAATGATGGTTTGTCAGGAGTGCCTCGCTACCCAACACCTCCGTGGCTTCTTCAAACAGCAGTTGTTGCAACCTTCCGCGATGGACTGAAAATTGGGGCCATTTATACCCCGCAAACCGTCCGCGTGGCTCGCTCCAAAAAGGCTGTCCAAATTTATTAAAATAGGCCAAATCGGTCGTTTCAATGGCATTTTGGGCAATTATGGGTTGCAGGCCAAGGTGGGTAAGCACCCGAACCGAATGAGGCAGCAAATTGATACCTACCCCCAGTGGTTTTACTTCTTTGACCGATTCAAAGACTTTTACGTCCAGTCCGAGCTTGTGTAGGCAAAGGGCGGTAGTCAACCCGCCAATGCCCCCGCCAATAATGATTACTTTCATATTTTTTTAAACGGAATAATAAACAAAATCACGCAAAAGCACTAAGAAGCAGAGGTTTAAAACGAAAATGCTGGTGCACTCGGTTGCTCTCGTTCCAACACACCTAACTCATGCTCAAACGCCTAAAAGTTGACAAGTTAATTCAAATCTGGGAATCATATTGCCCTGAAAACAAAAACCGCGCAGGGACTCTCCCTACGCGGTTTGACTATTGAGTGCCAGAGATTACCTAAACTCGTCGTTAATCATGGCCAATACTCCCGCCCCCGGACATAAATCCTCTTCTTTTAGGCTGTTCAGCGGGCGCTTATCTGACTTGATGATTTCGTGTAAATCCTTGCTTTCGGGGTCTACGTACACCAATCCCGTCAGGATTTCACCTTCGGCTTTGGCTTGTTGCAAACGACTCATCGCCGCCTGACGGTCGCGCGGATCCCAGCCATCGGCCAGCTTGTGCAACTGCACCGACGAGCCGTCGTGGAGTTCGACGTCAACCGAGCTACCTCTGTCGTAAGAAACGGTAATCTCTTCTTTTTCGGGAACGTACCCAATTTCGGCCAACGCCTCAATGTGGTCGCGCACGTAATCGTACGACTTGGTAGAACCCACGTTGTTGTTGAAAGTTACGCAGGGAGAAAGCACGTCAATCAGCGCAAATCCATTGTGAGAAAGCGCCGCTTTGATGAGCGGTACGAGCTGGGTTTTGTCGCCCGAAAAGCTGCGCGCCACAAAAGTAGCACCCAACTCCAACGCCATGCCCACCAAATCAATACCTTCAAAGGGATTGACGGAGCCGCTTTTGCTGACCGAGCCAGCGTCGGCCGTGGCCGAGTCCTGTCCTTTGGTCAGGCCGTAGCAACCGTTGTTCATCACGATGTACAGCATGTTGAGGTTACGACGAATGGCATGCACAAACTGCCCCATCCCAATCGAAGCCGTATCGCCGTCGCCCGATACGCCGAGGTAAATCAGGTCGCGGTTGGCCATGTTGGCCCCCGTCGCAACCGACGGCATTCGCCCGTGGACGGAGTTGAACCCGTGCGAGTTGTTGAGGAAATAGTTTGGTGTTTTGGACGAACACCCGATACCCGACAGTTTTGCCACGCGATGCGGTTCAATCGACATCTCGTAGCACGCCTGCACGATGGAGCCGCTGATGGAATCATGCCCACAGCCCGCGCAAAGTGTCGAAATCACCCCTTCATAATCTGTTTTAGTGAAGCCTACCGCATTTTTGGGCAGGTCGGGGTGACGAAATTTTGGTTTTATATACGTCATTGGAATTCTTTCTCGGTTAACCGTTATACAAGGTTATTTATATTATTCCTATCTACAACTTAATCGCTTCCAAATGCTTCGCGATACCATTTCGAATAGCATCGGCTGTGATGGGCATACCATCATAGTTCAGAATTTTGATCAATTTTTTGGGATTGATTTCCAATTCGTTGATCAACAGCGTACGGAATTGCGCGTCACGGTTTTGTTCCACCACAAACACTTGGTCGTGGGCTTCGATAAACTCCTCTACGGAAGCGTGGAACGGAAAGGCCGTGGCGCGCATGGCGTCTAGCGTAATTCCTTCTTCTTGTTTCAACAAATCTATCGCTTCCAAAGCCGCGTAGGTGGTGGTGCCGAAAAAGATCATCCCGATATTGCTTTCATTTTGGGTCTGATAAAACTCTGGCAACGGCAGAATTTCCTTGGCCGTATCCCATTTTTTAGACAAACGGTCCAGCACCTGCGCATTTTTCACGCCGTCTTCGGTGTAGCGCGCATATTCGTCGTGAGAAGTTCCACGCGTAAAGAATGACCCCTTGGTCGGATGCGTAGCCGGGAGCGTCCGGTACGGAATGCCGTCGCCGTCCACGTCTAGGTAACGTCCAAACTGCTTGCCCATGGCGCTCAACGCGTCCAAATCTTCGGCGGTATATACCTTACCCCGGTCGTAGCGACGGGCATCGTCCCACTTCAGGGGCGCGGATAAGTGCTCATTCATGCCCAAATCAAGGTCGGTCATGACGATGATGGGCGTTTGGAGGCGTTCGGCCAAGTCAAAGGCGTCGGCCATAAAGTCAAAGCATTCGGAAGGATTGCTCGGAATCAACAGTACGTGTTTGGTATCGCCGTGCGAAGCATAGGCCGCCAACAGCAAATCCGACTGCTGCGTCCGCGTGGGCATCCCCGTAGACGGCCCGCCGCGCTGTACATCCACCAATACGGCGGGGATTTCGGCAAAGTACGCCAATCCCAAAAACTCATTCATCAACGAAAGCCCCGGACCGCTGGTGGCCGTAAATGCCCGGGCACCGTTCCAGTTGGCACCCAACACCATCCCAAACGCCGCCAATTCATCTTCGGCCTGCACGATTGCTACTTTTTTGAGGCCAGTTTCGGGGTCAACGCGCAAACGATTGGAATATTTAGCAAATGCCTCCACCAACGACGTTGAGGGCGTAATGGGATACCAACCCGCTACCGTAGCGCCCGCGTACACGGCCCCAATTCCGCAGGCAGTATTGCCGTCGATGACGATGGCATCGCCCACCAAATCGCGACGCTCCACGCGCAATCCTAGCGGATGCTCGTAGTTTTCTTTGATGTAGTTTACACCCGCCATCATGGCCTGCACGTTGGGCTCAATGAGTTTGGGCTTTTTCTTGAATTCGTCGGCAATGATTCCTTTCACCACCTCCAATTCAATATCCAAGAGGGCCGCCAAAGCACCCACGTAAATCATATTTTTGAACAACTGCCGCTGACGCGCATCGGAATAGAGCCGCATACAAATTCCAATCATCGGAATACCGATATAATTGACGTCTTCGCGGATAAAATCTTTGTGCAGGTTTTTTGTATTGTCGTACAGAAAATACCCGCCCGGCTTGACCGAAGCCACGTCTTGTTTCATGCTTTGTGGGTTGACACACAGCATGATATCTACTCCTTCGCGGCGGCCCAAATAGCCTTTTTCGCTGACCCTCACCTCATACCAGGTCGGTAATCCCTGAATATTGGAAGGAAAAATATTTTTAGCGGTCATGGGGATGCCCATTCGAAAAATGGACATCGCAAACATATTATTGGCACTGGCCGAACCCGTCCCGTTGACGTTGGCAAACCGTACTACTAAGTCGTTAACTCCTGTAAGATTCCGCATTGATTACCTGCTTTGGTTACTGAATACAAATATTTCTGCATATCCCACGCTGACGTAGGGCAACGCTCGGCGCATAGGCCGCAGTGAAGACACACATCTTCATCTTTGACCATCACACGGCCCGTTTTGAGCGTATCCGAAACGTATAAATCTTGGGATAAATTATCGGCGGGAACCAGAAGCCGCGAGCGCAAATCTTCTTCTTCGCCATTGACGGTGAACGTGATACACGACGTGGGACACACATCCATGCAGGCATCACATTCAATACATTTATTTTCGGTAAATACCGTTTGAACGTCACAGTTGAGGCAACGCTGGGCTTCTTTAAAGCCTGTGTCGGGACTAAAGCCCAATTCAACTTCTTTTTTACGGTCTTTCAGGGTCAACGCTTTGTCGGCGTGCGGCACCTTAAAACGCTCATCGTCGGAGACGGGGCTATCGTAAATCCACTCGTGAATCCCCATTTTCTGACTGATCAGATTGGTATACGGAGAAGGACGGTCATGGACAGATTTTTCACTGCAAAACAAATCAATCGAAACCGCCGCCGAATGTCCCTGCGCTACGGCCGTGATGACGTTTTTTGGGCCCATGGCCGAGTCGCCACCGAAGAATACGTTGGGAATGGTCGACTGGAAGGTTTTTTCGTCCAATACAGGTAAGCCCCATTCGTTAAACTGCAAGCCTAAATCGCGTTCAATCCACGGAAATGAGTTTTCTTGTCCGATGGCTACCAGCACATCATCGGCTTCGATAAATACGTCAGGCTCACCCGTCGAGACGAGTTTGCGGCGGCCGTTTTCGTATTTGGCCTCCACTTTTTCAAACATCATTCCTTTGAGTTGACCTTCTTCCACCACAAACGATTTCGGAACGTGGCATTCTAAAATCGGAATATCTTCGTGGAGCGCATCCTCGATTTCCCAAGGCGACGCTTTCATTTCTTTGAACGGACTGCGCACCACCACTTTCACTTCTTCTCCTCCTAAGCGGCGAGAGGTGCGGCAGCAATCCATGGCCGTGTTTCCACCGCCCAAAACGATTACTTTTTTGCCAATTTTGGCCGTATGCTCAAACGCCACACTCGCCAACCACTCAATCCCAATGTGCACATGGGCCTTGGCATCCCAACGGCCCGGCAAATCGGCCAAATCTTTTCCTTTGGGCGCGCCCGTACCCACAAATACAGCATCGTAGCCTTGGTCCAAAACATCCCGAAGGCTGTTTACGCGGGTATTGAAATGCGTATGAATGCCCAAATCAAGCACAAAACCTACTTCTTCGTTCAGCACACTATCGGGCAAACGAAACGAGGGGATTTGACTGCGCATCATCCCTCCGCCCATCGGTTGGTCGTCATACAGATGGACTTCGTATCCCAACGGAGCCAAGTCACGGGCCACCGTCAGCGAAGCGGGGCCACCACCGATGAGGGCTATTTTTTTACCGTTCGGGATAAAAGGACCTTGGGGCATAAAGCTCGTTACATCCCCTTTGTTATCCGCCGCTACGCGTTTGAGGCGGCAAATCGCCACGGGCTCTTCTTCCACGCGCCCGCGTCGGCAGGCGGGTTCACAGGGGCGGTCGCAGGTACGACCCAAAACACCCGGGAAAACGTTGGATTCCCAGTTGACCATGTAAGCCTCGGTGTAGCGTTCGGCCGCAATGAGCCGAATGTACTCGGGTACAGGTGTATGCGCCGGACACGCGTATTGACAGTCCACAACCTTGTGGAAATATTCCGGGTTTTTAATGTCAGTCGGTTTCAAGGAGATACGTTTTGAATAATCAATGTACGCAAGTTAATCAACAATAAACAAAAGTTAAAGAAGATACATAAACGTTTTTGGAGGGAGAAAAGCAAACGATTTGATGGGTATTTTCATTAGTTAATTGTGCTTAATTTGCTATTTTTTGGCAATTACTGTATTTTGTTTGGTATATCAAAGACCATGTTATCCAAATATTACTTGAAGGTTACGTGATTTTTTCAATGGTATTTTACGGAATTTCAAATCTGAAGGCTACATGAGAAGAAAATGACAAAATTTGCCTTTGAAAGTAATAGCCAATAAAAACGAAGACACCATTTTTAAAACCCACTGTATTCCTTAACAGAAGGCAATCATCTTTTGAACAAATAAACTATACGAATGAACAAGCACGTAATCTCCTTATTTTTAGTATTTTGGACACTCTCTTTTTCTTATTTCTCCAAGGCCCAATCTTTTCATAACAACAAAATAGTGGCCCACCGTGGAGCTTGGAAAAACACGGGAGCCCCCCAAAACTCCATTGCATCGTTGGAGAATGCCATCAAACTGGGTTGTGTCGGCTCAGAATTTGACGTTAGAATGACCAAAGATGAAGTGTTGGTCATCAATCATGACGCGCATTACGAAGGAATGGACATCGAAAAAACCGATTATGCCGAACTTATCAAAAAAACGCTGAAAAACGGCGAGCAGCTTCCGACGCTGGAAGAATACCTGAAAGCGGGCAAAAAACAAAAAAAGACCATGCTCGTGACCGAAATCAAACCCTCACCCGCAGGGAAAGAGCGGGCCATGATTTTGGCAGAAAAAGTGGTCAAGACCGTTCAAAAGTTAAAGGCCCAAAACTGGGTAGTATACATCAGTTTTGACTACGACATCCTGAAGAAAGTGCGGGAGCTGGATAAAAACGCAAAACTCCAATACCTCAACGGAAATATCTCAGCAGCTCAACTCCAAGCCGACAACATCGGCGGGTTGGATTATCACTTCAGCGTTTTACAAAAAGACGAGCAATGGATTGCCAACGCCAAAAAATTGGGCGTCGCTACCAACGCTTGGACCGTAAATGACACTTTGGTAATGGATTATTTTTTGGCACGAGATATTGACTATTTAACCACCGACGAACCCGAAAAAGCCTTGGTACGTAATGCGCGATTTGCCAAAGAAAAACGCAAATTGGTTTGGAGCGATGAATTTAATTATACAGGCTTACCCGATGCGACCAAATGGGGCTACGACGTTGGCGGCAAAGGTTGGGGAAACAACGAGTTGCAATATTACACCAATGCTGATACGTCTAATGCGCTCGTCAAAAACGGCGTCCTTTCCATCACCGCCCGCAAAAGCAAATTTGAAAACCGAGACTATACATCTGCCCGACTCCTAACCAAAGGAAAAGCCGAATGGACCTACGGACGCATTGAAGTACGGGCCAAATTGCCCAAGGGGCGCGGCACATGGCCTGCTATATGGATGCTGGGCAGCAACATCGAAACCGCTGGCTGGCCCAAATGCGGCGAAATCGACATCATGGAGCACGTAGGTTACGACCCCGATACGCTCGTGGGTACCATCCACACCCAAGCCTATAACCACGTAAAGGGAACCCAGAAATCAAAGAAGATTTTTATCAAAAACCCTTACACTGAGTTTCACGTCTACGCTGTTGATTGGACGCCCGAGAAAATGGATTTTCTGTTGGATGGCTACGTTTATTTAAGTATTGCTAATGAACACAAAACTGTCAATGAATGGCCGTTTGATAAGCCAGAGTACTTGTTGCTCAATGTAGCAGTGGGCGGCAATTGGGGCGGTGCTAAGGGCATTGATGAAAGCGTTTTTCCCGCCAAAATGGAAGTAGATTATGTACGCGTGTTTCAGTAATCAAAACCGCTCATCCCTCCCAAAAATTGAAACGACCTTAAATTAACACCAAATGAATCGAATCCTGCTGAGCGCCGTTGCCGTCATCCTTACCATTTCCTTTCAAGCTTGTAAAACATTCAAAGGGAGTGAGAAATCCACCATTGAGCAAGCCATGGTCAGGGCCATGCAGTGGCAGGAAGCCAACCCGATTTTTTCAAAAGCACCCACCGACTGGACAAACGGGGCTTATTATGCTGGCGTGGTGCGCGCCCACAAATCGACGCAAAATCCTGCATTTTTGACCACTCTGGTTGAAATGGGCAAACGTAACCAATGGAAAACCTACGACAGGTATTTCCACGCCGACGACGTGGCCATTTCCCAATCTTATTTGTACTTAAATTCAATCGGCAACAAAGACGTAAACCTTGCCCCTACCGAAAAATGGATTCATGAGCACCTCTTTGAACCGCAGGATTGGAAAGTGGGCAAAGGAAATGCCGAACAAAGAATATTATGGTGGTGGTGCGATGCTTTGTTTATGGCTCCACCCGTGCTTACCCAGTATGCAATCTTGAAAAATGACCAAAAATACCTCGACGAAATGCACCGCTACTATATGGAAACGTATGAGTTGCTTTTTGAAAAAGAAGAAAAACTGTTTGCCAGAGATACCCGATTTGTGATCACGGGGGCCGCCACGGACAAACGGGAAACCAATGGAAACAAAATTTTCTGGTCGCGGGGTAACGGATGGGTATTGGGTGGATTGGCATTGATTTTAGAAGACATGCCCAAAAACTACAAGCACCGGGCATTTTACGAAACCCTCTTTAAAACAATGGCGGCGCGGGTCAAAGAACTGCAGCCAGCCGACGGCCTTTGGCGCACGAGTTTGCTGTCGCCGGAGTCATTTGCGCACGGTGAAGCGAGCGGCAGTGGGTTCTTTACGTTTGGGCTAGCATGGGGCATCAACAACGGGCTGTTGGAGGCAAAAACCTACAAACCAGCCGTTGAAAAGTCGTGGAAAGCCCTGCAAGAATGTCAGCAAGAAAGTGGAAAAATAGGTTGGGTACAAAACATCGGTTATGACCCCAAACCCGCCGACAAAGACAGTTGGCAGAATTTCGGCACGGGGGCTTTTCTGATGGCAGGCAGTGAAATGGTAAAACTAAAATAGCGTTTATTGCCAGTTTTTTGAATTTAATAACAACCCACAAAAAAAGTTCGCGTTCTCTAAAAAACGCGAACTTTTTTTGTGGGTTCCTACCATAAATTGGTCAAATGAAACCTCTCCAATTGGCCCTAAACAGTATTATTCAATTATTTTTCAAAACTTTTTAGGGATTTACGAGAGTTGTTCTACTGTACACGTAAATGGGGTAAAACGTATGAATGTGAAGCAACTCGACGATAAACGTTTGGTAGAATTTCTTCAGGAAGGCAAAATTTCGGCCTTTGAAGAAATATACCGCCGCTATTGGTATAAACTATATGGAATTGCCTACCACCAAACAGGGGTCAGAGAGGAAGCGGAAGAATTGGTTCAAGAGGTATTTTTAACAGTCTGGAATCGCCGAACCGAAGTGGTGATACGACACCTAGATCTTTACTTGACCATTGCCATCAAAAATCAGGTCTATGACTATATCAAGTCGCAGATTAGCTACCGGAAATACCAAGAATACCTCATTTTTCAGGAAATTCATCAACACTACGCCACCGACGAAATCGTCAATTTCAGCGAATTATCGGCGGCGGTTGAGAACGTCCTGAGCCGTTTGCCCGAAAAAAGCGCCGAAGTTTTCAAACGCAGCCGCTTCGAAAATCAATCGGTTCGAGAAATTGCGCTCGGCCTCAACCTCAGCGAGAAGGCCGTTGAGTATCACATTACCAAATCATTGAAGTTTTTGAAAGAGAACCTCAAACCCTTCCAATCCGACAATTAAATGCCATTAACACACCGAGACATGACACAGCAAGAATTCAACGATTTGTCGAAACGATATTTGGAAGGCCGAACCACCCCAAAAGAAGACCAACTTTTGATGGATTGGTACAACAATCAGCCCAAACAGCTCCCCCTCCTTCCCTTACAATCACAAAAAAAAGAGATTGAAAAACGAATCTGGCAAAACATTCAAGCCCAGATTCGACCCGCATCCAACGGCTTAATGATTAAAATGGCATGGTTGACGGGAATCGCGGCCTGCTTAGTGGTAGGATTTGTGTGGTTTTCAACCGATAAAGCTCCCAAAAACAACGAAACAACCGTACTCAAGAATCCTGAACAGGTAGGGATTGAAATAAAAAACACAACCATGTTAGAGCAGAAAGTCCGACTGGAAGACGGTACGGTGGTCATGCTGAAACAAAACAGCAGTATCATCTACGACAAAAACTATAACAAAACCAAACGAGAAGTACACCTCATCGGCGAAGCTTTCTTTAAGGTAAAACGAAACTTGACCAAGCCCTTTGTGGTCCATACGGGAGAATTGACCACGGAAGTGCTAGGAACAAGTTTCCGCATCAAACACTACGACGAAGCCAAAACGATTGAAGTGTCGGTCACAACGGGAAAAGTGTCGGTCTATGCCGAAAAGCCCAACCGCCCCGCCGAGCGCAATGGGGTCATTCTCACAACCAACCAACGGGTAGTGTTTGATGTGGCGTCCAAAAACATCGTTCCGAGTATCGTCGATGACCCTGTGCCTATTGTTAGCATTGAGAGGGCCCCGCCCCAGCTCGACTTTCGGGAAGCCTCCCTTCAACAGGTTTTGGATGCTCTTTCAAAATTATATGGCCTTGAGTTCATGATTGCCAATCCTAACGCCAAGGATTGTCACATCACCGCCGACTTAAACGGACTGTCTATGTTTACGCAATTGGAGCTTATCTGTAAATCCATAGATGCGACCTACGAAAAGCGTGGCACGGTCGTATTTATCTACGGTGACGGCTGTTAGTAAAAAAAAAGAGTCAAAAATGCTACGAACATTTTTGACTCAAAAGTGAAGCCCTCTACAAACGCCAATCTGTGGGAGGGGCCTGTTTTTCAATTATTTCCCATTAAAAAACGAGTAAATCTATGAAAAAAACCGTACCGATTCCAAAAATCATGTGGAAGGTTATGAAAATTACATTTTCACAAATGCTCCTATGTCTCGTGTGCGCCAGCATGGCATGGGCCTACGATACCCAAGCGCAGGAAGTACTCAACCGACCTATATCGGTCATTGGCGAGCGCCTCGAACTGAGAGATATTTTGAGCCAAATAGAGAAGCAGGCGGAAGTAAAATTTGTGTACAGCACCAAGATTAAATCCACCCAACGACTGACGCTTAATATCCACAAACGGAAGCTTTCAACCGTATTGGAGGAAATTCTCAAACCCATTTCCATCGAATACGAAGTGATTGAAAACCGCATTTTGCTCAAAAAAAGTAGAAACGAACAAAGCTTACTCCCAAACGAAGAAGTGCAAGGATTAGCAATGCCTCAAAGCCTTGAATTACCCATTACGGGTACCATTAAAGACGAAAAAGGCGTAACCATGGCAGGCGTAAGTATTTTAATCAAAGGCACTTCCAGAGGCACCACTACCGATGCCAGCGGCAATTTTAAGATTGACGTTCCCGACAAAAATACTGCGTTGATTATCAGCTATGTGGGGTATTTATCACAGCAAATTACGGTGGGCAATCGGAGTCAAATCAACATTACGCTGCTTCCTGACGAGCGCTCACTCAACGAAGTACAGGTGGTGGCTTTTGGCGAGCAACGCAAGCGTGATGTCACAGGCTCCATTGCCTCACTGAAAGCGGCCGATATTCGTGCCAATACCGCCGCTAGCCCCGATGTAGCCCTTCAGGGTCGGGCGGCGGGGGTGCAAATTACGCAAGCAGGAGGTACTCCCGGCGGTGCGGTGCGTATTAACGTACGCGGGGTAGCTTCCATCAACTCCAATTCGCAGCCTTTGATTGTCATTGACGGTCAACCCGTTAACAGTTCAGCCTTCGGCACGGGCGGTGTAGCCATGAATCCTTTGGCCGAAATCAATCCCGACGATATTGAGTCAATGGAGGTCCTAAAAGATGCTTCGGCGTCTATATTGTTTGGGTCACGAGCGGCCAACGGGGTTATCTTAATCACCACCAAAAAAGGGGCAAAAGGTAAACCTACCATTGATTTTAGCTACCAACAGGGGGTCAACACTGCCACAAATCGCGTTGATTTTATCGACAACGGAGCTGATCATTTTAATATTTTGAAACGTGCCGCCCGCAACAACATCCGAGCGGGACTGGCCCCAGCCTCTTCCAATTTGACCAGCTTATTACCTACGGGTATTTTGCGTGGCTCGTTACCTGCTTCGTTTGATAATCAATTGATTGACTCCACTACCCTCTACAACACCCGTACCAATTGGCTCGACCAAGTACTACGACAGGGTGGTTTTCAGCAAGCTACGCTGAGTGCAGGCGGTGGCGCAAAAAACCTGACTATCTATGGAAGCGGGTCGTACCGTAAAGAAGACGGGATTATTATCGGACAAGGTTTGCGTCGTTTGAGCGGACGGGTAAATGTAGAATACAACCCCATTAAAATCCTCAAACTGGGTGCCAATGTATCGCTTAATAGCATTGATAATGAGATGGTTCCACTGGGCAACTCGTATCAATACGGCCTCACATCGGCCTTGCCTGCTTACCCGATTCAGTTACCCGATGGGTCTTTTTTCAACGGTATTGCCAACGGCACCAACAATACACAGAGCATCGGGACTAACCCCGTTTTTTATCGGAATAACTATTCCAACAAATCTAACACTTTCCGAAATATCAACACCTTTTTTGCCCAAATTGAACCCGTCAAAGGCTTAACCATCCGTTCCGAATTTGGCACGGATTACCAAAAAACCAGAAACGATATATTACTCAATCCCACTTTGTATCCTAGGGGAATTCAGGGGGCCGAACGAACGGGAGAAGGCCGCGCCGAAAACCGTGACGTACTAAACCGTAATTCTAATTGGAACAACACCATTAATTATACACGTGAATTGGGCAAAAACCACCGCATTGGTGTTTTGGTAGGAAACAGCCTGCAAAACCGCATTTCTGACAACGAAACCTACATAACGGAGCGCGTACCTCCTGGAGCCAAAACGGGCTTAGACACGACCCGCTCAGTGGTATTCAACGATGAAATATCGTTTCGGTTTGTTTCTTATTTCGGAAGAATTAACTACGCTTTCAAAGACAAATACTTGTTTGAGGTCAGTCTGCGCTCCGACGGCTCGTCGCGCTTCGGCCCCGAAAACCGCTGGGCTACCTTTCCAGGCATGTCGGTGGGTTGGGTCATCAGCGATGAGAGCTTCCTGAGCAACAATTCCTTTGTGAACTTCTTGAAACTGCGCGCCAGCTACGGCCGCACTGGAAACGCCGAAATCGGGAATTTCTCGTGGCAAAAGAACTTTACGTTTGTGGGCTACAATGCCGCCATCTACGGCGGGGTTCAGGGAGGACAATTTACCAATCCCGGCAACTCCGCCCTGACGTGGGAATCTACGAAGCAATTTGATGCGGGCATTGAATTTACCTTGTGGAACAAACGCATCAGCGGAACACTGGATTTCTACAACAAAGACTCCGAAGGCTTACTTTTGGATTACGCACTGGGGCCATTGTTTGGCACCATCAACAATTCCATGACCATCAACCTCGGCTCCGTTCGCAACCGTGGGGTAGAATTGAGCATCACCACGCGTAACGTTACGAAAAAGGATTTTCGATGGACGACGGATTTTAACATCAGCCACAACAAAAATACGGTGTTGAGTACCTATACCGCGCCATTTCTTAATTTCCCCTTCCAAGTCATTGCTGGTCCGAGCATCGCTACACCCGGCTATCCTTTGGGCAACTATTACATGGCGCAGTTTGCTGGTTTTGACCCTAATACTGGCAATGAACTCTTTTACGAGCGCGACCGAGTCGTTTTCAACAATACTGGTCAAACGGTAAAAACGGGGGCTTTGTGGGATGGAACCATTGCCAATAATGCGGGTAATAACCAATTTATTCTCGAAAATCGCACGCCGTACCCAGTGCTATTCGGGGGATTGACCAACAGTTTCCAATTCCGTAAAATTGATTTTAACTTTCTGTTTTATTATCAATACGGCAACTGGATTTATGACCAAGCCCAACGCGCTCAAAGCTATCCCACCACTGGTCAGGTGCTAAGGGCCGAAAGCCCGGGCATCGGCAGTCTGCGCGATGAACTCAACAAAACCGAGGGGGCTTTCCGAATGCAGTGGAACTCCAACGCACGGGGCTTTGAGTCTTCTCGATTCTTGCACGACGGCTCATTTATTCGTCTCAAAAACGTGCAGCTCGGTTATACGCTTCCTGCATCGGTAGCCAACAAATTGCGTCTCCGCACAGCACGAATTTCATTGACCGGACAAAACCTGCTCACCTTCACCAAGTTTACGGGCTGGGATCCCGAAGTATTTCGCAACGGCGGCGCTGATGGCTCTACGGCTACGCTTTCACCGGGGGTCACCAACAACGATTTGCCACAGGTACGCACCGTCTTAGTCGGAATCAACTTTGGGTTTTAATTATTTGACAACCAAGCACTCATGAAAAAGACATATAGCATTATGGGAATGATTGCCGTAGCAATCGGCAGTGTTTCCTGCGATAAATACTTAGACGAGGTTTCTTCCAAAACCCTCATCCAAGCACAAAATGTGCGCACGGTACAAGAATTAGATATTTTGATGACGGGAGCTTATTCGGGCATCGCCCGAGAAGTGGCCTTTGGCGGCAATGCGCTTGTCATTGGAGAAACATTTGGCGATTTAGTAGCCGTTAATAACGTCAATTACCGCAACAGCCCAAGTCGCTCGTCAAGGGTTTACACTTGGACTCACCGCGAGGAAGATTACGGGTATCAGGCGGAATTTTTGCAATGGTCCACCTTTGGTCTGAACAACGCCAACAACGTGCTGGAAATTCTGCAAAGCAATCAGGTACAAACCCCAGGCGAAGCCGACCCCCGCAAGGACATCAACCTCCAAAAAGGTCGTATCGAAGGCGATGCCCGTTTTGTACGTGCACTGTGTATTTTTGAACAAACACGTCTCATAGGTTATCCATGGGGCCATACCCCCGACAATTCGCATCCTGGCCCCGTCGGAAATTACAAATCAGTGTCGGAGTTTGGCGATTTGGCCTATCCTCGTTTGAGCGTTAAGGCCGCTTACGACAGCGTTTTGAACGATTTGCGCATTGCCGAACGACTTCTACCCGAAAATTATAACCCTGCACAACACCTACCCGACATGCAGCCACGCGCCAATAAATACGCCGCGCTTGCCCTGATGGCACGGGTCTATTGGCAGCAGGACAACGTGGACAGTTGTCTGGCAGTGTGTAACCGTTTGCTCGGACAGGGCAACGCCAATCGTTTTCCGTTGGTACCCGGCAATCAGATGTTGGCGCAACTTTTCCAGCGTACCGGTATTTTGCCAAGCACCAATTCTGCTAATCGTGATGAAGTTATTTTTGAACTCGTCAACGTCGTGGGACGCAACTCCCGTACCACCAACGGAGCACCTTTGCGTACGCATTATACCCTTCAAAGTGTTTATACTGCTGCTCAATTGGCCAATGTCAACAACCTCACTTCGGGGCCTAACTTACGTATGAGCCAACGCTTTAAAACCTTGGCCGACTTTGACCGTCAGCGAGATTTGCGTTACCGAACCCTCTTGGACACCACGCAGGCTACTACCGCCGCAACGGCTTGGAACAGCCCTAATCGGCTTTGGTTTTCGAAAAAATGGGGTTCATTGGGGACTGCCAACTTAGGGCCTGTACAGGGAGTCAATTCCAACATTGTACTCTTTCGTTCTGCCGAATTTTTATTGATGCGCGCCGAAATGAACCAACGTAAAGGCAATACGGCTTTAGCCTTGGCCGACCTAAATGCCGTACGGACCCGGGCAGGTTTGGCGGCATTGACCTCTGCTCCCGCAAACCTGTTGGAAGAAATCAGAACGGAATTTGTCCGCGAAACTTTCAGCGAAGGCAATCGGATTCACAACATCAAAAGACTGAAACAACCGCTTAACCCCGGCGACCGCCCTGCCTCACCAAGCGGTGTAGATTGTGCCTTGGGCAACTGTAACGAAGTGCCCTGGAATAGTCGTTTGTTGGTGTTTTTGGTACCGCAAACGATGATTGACCGCAATCCTTTACTGGTTCAAAATGATTAAAAAACGAATTAAAAACATGAAAATAGCTCATCCGATTTTGGCCGTTTGTTGCGCCCTGCTACTGGTTTCGTCATTCTGGGCGTGCGAAAATCCTCCTTTTCCTACGTTGTCAAATGATACATCCTTGCGCGACCAAATCAAGGGCGTTTGGGTGCCTGTCTCGCTTGCGATGAAGTATCAGGTAGGGCTGGTACCTCGCTCCCGCGACACCGTCGTCACCGTCACGCCGAGTACCGCTCCGCTGTTGGTGGCTGGACGTGCCAACCCCGTTATGCCCTTTACCGATACGCTTTATCTGGCCGCCCGCACTGCTACCGCCGATACGTTTTGGCTGGCCAATCGAGGCATTCGTCAACAGGGGAATTTTTCATTGGTGAAAGTCAACGATGAAGGTCAGGAAGCTACGTTGCTCCGTATTGGTCGTCCGACCTATACACGCGGCCAAATCAGTCGTTGGAACTACGATTTTGTTTTTCACGGAACCGTAGCCCCCAACGCCGCCGGTACGCCCGTCTATACCTCAGCGACTTACGCCAATTATTCACCGACTATTACGTCACTCACCGACCGCCAAATGATCATTACGTTTAGCACGCAGGGAAATGTCAACGTGCCGATAGTACCTATTACAACCGCCAACCAAACCCAGAACGCGTCTTGGGGCGGGCGATTAATTGTATTTACGGCGACCTATGCCAAACAGTAATTCTATTAACAGCCATGAATTCACTGGAAGTATAGATGAACCCCAAACCGCTTATTCAGCAAGGACCGATTGTCCTTGCTGAATAAATTTTTCTCAAATGATTACTCCCCGACAATGGCACGCTACCGGTAGCCATTTCACTTACAAAACCCATCAAATCTTTTACCGAACCGAAGGGCAGGGTGAAACATTAGTTCTTATTCACGGGTTTCCCACTTCCTCTTGGGATTGGTATCGAATTTGGGACCAACTCGCTGAAAAATACCGAGTTATTGGTTTTGATATGATTGGATTTGGATTATCGGACAAACCCCATCGTTACTCTTATTCCATCCATGACCAAGCCGACCTGTTTGAGGCGCTGATGAATCACTTGCAGATTAACCAATGTCATTTATTGGTACATGATTATGGAAATACGGTGGCACAGGAGCTATTGGCCCGTTGGGAAGATCGAAAAAACGAAACACAGGCTCCCGAATCAAGGTCGTTTCCTATCATCAAGTCAGTTTGCTTTTTGAACGGTGGACTTTTCCCGGAAATGCACCGGGCTCTATTGGTTCAAAAATTGATGAAAAGCCCGTTGGGAGTGCTACTCACAAAATTCAACAACAAAGCCCGATTGAAAAAATCGTTCGAGAAGCTCTATGGCCCTAAAGGAATTGATGATTTAGAGATGGATGGATTCTGGGAAACCATTCAGTACCAAAACGGTCATCGGTTGTTTCATAAACTCATTAATTATATCGAAGACCGCCGACAAAATCGCGAACGCTGGGTGGGTGTTTTACAACAAACCTCCATCCCGCTTCGTCTTATCAACGGTCCAGAAGACCCTGTTTCGGGAAGGCATTTGGCTGATTATTACCAACAAATGATTCCCAATCCTGACGTTGTAATCATTGAAGGTGCAGGGCATTACCCCCAAAACGAAGCCCCCGAAGAAGTAATAGCCTATTATTTTGAATTTCGACAAAAGCACTGCTGAGCTTTTCTTAACTGGCACAACCACACACACATGAAATTCTTACTCGTTTACTTATTCTTACCGATTTTTAGCCTTGCCCAACACCAAATCGGTGATGCTGGGCAAATTTTTGACGAAACAAGCTTTGACCCGCGCTTTCCCGACATGAAAGAATGGGCTAAAGCAGGCGTGCAGGGAGGAATTCCGTTGAGAAGTACGTTAAAAATCCAAAAAACGATTACGCCACAGAACAATTTACAGGAGGCGATTGATGAAGTAGCGGCACAGGGCGGCGGAGTTATTTTACTTAAAAAGGGCGAATACGTTATTTCCAAAACAATTTTTCTAAAATCAAACGTCGTATTGCGCGGCGAAAACAAAGACCAAACGGTGCTAAAGGTGGTGATGAAAAAGATGTTTTTCAAATACGCCACCGACCAAAAACACCTCGTAGCATTTGAAATAAACAATGCCGAACGGGTGGGATTGGAAGACCTGACTTTTCGGTACGCCGCCGTTGATTTTGAACCTTACGACAAATCCGATTTCAATGCCGCGTGGGACCGTCGGGTTTTTCATGAACACGAAACCCGCGACACTACACTATTTGTACACTTGGTTATTTTTAGAAACAGCCGCAATTCGTGGGTGGACAACTGTAATTTTCTGTGGGCTGGTACGCATCCGCTCGGTTTGGGCAATTGTGAGCACATCACCTGTCGCAATAACTTCATGGATCGGGCGTACGTCAAAAAGGACTCTTTTCACGGGGGCTACTACGGTTGTTGGGGGTCGAAATACTGCCTGTTTTACAACGAAAAGGTACGCCGAATCCGCCACTTTGCCATTATGAACCCTGGCGCGGCTTATAACGTGGTCTATCGCTGTGATTTTGAAGTAGATGTCAACTTTCACGACCAAGACCATGGCCATAATTTGGTAGAGCAGTGTCGCATCGCCACGCCCGTTTGGCACAGTTGGGACGCCATCGGCATCGGAGCACCCGACAAACACCGCCCGCCCGGTCCCGAAAATCTGCTGTTCAACAACACTGTCATTTCCAAAGGCGTAGCTGGCTACAACCGAAAAATGGGCTCGGCTCAACCCAACGCAATCTATCAGGTTACGACCGAATTTGGGAAACCTAACGTTTTTCTCCGCCCCGATGCTCCGCCCAAAGGAGGTACATTTTATGCCGTTAAAGCTCAACCTTAAGTCTTATAATCATGAAATTATCACCCTGTCTATCCGTTATATTTCTGATTTTCAGTGTCTCTATACCAATTTTCGCTCAAAACGACCCGTACCTGCACAAGCTGTACGACGCACTGCACGACGCACCCATGCAGCAAAAATTTAGAAAGTTGGCGCCCATGCCAGCGGGAGTCGTGTACCTGCAGCAACCCAACGAAGGCGAGAAAGAGATGCGGGTGCATTTCCAAAACATGAAAAAGCTGGGCTTCAACGCCCTGAAACAAATCATGCCCTTACCGACCTGGACCATTGAGCAAATTTCCTTGATAGCGTTGGAAGAAGGTATCATGCCGTGGTGGTACGGCGAAGGCGGCTACGAAGAGATCACCCCTACCCTTTTGGAACAGCTCGGCATTGCTAAAATCCTGTCAATGAGCGACATCTTGCAGCACCCTAAAATGGTCAATTACCAAAAAGAAGTGGCCAAAAAACGAATCCAAAATACAGAAAAATACATCCAAAACAGTGCCGACAAAAAATTCATGCGGGTTACGAGTGTGGCCTACGACCCCGAAATCGGCGGGCGCGGAGTGGAACTTAGTACCAAAGGGGAAGCCTTGTTTTTGGAATGGCTCAAAAAGCGTTACCACACCGTAGAAAATTTGAACCAAGCTTGGAATCAGTACCATGCTGGGCTTTTCTTGAACGAACAGCGGGTATTCAGTGACTGGGAGGATGTGGCGAAAAATTGGCGTATGCTCACGAGCCGTGAGTACAATCACGTCAAAGACATTTACCGATTTAAGGTGGAACACAATTTGGGTCGTATCCGCGAATCTGCCACACAGTTCAATCGTTTTGATGCCAATGCGCCCTATCGTGGCGGTGGTGAATTGGCTGTTTTTCACCCTTTTGCATGGTACGGAGTAGATATGGAAGGCATCACCGACGTGCTGACGCAGTACGGCTCTTTTTATCCTTCCATGCACTTTTCATGGCATTATAATCTCGTCAAAGGGGAAATCACTAAGTCGCTCTACCAGCAGGCGTCATTGATGAACGACTTCAATAAAGGCGGCTGGACGGGCGGTTGGGAAAGTACTGGCGGGCCGATGCAAATGGATGGTGAAAAAAATCCGGGACACAACAATTCTTATTACGTCGGCCCTGATGAACTGATGCAGCTCTATTTCAGTCAGTTGGCCGCGGGCTTCAAAGGATTCGGCATTTGGTGCTGGAACTCACGAAGCGCGGGCAAAGAAGGCGGTGAGTATAGTTTACTGGACCGAAACGGACAAATCACCGACCGCGCCGTTGCCATCGGCTCATTGGGAAAAGCCATGCAAAAATACCGTTTTGAACTCTGGAACGCCCACAAAGAGCCGCTCGTAGGTATCCTGTACGACTGGGAAAATGAAGCCACTTGGGGTGCCATGAGCATTCCTGGACGCGAAGATTTCCGATTTCAGCCCGTCAAAGCCCGAATCGGCATCAGCAATATGTTAATGACTAATAACATACCTTTTGAATACCTTACGCCAAACGATCTATTCAAAGGCTTGGGCCCGCGCTACAAAGTGCTGTATTTACCCGCTATGCTCACGATGCGAAAAGAACTATTGCCCCTGTTGAAAAAATACGTGCAGGAAGGCGGGCGCTTGGTCATGGACTTACCTTCGGGCTGGTACGACGAAAATACCGTTAACCTTCCGACGGGTAAAGGCTCTGATTTTGAGCAGCTTTTCGGTGCCACGATTGATGATTTTCAATTTTCAGGCACCAATCGACAACTCAGAATAGCGGGTAAAGAAGTACAGGGTTTTACCATCAACTCAACGGCTACCACGGCGCGCGTGGCAGAAAGGTACGACAATGGCAAACCCGCCGTTTTGGAACATTCTCTCGGCAAAGGCAAGGGAATCTTACTGGGCTTTCAGGCATCACTCAATGCGTTTGAAAATTCTGCAAAGGCTTCACTACCTGTTTTAGAATACACCCTTGGTGGCTATTCTTCCCCCTACGCCTGCCCCAATGCCCTCGTGTATCGCCTTGCCGCTGCCGAAGCCGACCATTATTTTTTATTGAATGAATCGGCCGCCAAAACGGTTGCGCTTACTTTCAAAAATTTAAAGTACAAACGTATTACCGACGCCGTTACTGGCGAAAATGTCAACCTCACCCAAATCAAATTGGCAACCAAGGGAGGGCGTTGGATACGGGCCGAAAAATAAATTTGTCCAAAAATAGTATGCCTGTTTCCCCTTGAGAGGCACCGATTCCACCCGACATCTCCCAATGAAATAATTTAAAAATCTCCATAAAGTTTAATTTATTCCTACTTTTGTTGAATTTTAGGTAAAATTCAACCCGTATTTTTTGTGGTAAACCCCTCACTCACTGACGAAACTCTCTGGCAGCGCCTCAAATTAGGCGATGAATTGGCTTTCTCTGTCTTGTTTGAGCGGTATTATCGTTCATTGATTAACTACGGAAATTCGTTGAGTTCTTACCCCGAACGGGTGCAGGATTGCGTTCAGGATGTGTTTGTAAACCTTTGGCTTTACCGCAACACCCTGAGCGACAATGTGGTAATCAAAGCCTACCTGCTCTCAAGCGTCAGGAAGCGCATTGCCCGTTTGCACGAGCGTGATACTATTTTTCGCCAAACTGCGCCGTTGGATGCTGTGCAATTTTCGTTGGATTTTTCCATTGAAGACCAACTCATTGCCGACGAAGAAACCTCGGCTCAGGTTTCTCAGCTCAATCGACTGATTAACGCCTTACCTCCCCGGCAAAAAGAAGCGCTCTATCTCCGCTACCATCAGGGGCTAACGATTGAGCAAATCGGTGAGATGCTCGATATCAATCACCAGTCGGTTTCCAATCTACTTCACCGTTGCATCCAACACCTCCGCAAAGAATGGAAGGGTGATTTAACGCTTCTTTTTCTGCTCTTTTCGAGAATACTTTAAATTTTTCAAAAAAAAGTACCACGTTAGTGAGTATTGCCCCGCAAAGCTGTCCTCTCTGTGTCTGAAACTCTTTTTCAGATGCAGCAACGCAACCATTATAAAAAAATTGAAGATTTTCTGGCCGACGAATCGTTCCAAAAATGGGTTCGGGAAGGAAAAGAACGGGATAATTGGGAAGAATGGACGGTAGAAAACCCCCAACGGGCCAAACTCGTGGCCGAAGCTCGGTTGTGGGTATTAGCTACCCGGGTTCAGGAATCAACCCTTTCTTCATCCGAAGTTGCCGCTGCGTTACAGGCATCCCGTGACAAAATAAAATCCATTGAAAAGGAAACTGCTGTGCCTTCGATTCCGCTTTGGCGTCGTACGGGCTGGCGCAGTATTGCGGCGGTTTTGGTATTGGGACTCGCGTTGGGGTGGTTGCTTAAGCGCCAAACATTGACGCAGGATACACTTACCTACACCCAACTCATCAACCAAGATATCCAAGGACTGATTGAACAGGCCAATAACACCCATAAACCGCAGTTGATTACCCTTTCTGACGGCAGCTCGGTACTGCTTCAGCCCAAAAGTAAGCTCAGCTATCCAAAAAGCTTTGAAGGCGACGAACGCAAAGTGTATTTGTCGGGCGAAGGCTTTTTTGAAATCAGCAAAAATCCGAAGAAGCCCTTTTTCGTTTTTGCCAACGAGATTGTCACCAAGGTCATCGGGACGAGTTTTCGGGTAAAAGCCTACACCGACCAACCCAACGTGGAAGTGGTGGTTAGAACGGGAAAAGTAAACGTCAGCTCCAACCAAGCCATCACGCAGCTGAACCCTGAAACGGTGCAATTGTTGCCGAATCAGGGAGTTCGGTTTGCGCGGAAAAAGCTTACTTTCGAAAAAATAACGGATTTAACCCTCGAAAAACCTGAGGCACAATCAGTTATCGCCATCGAACAACTGAGTTTTGAATTTTCAGATGTTCCCGTTGCCCAAATCTTGAAAACCATTGAGCAGGCGTATCTGGTAGAGATTGACTATCCGCAGGAGAAATTGAAAGACTGCTATCTTACAACTTCCCTCAGCGACCAACCTCTGCCCGAAAAACTCAAGATTATTTGCGAGAGTTTGGGCAACATGACCCGTTATGAAATGAACGGCAACCGAATCACGATTTTATCAGAAGGATGTAACTAACCCCGACATTTGCTGCCTATGACCTAAAAATACCCCTGCTTACCCACAAAAAAGCGTCGAAATGCTGCTACATATTCGACGCCCGATGCTTCCCCTAACGTGTTCAGTTGACATGCCCTCTGCAAAGGGCACGGGGAGGATTTTGCCAATACCTCCGTAAAAAGTATTAACTAAAAACAAGTCAAAAGTATGAAAAAAACATTGACCAACAAACGATTACTATATCGAATTGTGCAAACGTCACTCCTACAACTCACCTTGGCCATCGTGTTTTCGAGCATTGCAATGGCCACCCCAGTAAAGGGTCAAAGTATGCTTGACCGAAAGGTAAGTGTGAATGTTTCGGATATAGCTTTGGAAAAAGTACTGCTCCAACTCGAAAAAGAGGCACAGGTGAAATTTTCCTTCAATTCGAGGGCCTTACAACTCGACCGCCCCGTAACGATCAACGCCTCCAACGAACCATTGTCGAGCGTACTAACCCGCCTTCTAAAACCTCTAAAAATCAAACACATACAGGTCAGCAATCGCATTGTTTTACGAAAAGACAACGCCTCCACAACGGGGCTTTGGGAAAATGACCTACCCACAAAATCGTTGGAATATCAACTGACCGAATCAATCGTGACGGGAACTGTAACCGACGAAAACGGGCAGGGATTGCCGGGCGTGAGCGTACTCATCAAAGGCACCCAACGCGGTACAACCACCGATGCCGTCGGGAAGTACAAACTGGCGCTGTCGGACAATAATGAGGTACTGGTTTTTTCATTTGTAGGCTACCTTTCCCAAGAAATAAAAATCGGTAGCCAGACTACACTCAATGTATCGCTAAAACTCGACACCAAAGCGCTCGAAGAGGTGGTCGTCGTTGGCTACGGAGTTCAGCGAAAAAAAGACCTGACTGGAGCCGTGTCGACTATCACCAGCGATATGTTTAAGGAGCGTAAAGAAACCCAGGTGGCACAAGCCCTCCAAGGAGCTATGTCGGGTGTAATGGTGACCCGCAACGGGGCCAATGGTGCCATGGGCGGGGCGACCATCCGTATTCGGGGAGTCACCACGATTGGCAATTCTGACCCGTTGGTGATTGTGGATGGTGTGCCAGTGAGCGATGTAAATCAGGTAAACCCCAACGACATCGAAAACTTATCGGTGCTCAAAGATGCGGCCTCGGCTTCAATATATGGCTCCCGGGCGGCTTCGGGTGTGATTTTGATTACCACCAAAAGAGCCAAAACCGACCAAGCCTCTATTCAATACAGCTACGAAAATGGATTTGATACGCCTACGCAGTTGCCCGATTATATGCGATCGCAGCGCTATATGGAGCTTGTCAACGAACTCCGCTGGAACGATGCAGGCAACGGTGCCAATCGCTTCCCCACTTTTAGCCAAGATTTATTGACGGATTATAACCAAAAACACCTTTCTGACCCCGACAAATACCCCGATACCGATTGGATGGCATTGACATTGAACAAAATCGCTCCCAGAGAAGCTCACAGTATCAGTGTCATTGGCGGGTCTAAGTTTGTAAAGTCCAACGCCTCAGTGCGTTATGAAAAAGTAGGTGGTTTTTACGACAACAAAAACTACAATCGGATTTTTGTTCGGTCAAACAACGATTTTACCATCAATAAACTGATTGGCGGTACGGTCGATTTTAACTTCAAAAGAACCAATGCCTTAGATCCTACGGCCAGTGACCCATTGTATCGTACTCGGATTTCTTCGCCTATTTATCCGGCAATCTGGGCTGATGGCCGCATTGCCGACGGAAAAGCGGGCGAAAACGTGTATGCTAAGGTTAAATACGGCGGCACCGATCGCAACACTTACAATCAAGTGGGAGGTCGACTGGCGCTTGACATCAAACCCATTGAAGGCTTGAAACTTTCGGGAATCATCGCGCCGATTTTTGACTTTAACAACCAAAAACGCTTCAACAAAAAGGTAGATATTTATGCCGCCAACGACCCTAACCAATACCTTGTATCGCTAATTGGCGGCGGCCTTACCACCCGCTTAGACGAAAATCGCACGACCAATTACAGTATTACGACTCAGCTTTTGGCCAACTACCTCAAAACCGTTGGCAACCATGATTTTACCGCCTTAGCTGGCTACGAAAATTATTATTTCAAAGGCGAATCAATGGGCGCTTCTCGTGACCAGTACCTTTTTGATACATACCCTTACCTCAATCAAGGACCAGCGGCTTTTAGGGATAATTTTGGCTCGGCTTTCGAAACGGCCTACCGTTCTTATTTTGGGCGTCTGACGTATAGCTATAAAGACAAATATTTGATTCAGACCAATGTCCGTCGTGATGGTTCATCACGCTTCAACGCCAATTATCGCTGGGGTACATTTCCTTCGGTTTCGGCGGGTTGGGTGATCAGCGAGGAGGACTTTTTCAAAAGACAAAACCTTGTTTCTTTCCTCAAACTTCGGGCTTCTTGGGGGACGCTGGGCAACGAGCGCATCGGAAACTATCCGTCAGTTGGAATCATGAACTTTAGTAATGCGCTGTTTTATCAAAACAACCTCGTAACCGCCCAACAAACCGCCGCCCAAGTGCAGTATGCCATTCAAGATATTTCTTGGGAAAAAACGGCATCGACGGATTTAGGGCTTGACGCGTATTTCTTAAAAAACCGCTTGCGCCTCACCGCCGATGTGTATTACAAAGAAACCAAAGACATGCTGCTGGCATTGCAGATTCCGATTTTTGTTGGATTCGAAAACCCCAACCAAAATACAGGCGTGATGACCACCAAAGGCATCGACCTTGACCTTGGCTGGACCGACAACATCGGTAAGCTAAGGTATTCGGCATCCCTGAACCTCTCTCAATTTCAGTCGGTTATGGGCGATTTGGGTGGTACGGAGTTTATCGGCGACCGAATCAAGAGAAAAGGCAGTCAGTTTGACGAATGGTACGGCTACCGCTCTGAAGGGATTTACCAAACCCAAGAAGATGTCAATAACTCTCCCAAACTCAATACAAACGTAAAAGTGGGCGACATGAAATACACCGACATCAGCGGCCCCAACGGCGTGCCCGACGGGAGAATCTCCCCCGAATACGACCGAATACTGCTCGGCAGTTCGCAGCCACAATGGATGTATGGCGGTAACTTTAAGTTGGATTACAACGGGTTTGATTTGGGGGTTACTTTTCAAGGCATCGGCTATCAAAACACATCGCTACTTTCGTATACCGATTACAACGCCGAAAACTGGGGTGTATTTCCTGTGTATATGGACGGCAGCACTTGGAGTATGAACAATACTGCTGACCAAAATTTAGCGGCCAAATACCCAAGATTTACCGAAACCAACAAAGGACTGAACCGCGCAATGTCTGATTTTTGGTTGTTTAACGGAGGGTATTTTCGTCTAAAAAACATCACTTTAGGCTACACGATTCCCCAGAATATTTCACGGAAAATCATGTCAAACAACATCCGTTTTTACATCAATGCCACCGATGTTTTCTCGCTCAACAAATATCCTAAAGGTTGGGACCCCGAGGGAATGGGCATTGTGTCGACGGTTTTAGGAGGTTTTACGATTGGTTTTTAATATAATTCTCTGACTCACAATGAAAAATAAGATATACAGCACAGCACTAAGCTTACTATTGTTGGCTTCCTGCCAAAATTCACTGGATCTATATCCGTTAGCCGAGCCTTCGGCCGAAAAGTGGTATTCTAACGAAACTGAGATTCAGTTGGCACTCAATGACCTCTATCGCATTGATTTTTGGCAATGGGATGAAGACGGAATGAGTATCAATTATCTTTCTGATGATGGCTTTTATCGCCAAACCCTTACGCCCATCAAATCAGGAACGGTGACAAGTCAGTGGGCATTTTCGACCACCCTTTGGCGCAATTCTTACAAAGCCATTGCTCGTGCCAATAGAGCCATTGTGGCCCTGAACAGCGCGGTAACAAAAGCAAAAGTAAACCAAGCTAAATTGGATATTTACTTGGCTGAAGCTCGTTTTCATCGCGCAGCGCAGTATGCCAAGCTGGTCAATAAATTTGGCGATGTAGTTTATAGCGACGATGTTATCAGTATCGAAGACGCTTACACCAAAGGCCGTACCGACAAAAAAACGGTCATCACAAAAATCTACGAGGATTTCGATTTTGCCATTGCAAACTTACCGACCAGTTATGCCGCGTCGGCCGTGAAGCGCGCCACCAAAGGCGTAGCAATGGCCTTAAAAGCACGCTTTGCCCTCTACGAAAAAGATTTTAAAGTAGCCAGCGATGCCGCCAAAGCCTGCATGGACTTAAACCAGTACACGCTGCACTCCGACTACGGCAATTTGTTTTTGCAGAGCACCAAAAACGCAAAAGAGATTATTTTTTCAATACCGCGTTCGTTGGAGTTGAAAGTAAGCACAGGCCCTACCTCCGACATCATCAGTCGCAACTCAGGGGGCTTTGCGGCAGCCAATCCTACTTGGGATTTGTTTTGTTCTTACCTCTGTACCGACGGAAAAACCATTGATAAGTCGCCACTGTATGATCCTCGTAACCCCTTCAAAAATCGTGACCCGCGTTGCACTGCTACCATCGTGGAGTTTGGACAGCCGCATTTAGGCTTTATTTATGACCCCCACCCCAACGCTCTGCAAGTGACGCGCATCAGCACCAACACCAAAGTAACGAACAATGATAACCGAGCCAACGCGCAGTTTGCGTCTTTTAATGGGTTGATTTGGAAAAAAGGCGTTGACGATTCGTGGCTGCTCAATGGCCGTTTGATTGAGCCAGAGCAGATTATCGTCCGTTATGCCGATGTATTGTTGATGTATGCCGAAGCTAAAATTGAACAAAATCAAATTGACAAATCGGTACTGGACGCCATCAACATGGTGCGGGCAAGGGCCTACAAAGCCGCGCTTTCGGCCACTACTGCTTACCCCGCCATTACCACCACCAACCAAGCTGAGCTACGTCGTGAGTTACGCCTAGAACGCCGCATGGAATTGGCTTTCGAAGGGCTTCGCTACATGGACATTATACGCTGGGGCATTGCGGGCAAAGTGCTTAACCGACCAATTTACGGTATGCTCGACCCCGTTGATTTACGGTCTAAAGTAGTGGATAAAAATCTTTGGTTTTTTGCAGGCACTCCAAAAATTGACGAAGACGGTACACCCGACTTTAGTGAAATGGAAAAAACGGGTCTCATCAAAAATCTAGTGCCTACTACTTGGAACGACCGCCAGTATTTGTGGCCAATTCCTACCTCCGAAATCCAAATCAATCCTAACATGAAGCAAAACGACGGGTATTAGTCTCAGTATTTACAACCCATATCCGTAAGTTAGAACTCAACATTTAACTAAATAAGGAATTCAAAGTTCACAATGAATACATATAAAATCGCCTTTATTTGGGCAGGAATAGCAATGGGGCTACTGCTTATTGGCTCAACCACCCAAGCTCAACCCAAAACCTCCTACCCTCAATTCAGCGGCATTTATCCACACCTCGCCTATTACAACAACGAAGGCGAGTGCGGAACAGGTGCGGTGGTGCCTTGGGCTGACCGCCTTTGGGTGATTACCTACGGGCCACATTTACCTTTTGGTTCATCAGATAAACTCTATGAGATCACGCCCAGTTTGCAGCGAACCATTCGGCCCGAAAGTACGGGAGGAACACCCGCCAACCGCATGATTCATACCGAAAGCAATCAATTGTTTATCGGCCCCTACGCCATCAACGCGCAGCGCAACGTGCGTACCATTCCGTACACGCAAGCCCCTGGTCGCTACACGGGTTTGGCGCGGGGATTGACCGACCCGCAAAGCAAAATCCTGATTGCTACCATGGAAGAAGGTTTTTACGAAATGGACGTAAAAACCCTAAAAACCAAACAGCTGTACCAAGACGGCAACGTCAAAGAAAAGAAGGGAGAGGATACTTCCAACAACCACAATGGACTACTGCTTCCGGGCGCACACGGCAAAGGCGTCTATTCTGGGCAGGGAGTAATGGTCTATTCCAACAACGGTGAATCAGGCCCACAGGCGCTGAAACAATTTGACATTGAAGCGGGCGTGTTGGCCGAATGGAACGGCAAAGATTGGAAGGTCGTGCGTCGTAATCAGTTTGTTGAAGTAACTGGACCGGGTGGCATTTATGGCAACAAAAACACCGACACCGACCCGATTTGGGCTACGGGCTGGGACCATAAATCGGTTTTATTAGGCGTACGTGATGGTGGGAAATGGTCTTTTTTCAGGCTCCCTAAAACCAGTCATAGCTACGACGGCGCCCACGGCTGGAACACCGAATGGCCCCGCATCCGCGACATCGGTACCGCCGACAAACCTGATTATCTAATGACCATGCACGGACTATTTTGGCGTTTCCCCCAAACGTTTACGTCCAAAAACACCGCCGGTATTCGTCCGCGCTCGTCTTACTTAAAAGTCATTGGTGACTTTGCACGCTGGAATAACCAACTGGTTTTTGGTTGCGACGACTCGGCCCAAAAAGAGTTTTTGAACAAACGTAAGACCAAAGGAAACATCGAAGGCCCCGGACAATCCAACTCCAATCTTTGGTTCACTTCGTTCAATACACCTGACGAATTAGGCCCCAACACCGCGCAGGGAGCCGTTTGGCTTGCCGAAAAAATTGAGGCCAATGCCGTTTCTGAACCTTTTCTTTTTGCGGGTTGGAACAAACGAATGGCATGGGTTCATAATGCAGGAAATCAGAACGTTAGCTTCAGTTTTGAAACAGATATCGACGGCAAAGGCAATTGGAAATCGTTGCGTACGGTAGAAACTCCAGCAGGTCAAAGCGTTGCCGTGACTTTTACCGCCAATGAAACTGGGGAATGGATTCGCGTAAAAAGCAACCTCGCCACCACCGCAACCGTCAATTTTAACTACAGCGATGCTTCCCGCTTTCAACCAACCGCCGACAAAATGTTCAACGGATTGACCAACATCCGTTCTGCAAATTACTCCGGAGGACTCATGTATGGCTTGGGCGACAATCGCCGGGCGATGGGCCTTTTGGCGGGTCAATTCTCCAACGGAAAATTCACCGAAAACGGCTACTACGAATTGGACAGCGCCATGAATTTGGTCAAAAAGGAAGACCCAAAAACGGCGCAGTTTATCCGCGACAAGTTTGCCATTCCCAAAGAAGTTATTACGGTGGACGAAGCCTCCGTGCTTATCATTGACGACAGCGGCAGAAGATGGAGATTGCCCAAAGGAAATGAGGCATTTACCAACAAAACCCATAATGCTTCGCTCCGCATTTGCCGAGAAGTGGCCACCGAACGTGATTTATTGAACGCCCACGGGACATTCTACGAATTGCCCGCCGAAAATGCCGACGGTTTTGCTAAAATCAGGCCCGTGGCCTCGCACTCGCTCAGTGTACATGATTATGCGTCGTACCGTGGCTTATTGGTCATGACAGGCCTCGACAACCAAACGGCTGCCAATGAGCACATTATCGCCTCAAACGACGGAAAAGCCAAAGTATGGGCGGGTACCATCGACGACCTTTGGAAATTAGGCAAGCCAGTAGGTCAAGGCGGTCCGTGGAAAAACAGTCAAGTAACCGCTGACACTCCTTCGGATGCGTATTTGATTGGATTTTATGACAAAAAAAGCCTCAAACTTTCTCACAACGCCAAGCAAACAATTACGTTCACCATTCAGGTAGAACCCATCGGTCACGGCCCTTGGATGAACTTTAAACAAGTGACAGTGAAGCCCGGCGAAACTTTTGAGTACACCTTCCCTGATGCTTTTCAAGCCCGGTGGGTACGATTTAAGGCCGATAAAAATTGTGAGGCTACCGCGTGGTTAACGTATCAATAATAGAAGTTTTTGAGTTAAAAAAAGATAGGTAATGAACAGCATTAATCCCCGGCGGGCTTCCGTTGGGGATTTGTTTTTATGCGCCATCGCTCGTGTCTTACAACAGCCCTCCGTTCTATTTACCTAATGTTGATGCTTTTTGTATTTTCTAAAAAAAATATTTCTGAATAAAGGGTATTTTTTCATAAACCTTGTACCTGTACTTATAACAGATTTATGACTCGTTGGAGAATAAATAGTAATATGCCAAGCAGATAACGAAGTGTTTGTAAAAGACATGAACAGAACCTTCCAAAACAACACCGACGAAACAACCCTTTGGATTGCTTTTAAAAAAGGCGACGTGCGGGCGTTTGAGCAGTTGTATAACCGTTACTTCGAGGTACTGGCCAACTACGGCTATCGGTACTGCACCGACAAACAACAACTCGAAGACGCCATTCAAGACGTTTTTGTGGATGTATGGCGACGCCGACAGCATCTTGCCGACGTAGATAGCGTAAAATTTTACTTATTTCGGGCTTTACGCCATCAAGTAATCCGTAACACCCGCAACGACTTACTCGAAACGTCTGAAGACATCAACGATTTCCTTGATTTTTTGGTGGCATTTTCGTCGGAACAACAATCGATTGAACAGGAAACTCATATCACCCAAACGCAGGCCGTTGCAAAGGCCATTGCCCAACTAAGTCAACGCCAGCAAGAAGCCATCAATCTGCGCTTTTATCACGGCATGAGTCTCGATGAAATGACCCAACTTATGAGCCTCAGCAAGCAGTCGGTCAGCAATCTACTTTTTAAGGCATACAGTGTGTTACGCCTCACTATCAGAGGGATACCCCCACTTTTACTGCTGTTTTTACAAATATCCCACCTTATTAATTAGTCACCTTTTAAGTTTTCGATCACATGAACTATGACCATTTTCAACCCAACGACTTCATGCACAACGACTCGTTTGTGCGGTGGGTGTTGTTTCAGGAAGAAGACTCTTTTTGGCAGGAATTTCTGAAAAAATACCCTGCCAAAGCCGACGAAATTAAGCAGGCGCAGCAACTGATTTTAGGCGTCAAATCAGCCGAAGCGCAAAATACCCCCGCTCTCAATCAAAAAGCTGTTTGGGCCAGCATTGAAGCCATTATTACCGAACCAGATGAGGAAGAAACTATTTTTGAGCGCAAGTTTTGGCAAACCAATGTCTTTAAGTACGCAGCAAGTTTGGCAGTGTTGGTCGGCTTAGCGTGGCTCTGGACTACGAGACAACCCGACCACCAAGTCAGTTATCAAGATTTGATAGCCGTTATCGAAGAAAAAAGCCCGCGTCAAGAAGTGGTAAACAACGGTCAAACCACCAAAAAAATACGCCTCGAAGACGGCACAATGGTACATTTGGAAAAGGGAAGCCGCCTGAGTTTTCCCGTGCATTTTGAAACCAAACGCCGCGAAGTAGTACTGAGCGGAGAAGCGTTTTTTGAAGTAGCCGAAAATCCTGCCAAACCGTTTTATGTCTACGCAAACGAACTGATTACTAAAGTATTGGGGACAAGTTTTAGAGTATATGCCTTAGAAAATGGCAAACAGGTAACGGTAAAAGTACAGACGGGCAGGGTGTCGGTATTTAAACAAAATCGCATAGACATCGCTGACCCCGAAACCAAAGGACTGCTCTTGTTACCCAACCAACAGGCCGTTTTCAACCGAACAAATGAACTATTGAACCGAAGTTTGGTAGAAGTACCTGTCCCCATTATCGCACAAAGCCCACTTGTAAAAAGACAATTTGAAGAAGTTCAAGTAGCCGAGGTGTTTGAAGAACTGGAAAAATTGTTTGGCGTTGAAATACGCTACAACGAAGACGCGCTTTCCGACTGTATTTTGACCACCACCATTAGTGATGATTCTCTGTACGACCAACTCGAAGTGATTTGTCAGACCATAGGCGCGGCTTACAAAGAGATTGATGCCCAGATTATTATCGAATCGACAGGCTGTAAGTAAATCATTTGTCATTAAATCCAATAAATAGGTTAACCAAAAATCCCTTAAACCTCAAAATCAAAAAAAGGGGAAAGATGCTGTAACACCTTTCCCTTGCTGAATCCGCAGGTGTGTACGAAGCACCGCGTTTTCGTGTCTTGCCTTTTCCAAAACAAAAACAATCAAAATTATGTCAAATTTCTTTACCAGAAAAGAGATTTTCTGCCTTATGAAAATCACCCTCACCCCGTTACTGCTCGTTTGTCTGCTGACTACCCTCAGTTTTGCGGAAAATACCTTTGGCCAAGAACGGCTTCAGGAAAAAATTACACTCAATCTGAAAAACGCGGATATCAAAGCTGTGCTCAAAAGCATTGAGCGAAAAGCGAATGTTGTTTTTTCTTACCAAAAAGGTGTAATCGCCACCGACGAAAAGCTGACCATTGACATCAAAGACGAGACTTTAGAATCGGTATTGCAGCGCATTCTCACCCCTCGACAAATCAGCTACCAAGTCATCAAAGCCAACAAAATCGTTTTGGTGCGTCGTGTCTTGGGAAACGAACCCGAAGCATCTGAGCCCAAGCCCGTTCCAACTACCCTCGACATCCAATTGGCTCAAACGGTTATGGGGACCGTCACCGACGAAAACGGGGCGGGCTTGCCAGGTGTGAGTGTTATAGTGAAAGGAACGCAGAAAGGTACAACGACCGATGCCAGTGGAAAATATAAAATAGACGTACCTGACGAAAAAGCTATTTTGGTGTTTTCGTATGTAGGGTATTTATCTCAAGAACTGGTTGTTGGCAATCAAAGCCAAATCAACATTAGCCTCAAAACAGACATTAAGGCACTGAATGAAGTAGTAGTAGTAGGTTACGGAACTGTCAAAAAAAGCGACTTGACTGGTTCAGTCGCACAGGTAAAATCTAAAGAATTAAATGCCTTTCCGACCGCTAACGTATTACAGTCCTTATCTGGACGGGCGGCAGGTGTGCAGGTTACCCAAAATAACGGCTCACCTGGGGGCGGAGTAAGTGTACGCATCAGAGGCACGAACTCAATTCAGGGAAGCAACGAACCTCTTTATGTAGTAGATGGATTTCCAACATCTGGGAGCAATCCAACGGTACTTAACAATGTGGATATTGAAAGCATAGAAATTCTGAAAGATGCCTCTGCAACAGCCATTTACGGCTCACGAGGTGCTAATGGAGTAGTGTTGATTACTACCAAACGAGGTAAAGCAGGAGAAACCAATGTAGATTTTGAGACAAGCTATAGTTCACAAACACTCCGCAGAAAACTGGACTTGATGAATGCGCGCGAGTATGCCACCTTCTACAATAAACAAGCTGCCAACGACGGCATTCGCCCCTATTTCACACAGACTCAAATCGATTCCTTTGGCGAGGGTTTTGATTGGCAAGACTTTGTGTTTCAGAAAGCTCCCATGAAAACCATGTCACTCAACATCAGTGGTGGAAACGAAAAAACCCAGTTTTCGGTGTCGGGAAGTGCTTTTGGGCAGGAGGGTATCATCCGAGAAAGTAATTACAATCGCTATTCGCTCCGAACCAACATCAATCATATCATCAGCAAAAAATTCACCTTCAATCTAGCCAGTACCCTGACTCGGATTATGACCCAAGCCCAAAACAGTCAGGGGGGCAACCGAGGCGGGTCGCTGATTTCGGCGGCGGTGTCTTCTCCTCCTATCCTTTCTCCTTACAATGATGATGGTACTTACCGCATTTTTGGCACGGCCTATTCCTTTATCAGTGCCCTACTCGTAAACCCCATCAATCCTCTCAACGAGCAAAGTAACCAAACTAAAGGAAACAGGATATTGACCAATGCAGCTTTTATTTATAATCCAATCCCCGAATTGACCATCAAAGTGTCGGGTGGTATCGAAAACATGGACGACCGTACCGATTCTTACACCACCAACAATTTCATCAATTCGCAAGGCAGTGCAGGAATAAGTACGAGTCAGTTTACCAGTTTTTTGAGTGAGAATACCGTCAGTTATCTCAAAACCCTCCAACAAAAACACAATATTTCGGCAGTAGTTGGTTTTACTTATCAAGATTTCCTGAGTACTTCTTTGGGAGGCAATGGAGTGGGTTTTCTAAGTAATACAAGTCAAACCTACGACTTGGGTGCAGCCAACACACCAGGCATCCCAAGTTCTAGTTATTCCCAATCCAAGCTTTTGTCTTATTTGGGGCGGCTCAATTATTCGTATGACAGTAAGTACTTAGCCACCATGAGCTTTCGGGTAGATGGCTCTTCCAAGTACAGCGAAGGCAACAAATGGGGGTATTTCCCGTCGGCAGCGGTGGCATGGCGTATTTCGAACGAAGAATTTTTGAAAAACAATACCTTCATCTCTGATCTCAAACTACGCGCAAGCTGGGGACTGACGGGTAGCCAAGCCATCGGCCCTTATGCTACGCTCAACCAACTTTTTTCGGGAAAAACCGTTTTTGATGATGCTCTTTTCACTACTTATGCTCCCGGTACGGTGCTCCCCGGAAATTTGAAATGGGAAACTACTGAACAAAAAGACATTGGCCTCGACGTCGGTATCCTCAACAACCGCTTCTTAATTACGGCGGATTATTACATCAAAAATACCCGAGATTTACTCAATACGGTTCAGTTGCCCTCTTCTCTGGGTTTCACAAGTACCATTCAAAACATCGGTGAAATCCAAAACAAAGGATTTGAGTTAGGACTCAACGCCAATGTTTTGACGGGCGCATTGAAGTGGCACATCAATACCAACATTTCTTTTAACCGCAACAAAATCCTCAAACTTTACGGTGGGCAAGATATTTTGGGTGGCTTTGTAGATATTTCTGCCATCACAGATAATCGTAACATCCTTCGTGAAGGTCAGCCTTTGGGGCGTTTTTGGGGATACATCGAAGATGGCTACGACGACAAAGGCAAAATCAGATACAAGGATATCAACGGTGACGGTAGTATCACGGTGTTAGATAAAACCTACATCGGCAACCCCAACCCTAATTTTATTTATGGTATCACTTCTAACTGGTCGTTCCGAAATATCGAATTGAGTATCTTCTTACAAGGTACCCAAGGCAATGACATCTTTAATACGAGTTCGATCAACAACACCGTTGATTTTGGCTATGGGCTCAACATGCCGCGCGAAGTGTATTTCAATCACTGGACGCCCGCTACGCCCAACGCCAAATATCCTATTGTGAGTAATACCACTCGTACCAATGTCTCTAATCGTTTTGTAGAAGACGGTTCTTACTTGCGCCTTAAAAACATCCAAATTGCTTATAACCTCCCTCTTCAAAATTGGGGTGTAAAATGGATGCGTTCGGCACAGCTTTATGCCAGTGCTCAAAACTTCCTTACACTCACCAAATACTCTTGGTGGGACCCCGAAGTAAACTCAAATGGTGGAGCCAACTCCACCGCTCAAGGTTTTGACCACAACAGTTACCCTACCTCTAAAGCTATGACAGCGGGTGTGAGGGTTGGTTTTTGAGAATAGACCCTACTTCATATTTCATCCTAACAAGATATTCAAAATGAAAAAAATAGATTTTGTTTTCCCGAAAATATCCACCTTGTTTCTATCGTTGGCCTGCGTATTATCTTCTTGCGAAAGCATTTTAAAAGAAGAACCAAAATCGCTCGCTACTGAAACCTTCTACAATACTGCCGCTGAGGTAGAAGCGGCTGTCAATGCCATTTATACACCGCTACGCAGCAGCAACACCAGTGGCATGGGCGTGTATATCGCTGTTTTAGAAGCCCACATCGACTATGCGTATGGCCGTGGCAGTTATGCAGTTTTGAACAATTTTCAAGGGCTCGACAACGTGAACATTAGCCGCACGGCTGGAGCATGGGAAGGTTTTTATCTCAGTATTCGAAATGCTAATTTGGTCATAAAAAATGCACCCAACGGAAAGTCTATTTCCAAGGCGAACATTGACAAATACATCGCGGAAGCAAAATTTTTGAGAGCGTTCAATTATTTCCATTTGGTCAGGAATTGGGGAGGAATCCCTATCAGAACCGAGGCTAACATGACAGAAATCAATGCAAAACGCAACTCCGTAGCCGAAGTCTATAACCTTATTTTGGCAGATTTGAAAGTGGCTGAAGCTGGCCTTCCCGATCAAATATCTCAATCGGGTCGCCCCTCCAAATGGGCCGCCAAAACGCTACTCGCTGACGTATATTTAGAACTTAAACGTTACGCCGAGGCCCGAGATAAAGCCGAGGAAGTGATGCTATCTAAGAAATTTTCGCTGGTAGCAGTCCAAACATCCGAAGACTTTCAGAAGATTTTTGGCCCAACCGTTGTCACCACTTCCGAAGAAGTATTTTACCTCAAATATTCTCGCCAATCAGGGCAGGGAAATCTTTGGCCTTGGCTCACAAATCATCCCAGTACGCGACTTCACGGCGGAGGTGGAGTATATGGGCATCACAGCGATGTCACCAACCCTGTTTATAAAAACTGGGACGACAAAGACCTCCGAAAAGGCCTTTGGTATGCTTGGAACATCGGTTTAGGCGCTACATCGATTTTGTCAAAAAAATTCATCGACCCTGACGCAATCGGTGGCTCAGGTGCAGGCAACGACGCGCCTTGGTATCGCTACGCCGACGTTTTGCTCATCTATGCCGAAGCCGCCAGTCAAGCCGCCAACGGGCCTACGACCGCCGCCTTAGAAGCCCTCAATCAAGTACACCGCCGCGCTTATGGCTTGGCTCCGACCAGCCCTTCTGCGATTGATTTCAAGTTGACAGACTACAATACCCCCTCCTTTTTAGACTTGATTATCAAAGAACGAGGCTATGAGTTTCAGTACGAAGGCAAACGATGGTTAGAACTTAAACGCACCGGCAAAGCGAAACAAATCATCTTGGCCTCCAAAAGCAAGACCATTGCCGACAAAGCTTATTTGTGGCCCATTGCAGTATCAGAACTTGGCTACAATACCGCCATTGACGCTGTCAAAGACCAAAACCCTGGCTATTAATTCCCCACTTTCAAAACATCGAAATCATGAATTCCAACGATAATTTTGCAACGTTTGCATCCATGTTTAATCTCAATCGCCGCAAGTTTTTACAATCGGCCATTGCCAGTACGAGTGCAGCTATATTGCTTTCTCAAGCAGCCGAGGCGTCATCTCCCGAAGCTAGTATATTTAAAGAACCTGCCCAAAATCTTCCTATCAAAGATGAAGTAGATGTGATGGTATGTGGGGCGGGACCCGCAGGCGTATCGGCGGCTATCACCGCCGCACGAGCTGGTGCCAAAACCCAACTCATCGAAATACATGGTTGTTTAGGAGGCGTATGGACAGCGGGACTTCTGACTTATATTTTTGATTTTAATAAACCCGGCTTGACCAAAGAAATCAAAGCCAAACTCGACGAAAGAGACGCGCGTCGCAACAAAATCGCGGATCAGTTTGTATACCACCCCGATGAAATGAAGCTACTTTTGGAAGAAATGTGCCAAGAAGCGGGCGTAAAATTTCTTCTACACACCCGAGTAGCCGCGGCCTATCGCGACAAAAAACGCCTCACAACGGCCATTACCGAATCAAAGTCGGGTCGAGAAGCATGGAAGGCCAAAGTGTTTATTGATGCTACTGGCGACGGCGACCTTGGCGCGCAAGCAGGCAACACATGGGAAATTGGGAAGGGCGGCGACACTTGCCCTTGTCAACCTCTGACCCTCAATGTATTGGCGGTAGTGAAAGATCCCGCCGCGCTCAAGCAATACATTTCATTTTATACCAACGAAGGCGAACGTGCCAATTGGCACGTTCCTGCCGTCAATGCTTTCATGAAAGAAATCAAACGAGCGGGCATCACACCTTCTTATGGAATGCCTACTTTGTTTTTGATTCGTGAAAATCTGGTGATGATTATGGTCAACCACGAGTACAACATCAAAGCATTTGATGCCACCGAAATCACCGACGCTACGGTACGCGCCCGTGCAGAAGTATATAATATCGTAAGAGGTCTCAACAAACTCGGCGGCCCGTGGGAGGGAATGCAAATCGTGGCTACGCCCGAGCAAATCGGCATCCGTGACGGTCGTCGTATTCAGGGGCGCTATACCGTCACCAAAGAAGATTTAGTAGTGGGTGCTCGCCATGTCGACGCCGTGACGCGCCCTACTTTTGGGGTGGACATTCATGCTACCGACCGCAAAACCAACGAAGTAGAAACCATTTCGCGCGGAGGTATCAAGATGATCCCCTACGATATTCCTCTACGAGCGCTTATTGCCAAAGACGTCGATGGCCTTATGATGGCGGGTCGCTGTATCAGCGGAGATTTTACGGCACACGCCAGCTACCGTGTCACGGGCAATGCAGTTGCGATGGGCGAAGCCGCCGGAGCGGTAGCCGCCTTAGCAGCCAAAAACAACAAACTCCCCCACGAAATCGATTGGAGTGACGCCGCCCAGTTATTGCATCAATTAGGAATGCGTACTAAGTGAGGCAATAATTTTACGAAAAATATTGTTGTAAACACTACGCTTTTTACTGAAAGCGTCTGAGTATAAAAAACAAGCTTTTGGACTTACAAAACGAACCAGCCGTTTGTGAAACATACGGAATTGAAGGTCATTTTAAAACTATCCATAAAGGTCACGGCCAAAACCCACAACAAAGATCTAGATTTTTGGAAGCATAATTTGATAGATAGATAAAAGTGAACTCTTAAACCCCCACCGGGCTTCCGTTGGGGGTTTAAACGGTAAAACAACGACCTACCTCTTTCTCTCCAACAGCACCACATTCTCCACATGGTGCGTATGCGGAAACATATCTACCGGACGAACCCGTTGTACAGTATATTTTTCATCCAACCACGCCAAATCCCGCGCCTGCGTGGCGGAGTTGCAACTAACGTAAACGATTTTTGTGGGTTCCATCGTCAGCAAGGTGCGCACCACTGGTTCATCCATCCCAGCGCGCGGCGGATCAGTGATGACCACATCGGGGTGGCCGTTTTGATGGATAAATTCTTCGTTCAACACGTTTTTCATGTCGCCGGCATAAAAGCGCGTGTTCTCAATGCCATTGATGGCTGAATTTATTTTGGCGTCTTCAATGGCCTCGGGAACATACTCCACTCCTATCACGGCTTTGGCCTGCCGTGCCACAAAATTAGCGATGGTGCCCGTGCCTGTATACAAGTCATAAACGTGCTCATTACCCGTCAACTGCGCAAAGTCACGTGCTATTTTGTACAATTCGTAGGCTTGGTCGGAGTTGGTTTGATAAAAAGATTTGGGGCCAACCCTAAACGTCAGTCCTTCCATTTGTTCTTCAATGTACGGCTTACCCGCGTAAAGAATGGCCGTTTGGTCGTAGTAAGAATCGTTTCCTTTGGTATTGATGATGTATTGTAGCGAAGTGATTTGGGGGAAAGTATCGGCCAAGAAAGCCATTGTCACATCAATATCTTCTTGATTCGGCTCCGCAAACTGCACAATCACCATGACGTCGCCCGTGTTGGCGGTTCGGATAATGACATTACGTACAAAGCCAACATTGTGTTTTTGGTCATAAAAACGAAACCCTTTCGAAAGCGCAAACGTCCGCAGTTGGTTGCGAATGTCGTTAGAAGGGTCGGGCTGAAGAAAGCATTTTTCAATGTCCAGAATCCGGTCAAAGCGCTTGGGAATGTGAAAACCCAACGCATTGCGTTCTAGTTCAACACCCTTCGCAATTTCTTCATTGGTAAACCAACGCAAATTAGAAAAAGTATATTCCAGTTTATTCCGATAAAAAGTGGTCTTCTCAGAGGGCAAAATAGGCTCAATTTCAGGAAGTGGTACCTTGGCGATGCGGTGTAGGTGGTCGCTGACCTGCTGCCATTTAAACTGAAGCTGCTCTTTATAGCCAATGTGCTGCCACTTACATCCTCCACAAGTTCCGAAGTATTCACAAAACGGCTCTGCCCGCTTCTCCGACAATGAATGCGTTTTGATAACCCGTGCTTCGTAGAACTTCTTTTTCTTAAAACTAAGAATTTCAACATCAACTACATCGCCAGGCGCCACGTTGCCTTCCACAAAAACAACCGCGCCGTCTAGCTTTCCAATACATTTTCCTTCGGATGCAAAATCTTCAATGAGTAAATTTGATACGACTTGTCTATTTTTTTTGTAATTTTTCATCCAATTTGATTCGTTACGTTATCCATAAATCTTTACATTGATTCCTTTCTACTCATCAAGCAACGCAACGGTGTTTTTTTGCGTAAGAGTTTGAAACAATTCGGCAAAAATACAACGAGAAGTTAAGCCCTAAAACCTTATGAAAAAAATTCTACTTCGCGCATTGTGGATATTGGTGCTTTTTCCGCTCACTTCGTGGGCGTCGCATATTGTGGGAGGCGAAATTGAATTTTATCCAACCAACCGTTCAGCCAACCGTTTTTACATTGGACTTAATTTTTATTTTGACCAAGCCAACGGGCGTACTGGGGCCGAAACCTCCACGGTAATTCTGTATTTTTACCGTAAATCAGACAATGCCCCCATGGGTAATATTGAACTTCCGCAAACCACCCGAAAGCTCATTAATTACACCAACCCTACTTGCAGCAATGCCAATACTGATTTAAGAACATTACTGCTCAGGTACTCTTCCGAAATCGTCATTAATACCCAAAACTTCAACGACCCCAAAGGCTATTACATCGTGTGGGAACGCTGTTGTCGCAATAATATCATTACCAACATCACCAACCCAGCCAGCACGGGAGAGACTTTTTACACGGAGTTCCCCGCGTTGGTCCAAAATAATCTTCCCTACATTAATTCATCACCCAAGTTCGGGGAGCTGAAAGGGGATTACATCTGCCTGAATCGCCCTTTTGTCTTCGATTTCAGCGGGACGGACGCCGATGGCGACAGCCTCGTTTATTCTCTCTCTAAGCCATGGGCGGGGTACGCTGGTCCCAACAATCCCGAGCCTATTGCGCGCGGGGCCAGCAGCTATCCCGAAGTAAACTGGGCACCAGGGATCACCAACGAAAACATGATTCCAGGCCCACGGCCGTTGACCATCAACCGACAAACGGGCGTGCTAAGTGTCACCGCCGATAAAGCGGGGCTTTACGTATTTGCCGTACTGGTGGAAGAATACCGCAAAGGGGTGAAAATTGGCGCAACGCGGCGGGAGTTTCAGCTGAAAGCCGTAGACTGCCCCCTCAACCGAACGCCCGTAGCCCTCTATCGCGAAACGGGCAAAAGAGCCTTTTACAAAGAAGGAGAAACCCTAACCATCAAAAAAGACCAGTCTAAATGCCTGGACATCATGCTGACCGACGGTGACCCCAACCAACGACTGACCATCAAAACCGTAGGGATCAACTTCGACGATAAGTCGGTTGTGGCCAACCCTGTCTCCTTCATTACCACTTCCGCAACCGATACCCTAAAAGCGCAGATTTGTTTTGAGAAATGCGTAGAAAGCCGAAACAATCAACCTGTAATTTTGGAGGTGATTGTTAGCGATGACGGCTGCCCGCAACCCCTAACCGATACCTTACGAATTCGGGTTATTATCGAAGGTTCTACCAATAATAATCCCGATGTAACCACCGATTTGAGCAACAACCGCGCCACCATTCCGCAGGGTACTACCCTCAATTTCAAAGTAACGGGCATTGACCTCGACAATGATGATTTGGTCTTGGAAGCTAAGGGAAGAGATTTTCAGCTAACAACAGCGGGAATGACCTTTAACAACGCCACGGGCAAGGGAAGCGTAACGCAGCCTTTCACTTGGACCCCACCTTGTACCGCCACCAATCGAGAATACATCGTTGATTTTATCGTCACCGATGTGGCCTGTAACAAGCAAGTAAAAGATACCGTCAGTGTACGGCTACAATCCACCGCCAAACCCAACAATGCTCCCGATGTGTCGACGAGTTTGACGGCCAAACTACCCATTGATGTGCCGCTCCCTTCCGTAGATGCCGCCGTTCTCGGGTTTGACGTCTTTGGTGATGACCTCGACAAGAACGACCAACTCAAGCTATATGCCCAACCCAAAGGTTTTACGCTAGCCCAATACGGGATGAAGTTTAGCGATAAAACGGGCGTACCTCGCTTGGCTTCTCGCTTTGAATGGGAGCCTACTTGCGCCCAATACAGCGAGCTGTCGGGCAAAGAGTTAACCGTCAATTTCATTACCGAAGACAACAGTTGTGGCCCCGTAAAAACTGATACGGTAGCAGTAGTGCTACGATTTGGTGAGTTGCCGAGCATTGAAAGTCTTGACAAAAATATCCCGAACGTGATTACCCCCAACAACGATGGTAAAAACGATTGTTTCTTTTTGGAAAGTCTTTCCGCAGCCACCTGTGGACCGCAGTTTTTGCAGGTTGATATTTACAGCCGTTGGGGAAAACTTATTTTTACTTCTACCGACCGTAAATTCAAATGGTGCGCCGAAGGCGTGCCCACGGGACAATATTATTACGGCCTGAAATTTACCGACCGAACCTTCAAAGGAACGATGACCGTCATTAAGTAATGACTCAGTAGATACTCAATATTTTATCAATTAGCAAATCTGCCGTAAAATCGTGGGTTTCTTCGGGATAAAAATAATAGCGGTAGTTCAAGCGCAGTAGGTTGAGTTTGAAGCAGAGAATTTCGCCCTGCTCTTTGGGAACTACCCGGTCTTTGCCCCCGTAAAAAAGCATCGTAAGCGGTGGGGCCTTGTGATTAACGATAAAAAAAGGACTTGCTTTTTGGTATTCTTCGGGCGAATCTGAGAAGGTTTTTCCGATTAGTTGTTGAATCGGGATTTCGAGTCCCGCTTCCCGGAGCGGCTCAGAAGTCAGGTCGGTAGGAGCAGCTATACCCACCACTCCTTTGAGCTTTACCCCAGAAAAATTGGAATAGGCATAATTTAAGGCCAAATGTCCTCCCGCGCTCACCCCGCCAATCACAAACCCCTCTTGGGTGATGTTATACTTAGCGGCATTTTTTCGCAAATACTCCACCAACAGTTGGATGTCTGCCATTTGCTGTTCTAATCGAATACCTTTGGTACTCGTAAGGCGGTAATTGGCATTGACGATGGTTAAATTTTTGTTTCGACCTTTGAGTCCCATCACGCTGGGAATCAGAAACGACTTATCTCCAGACCCCCACGCTCCTCCGTGCAACAATATCAACACTTCCGAAGGGCGCTCTCCCGTTGTCACAGGGGCATATATGTCGCATTTTTGAACTGGGTCCGCACCGTAAGCCTGATTAAAATACTCTTTATATCCAGTCACTTCCTCTTCAATGGCTGGAGTAACTTCTGATAATTTACACCCACCCAAGGCTACCATCAAACACCCTACTAATGCTAATGAATACTTGCGCATCTTTTTTAGAAATTTTAATAAAAACAATACTACCTAATTGGCCTTATTTCTTCAAAAGAAACTTATTTAGTGGTTAAAGATACGATTTTGAATAATTGGTACATATACGATTGTAAACACTGTTTGGATTCATAGGCCTCAAAAGTTAGTCATTTATAAAAATAGACCAGTAAAAAACGCTCAATATTATAAAATCGCGGTAATTTTACGCCCTTTAGCGCTTTTGTAAGCAAAAAGATTTTACACCTCATGTTTTCACTTACCGATAAAGTAGCCCTCATTACGGGTGGTGCCAGTGGCATTGGACTGGCAATCAGCCAACTTTTCGCCCAACAAGGCGCCCACGTCCACATTCTTGAACTGAACGAAACGCTCGCGCAAAGTGTGGCCACAGAACTCCAAAATGAAGGGTTTAAAGCCCAAGCCCACGGGCTGGATGTTTCCAAACAGGCCGATGTTATTGCGACAATTGACGCCATTTCCCAACAACATCCCATTGACATTTTAGTCAATAACGCAGGAATCGCCCACATCGGAAAAGCGCATACCACCACCGAAAGTGACTTTGACCGTATCATGAACGTCAATGTAAAGGGAATGTACAATTGCCTTTTTGCTACTATCCCCCATTTCTTGTCCAAAGGGAGTGGTGTTATTTTGAATACCGCTTCAGTAGCAGCATCCGTTGGGATTCCCGATCGTTTTGCGTACTCGACTGGTAAGGGTGCCGTCATTGCCATGACACTCTCGGTGGCTAAAGATTATTTACATAACAATATCCGTTGTAATTGCCTCTCGCCCGCCCGCGTACATACGCCTTTTGTGGATGGCTTTATTGCCAAAAACTACCCAGGGCAAGAAGAAGAAATGTTTGAGAAACTTTCTAAAACACAACCCATCGGGCGAATGGCAAAACCCAAAGAAGTGGCCGCGTTGGCACTTTACCTGTGTTCTGACGAAGCGGGTTTCATTACGGGCTGTGATTACTTAATCGACGGTGGATTTGTAAAATTGAATAATTAAAAAGAAGGAACGGAAAGAGTGGCGTGGAAAATGAGGAATACACCAACCAATAAAAAACAATTGAAGAGCAAAAAATGGTTAGCGATTTGTTGGAAATGGATGTTTTTACTCATCATCACGCTATCGGCACAGGCGCAGGACGTAAACCTACCGCAGGCTGATTCGTTGTTTCTAAGTGGTCGGCAGGCTGAGGCAAAGGTGCTATACGAAAAACACCTTTCACAGGTCATCAACACGACCACTATTCCCATTCCGATTTATTATAAATTGGCTTTCATCAGCGAAAAGCAAAACGACTATGCGCGGGCGCTTTATTATCTAAGCATGATTTATAATAAACAACCCCGTCAAAATATATTGAATAAAATCAATGAAATTGCGGCCAACCACAACCTAGCGGGTTATGAAGTGGATGATTTCAGTTTTGTTTTTCTGTTCTTTCGCAAGTATTCCCTTTACTTCAATTTATTTTTGTTGATTGTAGCCATTTATGCATTTTGGGCGTTAAACCAAAAGAGAGTCAGGGGAGAATCTATCAGAAGCCGTCATAAATTTGTGGTGATTGCCTATCTGATTGCCCTGCTTTTACTGCTCAATCTCCCTGATTCTTACCAAATTGCCATCATTAACAAAGGTCAAACCTACTTGCGAGCTGCCCCCTCCTCGGCGGCTCCAGTCACATTGTCGATTGCCCGGGGAAATAAAGTAACGGTCATAGGCGAAACCGACGAATGGCTCCGAATTTGGTGGGACCAACAGCCGCTTTACGTTCGTAAATTAGACGTTTGGAGGGTACGTTGAAGGATTTTTATGCACAAATTTTTGTATATTCTGAGATAAACCTATATTATTGCAACTAAACAAACAAATCAGCAAATTCCATGAAGAGATTGACGCAAGCTTTACCCGTTTTTTTCGCCCTGTTCACGGTAGGCGTTATGGTTGGCTGTAAAGACGAAGGTCCACACACAAATCCTGAAGTTAAATTTGAAGCGACGCTGACCGGTGCTAATGAGGTTCCTCCTGTTACAACCAGTGCTACAGGAAGGATGGAAGGGATTTACAACAAAGAAACCAAAACCCTTACTTATACCATTACGTATTCTGGCCTTACACCGACTGCTGGCCACTTCCATAGCGGAAACAGTTGGGAAACTGGCGGAGTTATCCATACGTTTAGTGGAGTAGCAACATCACCTATTTCTGGTAGATGGGAGGGATTAAACCAGCAACAAGAAAATCTGCTTTTCTCAGGACTGTTTTACGCAAATCTTCACACGGCTGTTAATAGAGGTGGAGAAATTCGCGGTCAGGTAAATATGTCTGACTTTGTGGCCTGGAAGGCAGCCCGCCAATAACATTTCTAAAAATACTTTTCACAAAAAAGCTGCCTATCGGCAGCTTTTTTTATTTTGTAACTTCATCAACAGGTAAAAAAATAAGCGGGGCACTTGCCCCGCTTATCCTATTACTTATTTCCGAGTAACAGATTAATTACCAGCAACTTGTGCACGAATGATATTCAAAGCGGCACCTGCCTTAAACCACTCGATTTGTTGGTCGTTGTAAGTATGATTGACTACTACTTCGTCTTTGGTACCATCGGCGTGGTTGAATACCAACGTCAACGATTTTCCAGGAGCAAATTCTGTCAATCCTAAAATATCAACGCTGTCGTCTTCCTGAATTTTATCGTAATCAGCCTTATCCGCAAATGTTAATGCCAACATTCCTTGTTTTTTCAGGTTGGTTTCGTGAATACGGGCAAACGATTTTACCAGTACCGCACGTACTCCCAAGTGACGAGGCTCCATGGCCGCGTGCTCACGTGAGGAACCTTCGCCGTAGTTTTCATCACCCACAACAATCGAACCGATACCCGCGGCTTTGTAAGCGCGTTGGGTAGCCGGTACTGGGCCATACTCGCCCGTCAATTGGTTTTTAACGTTATCCGTTTTCTCATTAAAGAAGTTTACGGCACCAATCAAAAGGTTATTTGAAATATTGTCTAAGTGACCACGGTACTTCAACCACGGACCAGCCATCGAAATGTGGTCGGTAGTACACTTTCCTTTGGCTTTAATCAACACTTTCAAGCCTTTGAGGTCGGTACCTTCCCAAGCCGCGAACGGGTCGAGCAATTGCAGACGATTCGACGTCGGCGAAACTGCTACTGAAATACCGCTACCGTCTTCGGCGGGGGCTTGATAGCCCGCATCTTCTACATCAAAACCACGTGGTGGCAATTCATCTCCGCTTGGATCATCAAGTCTTACCTCTTCTCCCAATTCATTGATGAGGGTGTCAGTCAGGGGGTTAAACGTCAAATCACCAGCAATGGCCAAGGCCGTCACCAATTCAGGCGAGCCTACGAATGCCAGCGTATTGGGGTTTCCGTCGGCCCGTTTGGCAAAGTTACGGTTGAACGAGTGAACAATGGTGTTGCGCTCTTGCTTTTCAGCACCCACCCGCGCCCACATCCCGATGCAGGGACCGCAAGCATTGGCAAATACTTTACCACCAATTTCGTCAAAAGTGGCCAAGAAGCCATCTCTTTCTACCGTGTAGCGCACCTGCTCAGAGCCAGGTGTAATGGTAAATTCAGCTTTGGTTTTAAGGTGTTTGGCCGCCACCTGACGCGCCAACGAAGCAGAACGAGCAATGTCTTCATAAGAAGAGTTGGTGCATGAACCAATCAAGCCTACTTCAATTTTGGTCGGCCAACCGTTGGCCAAAGCCGCTTCTTTCATTTTTGAAATCGGCGTTGCCAAGTCAGGCGTAAAGGGGCCGTTCAAATGTGGCTCCAGTTCGCTGAGGTTGATTTCAATAACTTGGTCAAAATATTTTTCGGGTTCAGCGTAAACTCCAGCATCTGCGGTAAGGTGTTCTTTCACCGTATTGGCAATATCAGCTACGGCATCACGGCCCGTTGAACGCAAGTAGCGCTCCATCGACTCGTCGTACGCAAAGGTGGAAGTCGTGGCTCCGATTTCGGCACCCATGTTACAGATCGTTCCTTTACCAGTACATGACATCGAAGTAGCTCCTTCGCCAAAATATTCCACGATAGCACCCGTTCCGCCTTTTACGGTCAGAATACCCGCTACTTTCAGGATTACGTCTTTTGGCGACGTCCAGCCACTCAATTTACCCGTTAGTTTTACCCCGATTAATTTAGGGAATTTAAGCTCCCACGGCAATCCAGCCATCACGTCGCAAGCATCTGCGCCACCCACTCCGATGGCAATCATCCCTAATCCACCCGCATTTACGGTGTGTGAGTCGGTTCCAATCATCATACCGCCCGGAAAAGCGTAGTTTTCAAGCACCACTTGGTGAATGATACCCGCTCCGGGTTTCCAGAAGCCAATGCCGTATTTATTGGAAACAGAAGAAAGGAAATCATATACTTCCTGATTTTCAACCACTGCTTTACTCAAATCTTCTGAGGAGCCTACCTGGGCCGTAATTAAGTGGTCACAGTGTACGGTTGAAGGAACCGCTACTTTAGGACGACCTGCCTGCATGAATTGCAACAACGCCATTTGAGCCGTTGCATCCTGCATAGCTACGCGGTCGGGACCAAAATCAACGTATGATTTTCCACGCTCATAAACGGTGGTTGCGTCTCCTTGTGTAAGGTGAGCATACAGAATTTTTTCTGTATACGTAAGCGGACGGCCTACCACTTTACGAGCAGCCTCTACTCGTTCGCCGAGCTTAGCATAGAGGCTTTGCATCATATCTAAATCAAATAATGCCATAGTATATGAAATTGATGAGTTAATTTACAGGCATAAAACTACAAACTGTAAAGCAAAATACCCTAAAAATCTTGCTAAATAGTTGTAGAAAACCTTCTACAACCTAAGGAAGCACCTTATATTCGGGTTTTACTTGTTTTGCAATCGTTGTTCTAACCTGCTGTTTATTATCACCAACATCAATGCACATACAATCGTTTTTTTATTGGCAAATTCTCACAAACTTTCGCTCATTGGTTTCACCTTCTTTGCCCACGATAATCCCCAGTATCAATTCTTTAGTGGTTAATTTTACCACCCGCGTTTTCTTTTGCCAAGCCGCCCCGCCAAGAATTTGCTCCCCCAACGAAATCTCTTTTCCATCAAACTTAAAATCTGTCATTAATCGGGCGGGTAATGCTGGCGCTACGCCGTTGGTTCCCGAGAGATTATTTGTCACTTTTAGCTGACCATCGCCCGTAAATTCCAATAAATACGAATTGTCGGGGGCTTTTTTCCAAGAAGAATCGGCAATAACGGGACAACAGCCCCCAAAATAACGGAACTCCGTCATCGTCCATTTCCCAGTTAAAATTGGCTGATCGGAAATGCATCCCGCCGCCTCTGGAGCCAGTAGAGCATCTGAAGTGGACTGACAACGAATGCCAATCAAAGCCACCAGTCCGAACAAAATTATTTTTTTCATTGTGTCAACGCATTCTGCTTATAATAGTACAGGCAGCAAAAAAAGGCTGCCAAAACCATGACGCTGACATCAAGCCAAAGGTTGGAATGGTATATTTATTCTACCAACCACTTATTTTGTACATTGTATTTTGCTTCCAATACAATCTTATAAAACTTTGAAGGAATTTTTGTTACATCTATCACGGCTTTTTCGTTGACGACGGGCACTTCGTCCATGAGCAAATAGCGGTCTTTTTTACCCTGTTCAAATTCATTGGTGGTGGTTAACCATATTTTTACGGTTCCTTCCTTTTCTACCGCTTTCCACGCCAATTCCAACTGATTTCCTTCTCTCTTCAAGGTTGAATTTACGAGCGACAGTTTGCCCGTTAGCGGGGTTCCATCCACTTCAAAAGCCTGTATTTTAGGAATCGAAACGCCCAAATACCGAGCTATGGATGGCATAATATCCACCACGGCAGGCAGCGTTTCGGCTCCCGTTTTTCCCTGAAAATACACATTAAGGTCTTTGGCATTGGTCACAATCCAAGTGCTCCGCTCCCGGTCCGACTGTCCTCCGTGGTTCTTGCCGCTTGCGGCGTCGCGTCCGTGGTCGGTGGTGATAAACAGTTGCCATTCTTCCCCAAAATTCTGCTCCCTGTACTGTATTGCCTTCCACAATCGCCCCATTTGGTTGTCCATCAGACGAACGGCGTTGGTAAAACGGTCGCTATCACCGAATTTATGCCCCATGTCGTCGGTATATTCCAAGTAAACCCACGAAAGATCAGGAGCTTCGTTTTGAAGGTAACGGGCCGCTTCGTCAACTACTTTTTCGTCAATTTGATGGATGTATTCGGCTTCTTTATCGTGCGGGAAATGAAGCGTATCCAATTCAAATCCGTCAAAGAAATAATCTAGTTGCAGTTGGTTGGTTTGGGGCAACCCTTCACCAATCAGTTTTGTGCGATTATCGAGCCAAGTTGAAAAAACGGCCGTTTTTTTGTGAGGATACTGCGCTTCAAAAAACCGAAAAATCGTCCAATAATGATAATTAGGGTCTTTGATGTTATTGTCCCACACGTTGTGTTTGTTTACCCACGTTCCCGTCAATAAGCTATTGTACCCTACCGCTGAGATGGTGGGAGTTTGAGAATAGGTATTTTTTTTGCCGCCCACGTACGCTCGCGTATAGCCTCCCGTTTGGGCAATGGCCGTCAGATTTGGCAACTTTAACTTTTCAATCACATCCGCCGCAATTCCATCGACGATAACAAAGAGTGCTTTTTTCTTCTCCGTTTGGGCTTGAATTGGCTGCAAAAAACAACTCCCAAATAAGGCGAAAAATAACGAGACTAACACGACTCTCATACTTCTGATTCAGAAAGGGTTATGGTTGGTTCGACCGTCGAACTTTCGGTTGATTCAGTTTTGGCTTCGGCAAAAAGCTTAGCTTTCATTACTTCTTCCAACGTTACATGAAAGAATTCTTTGTGAATATCAAACGATTCGTCTTCTCCCTTTTCCGCGCATTTTACGTAATGCCCATCTTCCAACAGCTCGTACGAATTTACATTGTCACGAAGATTGTAGTCCAAAATATTGATGGCCTGCTGCTTCACGCGGGGATTAACAAAAGCAAACATGGATTCAATCCGACGGTCAAAAGAACGCACCATTGCGTCGGCACTGCCTCCGTATATCTTGGGGTTTCCGTTATTGTGGAAATAAAAAATCCGGGTGTGTTCCAGAAAATCACCTACAATAGAACGCACCGTAATGTTTTCACTCAACCCCTGCCGCCCTGGACGAAGGCAGCAAATGCCCCGTACGATAAGCCGAATTGGCACCCCCGCCTGTGAAGCCTTGTAGAGTTCTTCGATGGTTGTTTTATCTTCCAACGAATTGATTTTAATGCAAATACCACTCACCAAACCATTGGCGGCATTGGTAGCTTCTTGCTGAATCAACTTGATGATTTGCTTGCGCATGTCGCGCGGAGCCGTAAGTAAATATTGGTAATCATTGGGCAAAGAATGCCCCGTGATGACGTTAAAAAACTCGGTAATATCGCGGTTGTAGACTTCATCGCAGGTCAGAAGCCCAATATCCGTGTATAGTTTGGCCGTTTCTTCGTTGTAATTTCCACTAGCCAAGTGTGAATAACTGATGACTCCCTGCTCTTCGGCCCGCACAATTTGGAGCAGTTTGGTGTGGGTTTTGAAACGGCTAATTCCGTAAATAACAAAGCACCCCGCTTTTTGCAGGCGTTGGGCCTCTCGTATGTTGTTTTCTTCGTCAAAGCGGGCTTTCACCTCAAAAAGCACAGAGACGTGCTTACCATTTTCGGCCGCTTTCAGCAATGCTTCCGTGATGCGTGATTTTTTGGCCAAACGATAAATGGTCAATTTAATGGCCAACACTTTGGGGTCATCTGCGGCTTCTTCCAAAAGCTCCAACACGGGCTCAAAGTTATTGTAAGGGTGATGCAGAAGTATATCTCCTTCTTTGATGGTTTCAAAAATATCCTCCATCTCTTCGCGGGTTACTCCCAAAGGCGGTACGGGTGCGGGAGGGGTAGGAACCAACTCAGCAAACTCTGGGTGTTTGATTATTTGCCACAAACAAGTAAAGTCCAAAAGGTGTCGACAGGTAAAGACGTTATAATCATCTATTTCCCAACGTTTTTTCAATAAATTGAGCAGCCATTCGGAGAGATTTGGCTCCACTTCCATACGTACCACTCGCCCCAATCGACGCGTTTTGAGTTTTTGCTTTACTTCATCCAAAAAGTCGGTTTCAACATCGTCGTTATCATCAATGGAAAAATCACCATTTCGCACGATTCTGAACAAGTGCATGTCCAAAATCTCGACATTTCGGTACAGTTTCCGCAACTCATGCCGCATGATTTCTTCAATGGGAATAAAGACCGTTTCCCCATTTTTTCGTTCAATCGTGTACAAACGTTTTAAATTGGCGGGAATCTGAACAAACGAAATTTTACGATTTTCTTCGTCTTCCTTCACCGATTCGGTGGCCCGAGTTACGACGGCAAAAATCAGGGTTTTGGCCAGCAGAATAGGGAAAGTATGCGTATAGTCAAACAACATGGGCGTAAGCATGGGATAAATCGTACGGTCAAAGTACTTCCCAACTTCCTCCTGCTCAGTTGCTTCCAAATCATCCCAGCGGCCTATTTTTAATTTTTGTTCATCAAAAAGGGGCAATAAATCATTTTCAAAAACCTCGTCCTGTTCTTGCGTAAACTTATGAATGGCGGAAAACAGTGCCTTCCGAAACGGAATCTCCCGTAATCCTGAATAATCCACTCGTTCTTTTCCATAGTCAAGATAATTGTACAAACTCCCCACCCTAATGGTAAAAAACTCATCCAGGTTTGAATCTGAAATCGCCAGAAATTTCATCCGTTCAAATACCGTCCGACGGGCACTGCGCGCCTGGTCCAAAACACGGTAATTGAATTGTAGCCAGCTAAGGTCGCGGCTGATAAAATTGCTTTGCTCAATGGTCTGACTAAGTCGTTCGGCCGAGCGGGCAAAACGGTCTCCATCGTAAGGAGCTTCTCCTTCTTTCACTTCTTTACGGTCGCGAATAAAAGAGAATAAAGAAGAAAAACCACTTTTGCGATTATCGTTAGAATGTTGAGAACTAGGCATAAGAAATTCGGAATTTAAAACAATCAATTAACTGAGATAACCAATGGAATCTCTATTTATTCAAATGCGTAAAGGTGGTGATTATTGTTCAGAAAGAGCGTTTTCTGCAAAACCGCTCTCTTTTCATTCATCCCATTGGTCACGTAAAGAAATAAGGTCAAAGGTACTTTATAAAACAATTGAGCCACTCGTCCCGGGGGCAGAGTGGCTCAATTTAATGGTTTGTTAACACTAACAATTAGACGTCCACTCTCGCATATTTAGCATTACGTTCAATAAACTCACGACGGGGGGCTACTTCGTCGCCCATCAACATCGAGAACAGGTGGTCTGCTTCGGCCGCAGAATCAATGCTCACCTGCTTCAAACTGCGGCGCGTAGGGTCCATGGTCGTTTCCCAGAGCTGCTCAGGGTTCATTTCTCCCAAACCTTTATAGCGCTGAATGTAAACACTATCTTCTTTCCCACCTGCAATTTCCATCACGGCTTGTTCGCGTTGGGTTTCAGTCCAGCAGTAGCGCTCTTCTTTGCCCTTCTTCACCAAATACAAAGGCGGCTGTGCAATGTACACGTAACCGCTATCAATGAGATCTTTCATGTACCGGAAGAAGAACGTCAAAATCAAGGTACGAATGTGGCTTCCATCTACGTCAGCATCGGTCATGATGATAACTTTGTGGTAGCGGAGCTTGTCCATATTGAGGGCCCGTTCGTCGCCATCTTTTCCAAACACAACTCCCAAAGCGGTAATCATGTTTTTGATTTCGTCGTTTTCGTATATCTTGTATTCCTGCGCTTTTTCTACGTTCAGGATTTTACCACGAAGCGGTAAGATGGCCTGAAAAGCACGGTTACGGCCTTGTTTGGCCGAGCCTCCCGCCGAGTCCCCTTCTACGAGGTACAATTCGCAACCCGCAGGGTCTGTTTCGGAGCAGTCAGCCAACTTGCCGGGTAAGCCTGTACCTCCCAATACCGTTTTGCGTTGCACCATTTCACGGGCTTTGCGGGCGGCAATACGAGCTTTGGCGGCGAGGATTACTTTATCAACGATGGTACGCGCCTCTTTGGGGTTTTCCTGCAAGAAGTTGTCGAGCATTTCGCTCACCACTTGGCTTACGGCCCCCGCCACGTCGGAGTTACCCAACTTGGTTTTGGTTTGCCCTTCAAACTGCGGCTCTTGCACTTTTACCGAAATAACCGCCGTCAGACCTTCGCGGAAGTCATCGCCGCTGATTTCAATTTTTTCTTTGGCCAGTATTCCCGACTTTTCGGCGTAGTTTTTCAGCGTCCTTGTCAGCGCCATCCGGAAGCCCGATACGTGGGTACCGCCTTCGATGGTGTTGATGTTGTTGACGTAAGAAACCACGTTTTCGGAATACGACGTGTTATAAATCATCGCCACCTCTACTGGTACTACCCCTTTTTCATTCTCCATGTAAATGGGGGTTGGGATGAGGTGGTCGCGGGTACTGTCTAGGTAAGTTACGAACTCAACCAAACCACCCTGTGAATGAAACTCTTCGTAGCGAGGCTGACCATTTTCGTCGAGGTCTCTCAAGTCGGTGAGCGTCAGTGTGATTCCTTTGTTGAGGAATGAAAGCTCGCGAATGCGATTGGCAACAGTTTCATATTTGTATTCAGATGCCGTAAAAATGCTGTCATCGGGAAGAAAGTGAACAAAGGTCCCAGTATCATCGGCCGAGCCAATAGCACGAACAGGATATAGTGGTTTTCCGATGCTATACTCTTGCTCAAATATTTTTCCTTCACGATGTACTTCAACACGCAGGTATTTTGAAAGGGCATTAACGCAAGATACCCCTACTCCGTGCAATCCACCAGAAACTTTGTAGGTATCCTTGTCAAATTTCCCCCCCGCGTGAAGTACAGTCATAACCACTTCAAGGGCCGACTTTTTCTCTTTGGTATGCATTCCCGTCGGGATTCCCCGCCCGTTGTCTTTCACCGTTACGGAATTGTCGGTATTAATTACGACCTCAATCCGATCACAATACCCCGCCAGCGCTTCGTCAATGGAGTTGTCAACAACCTCCCAAATAAGGTGGTGAAGGCCTTTTACGCCGATGTCACCAATGTACATTGCGGGACGCTTCCGCACCGCCTCCAGACCCTCAAGAACTTGAATGTTTTCGGCTGAATAATTACTTTTGTCTACTTGTTCCGGAATTTCAATCGTTTCGTTTGCCATATTTTGGAATTAGTAACGAATAGGGTGCTCCCACTGTAAATATTTCAATTTTTTAACGCGTAAAGATACAAGAATCTGGGCAAAAATCCTAAATTTTACTGGTTTAAGGCAACCTATACGTTTGAACTGACCGGTGGTTAATTCCAAATAATAAATAGGGACCCACGGCACGTATAGAGCGTACCTCTCCTTCAATGTTTAAACCTGATTTTTCCTGATTTGCATAACGAAAATCGTGGTTACCTGCGTTTAGAAATACCTGTCCTTTATTGGCGTCAATTTTTCCCAAACGAACGCGGGTTCGATCCAAATTTCCACCCAAAATTACGTCTGGCTTTCCGTCTTTGTCGATGTCTACCACCTCAATACCGTACACAGGAGCGTATTGTGCTTCAATTGGCAAAGGTTTGAACACGAATTGGCCCCGCTCATTCCACAGGATTCCCGTACGTAATTCCTGCGCGTCTGATTGGCGTGCAGACTTCAGCAAATCATCGCCCAACATTTCAGACAGGGTGGCAGTGGCGTAAGTCACATAACTAGAATATTTCTTTTTGAGGGCGGGGATTTGGTCCAACAATTCATCACGACCCGCATAAGGGTATTCTTTTCCGTTCTCGTTTACCGCTACCAACGGCAACATTCCACCATTTCCTGAAAAATCGTTAAAGTACAATTTTAGCTGGTCGCCCGAAGTAACGTGGTATTGGGTATTAAGGCCCATGTTACCAATCACAAAATCATCATCCCCGTCGTTGTCTAAATCTGCTTTTGTGAGCGCGTAAGACAGTTGAGAAGTGAGCGATTTCGTCGCTTCTTTGTGCTCATTCCATTTTCCGTTTTGATTGAGATACACCGTGGGTTTCATCCACTCGCCCACAAGGAGTAAATCAGGCTTTTTGTCACCATTTACATCGGAAAAAACCGCTCCCGTTACTAATGATGAATGTAAAAATGTACGCACTGCCGAAAAATTCCCTTTGCCATCATTTTGTAATAAAACCGACTTCTGCGCCTCGGGATACCTTCCTGGTAGGCTATGCGCCCCGATGAACAAATCTTGATCACCATCAGCGTCAATATCTGCCGTTAGCACGACCGATGCGTTTATGCGTAGCTTGCTCAAATCATCTGACAGCGCTGCCCGCACAAATTTTCCTTTTTGATTAAAGTACAACCGAGGTTGCAAAAGTGAATCCGCAGGGTTTAAGGCATAGCCCGCACTGACTACCGCCAGATCTAAATCGGTATCGCCGTCGGCGTCAAAGAATACCGCATTCGCATCCTCAAACGCGGCATCTTTTTGAAAATCTGACTGTGAAGAGTTGACAAAACCCGTCGCCGTCTGGAGAAACACCCCTCCCGCCTGACCCCGTCCGCCACCGATATAAAAATCCTCACGACCATCGCCATTTACGTCTCCTTTGGCCATGCAAGGCCCAACTCCTGAAAGCATTTGTGGCAACAACGTCTGAATTTTAAAATCATTAACCATCGGAATCGAATGCATAAAAAGAGAGGAAGAAACTGGTATGAGCATTGGCCGCTGAGCGGTGAAAGCTGAGAGGCCCGTAGTGGTCAAAATTGCGTCGGCATAATCCGTAATGATGCGTTGGTTGATTTTAGGGGCTTTGACCGAAAGTGTTTTTCCATCAGCCCAAGTGATGGTCAGTGAATCAATCTGTGTTGTTTTTCCCAGCCCAAAATGCAGCGGTACGTACATCGCCGACTGAAACCCTCGAACGGGCTGAAACTCCTGCGTCTGCGCTAAATTTTTGGAATACACCCGTACTTTCGCGCCGATTTTCAAGGCTTCGTTGGGTGCTTTGAGTAGCACTTGAAGGTAGTTTTGTGGGCTTTTCTGCTGTCCGTTGTTTTGATAAATAAAGGCTTTTTCGCTCACATTATTTGTCACCAAATCCAAGTCTCCATCGTTGTCCAAATCAGCATAAACCGCCCCGTTGGATTGACCAGCTTGCTCAAAACCCCACTCTTTTATTTTGTTGTCAAAGCCACCCGCCCACGTTCCTTGCTCCGTAAAGCCTTTATTTTTGAAGATATAATTTGGCTCGTTGATGGGGGGCATTTTGGCAATTACGTCCATCGTTTCAGGATTTTTACCCGTTTGGCTACTTTCCGTCTGTACATCTGCCGAGTATTTCAAAAATTCCATGTTGGTATAATCCCGGGCGTATCCATTGGTAATAAAAAGGTCGTTGAATCCGTCATTGTCAAAGTCTGCAAAAAGCGCCGACCAACTCCAATCCGTATTGGAAATCCCCGCCAATTGCCCGATTTCAGAAAATCCTACTCCTGCCCCTAACTGGGGGGAGGTTGGGAGGCCAGTATTCAACTGCAACATATTTCGCATCGTCTGCTGGTGAAAGCCCGCCCGAATGAGGGATTGGTATTTATCGTAATTATCATCCCCCGCGGTGAGTTTGATGCGTTCGTTTTGGGCGGGCAGCATGTCCAGCGTCACAATGTCCATCCATCCGTCGTTGTTGACATCAGCGGCATCGGTGCCCATTGAATAGAGAGATGTGTGTCCCATTGCTTCCCGAATGGATTCTTTAAAGCCTTTTCCCTGCTGGTTGATGTATAGATAGTCGTTTTCGTTGTAGTCGTTAGATACGTATAAATCCAGCCAGCCGTCGTTGTTTAAATCCGTCACATTCAGTCCAAGACCAAAGCTTAATACGTTGTTAATCAAGCCCATTTCGCGTGACACATCCACAAACTTCCCCGCGTCATTTCTCATCAATTTGCTCCCATATCGGGTATCGGTTTGCTCTCGGTATTGGGCAATCAAATTGCTAAAACCCGCGTATTCTTGCACCGAATGGTTCAGCAAAAAGCAGTCTAAATCTCCGTCTTTATCATAATCAAAAAAAGCAGTCTGTGTAGTATACGAAGGGTCATCAAGGCCATATTCGGCCGCTTTTTCAACAAAACTCACCCCATTTTCACCTTTACCTTGGTTGATATACAATAGATTACGACGCAAATTTGGATCTTCGGCCCCAGAGCGAGAAACGTAAATATCCAGCCAACCGTCGTTGTTAATATCAACGACCGACACGCCCGTTTTCCACCCACTGTGTTTGATTCCTGCGGCTTCGGTGATGTCTTCAAAAGTGATACTTTTACCTTTTTCCGTCGTATTCAAGTACAATTTATCGGCTACCATATTTCCCGTAAAATACAGGTCAACAAGGCCATCGTTGTTAAAGTCACCCGCGGCCACTCCCCCACCATTATAGAAATAACCGTAGCCCAGCACATTGTTATCGGCGTCTTCTTCCACAAAATTATTGAAGGTCACCCCCGTATCGTCGGCGTCTAAGCGGGTAAACAGGGTATCAATATCGGGGCGGCATGATGCCACAATCGATCCCAAGGCAAGCACAAAAAAGCATTTAAAACTATACATTTACGTAAATTTCAAGTAGTTACGAAAGTTAAAAAACGAATATTGGGGATATTTTATCAGTGCTTGTAACGAATTTTAGCCTATTCAAAGAGTTTCAGTAAATCAAATTCTTTAGCTGAAAGACCTTTGCTCAATTTCAATAAATGTAAATCGATAGCGTCAGGCTCTCTATTTTTAAGTTTTTGATTCACAAATTTTTTCAGGTACAAGGTCAAGCGATTGTCAGGGTTGTAAGGTTCTCCCGAGCCCAGGTTTTCGGGCCACGTTTCGGCCTGTTCTAGATAAAGTTGTGCTTCTTTGTATTTTTTTCGGTTGGACAATTCGGCGGCGTACCGAATATTGGCTTCCCGAAACAACGCATGAGCGCCCGAAGCGCCTTCGTTGGGCAGGATATTCAAAGATTGCATCAGCTCAATGCATTCTTTATAGCGCTCTGATTTCAGGAGTAACCGCGCCCGCTGTTGCCCCAAAATATACACTTCGTGGTCGGGCAGTGGGGTTTCAGATTTGCCAAGCCTTTGAGACTTAGAAAGTCGTGATTCATTGACATCGAGGGCTTTTTTTAACTGCCCGTTTTCGGCATAAAAATCCGCGAGGGCTTTTACGGTTCGCCAACTATTTGGCGCCAATTCATAGGCTTTTTCGAGAGCGGTTTTTACTTGGGCTTTGTCTTTTTTCAATGCCTCCGCTTTGTACAAATAATAAGAAAAAAAATCAGGTTGCGGGTTATATATTTCGATTGCCCTAAAGTCACTTACATCGTGCATACCACGCACTGAAGCCGTTGCGAGATGCTGATAGTAGCGTAATTTCCCGTGTTGTTTTTTCGTCAAACCCCATTTTAAAACTTCCACCGTTTCGTTACGAAAAGGGAAAACACCTTCAGGAGAGGCCAAAAGCACGGCTTCTAGGGCTTGCGCCGATTCCGCTTTTCGGTTCAATTTATCCAACAAATACGCCTTCCATAGATTCACCATTGGATTGGAAATCGACGATTCTAGTACCTCCAGACTTTCTGGGTACAGCCCCAGTTTTTCATAACTGATAGCCATTTCCAAGTAGGTTTCAGAAGGCAATTCACTCCGTATCATTCCCATAAACTGCTGTTTATCTTCCGGTTTCTGCGTCATCCGGGCCATTTCAAACCGAACCAGATGATTCAGCGGGTCGTTTTGCAAAATCTCTTTTGCTTTTTGTAAAGCCGCTTCATTTGATTTCAACAGGCGTAACACCACAATTTCGAGGGCTTTAGCGTCCCAGTGGTCGGCTTGGCGTTCCAGCGCCTGCTGTAAAAGCGCCAACGCCTTGACATAATTTTTTTCTCTGACCGCCATTTTTGCCAAATGATACAGCGCCGCAGCGCGATAAGTCGGGTCGAGGGAAGCCGTAGCGAAACGGTCTTTGGCTGCCGTCCACATTTCTCCTATACCTTCGTAGGCCAGGCCAGCAATAAAATTGGCTTTGGCATCATAGGCATTATCACCTAGCACAAAATCAGCAACTATACCTGCACGTGTGGAGCCCCTGACATAAGCCACTTCTGCCTGTAAGACCTGTGCAGGCTTAAAAGAAGGGCTTTTTTCCAGTAATGTATTAATTATTGAATCCGCTTTTATGTAGTTGCGTTGATTCATCAAATCTTTGGCGTGGAGATACATGCCATAATCTGATTTCCAATCAATTTTTTTTGCAAATCCTAAAAACCGTTGGGTATTTGTCGACCTTCCATCGGCCAGAATCTCCGCACCGACCTGAATCCTGAGCGAGGCGAAATCGCCCGTCCACTTTACCGAATCACGCACCATTTCGAGCGGTTTTAAGGTTAGTTTTTTTGCGAACACAAGCGTATTCCTTTCCAGCACTTTCAAGGTATCCTGCACTGTAGAAACCGCGCAATAATCCAGTTTGAGCCAACCATCCTGCACGCGCATATTCATAGCACCCTGCGGTGTAGCGTGGGTCAGGCCACGGGTGTTTTTGACGGGAAACCAATATTCCGTCCAACTGTCGTGCGTGTAAGGCATGAATGAAACGTGCTTAAACGGGCTGTACATACTGCCCTCTGATGCTTGATTAAACAACCGCCCCGATTGCAATTCTACATACTGCCCATCGGTATCAGTCAAGAGTTTTTCCCAAATCATACCTTGGCGGGAAAGCCCCCAAATCCATATTTTTTTGCCCAATTTCTCGTGGTAAGGTGAATAACGAGCAAAACCCATATTGTCGTTGTGCCAAAAACCGCCGAAGAAGTCGGTGTTTTTTCCCAACACATGATAGGATTTATAAGAGCCGAAGTTGTTTTGTTCATAAAAATTCAGGTTTCTTCCCAAAGAATCCTTGGGCCACGTGCCAGCCTCACCGTTGTGTCCAATGTAATTTGTACCCGGAAAGACAAATTCAAGATTGCCAGCGGCTTTGAATCCCGCATTCATCCAGTGATAATAGCTTGTTTCTAAAGGCGTTGCGTTATACCAATGCAATTTGGTAGTAAAGTACGCTTTGTCTTTCGGCAGATTGACCTCCACCATCCAACGCGTTCGGGCTGACCAATCCCACGCCCCCAAAAAGCAACTGACGCTCCCATCGTCATTGGTGCGGGTAAAATAATCCACAGGTGCCGAGACCGTGGGCGCGTGACCAATATCGCCGAAGTTGATTTCTATCCCACCCGATGTCCACGCCCCGCGCATGGCCACGTCGCGGAATTTGACAACGTGGTTGTAATAGATAAACGGATAATCACTTGACTTTTCGTACGCACCCCAGATCTTCCCGCCGATTTCGGGTGTGATGTATACTTTGATGTAGTCATTTTCGAGTTCAATAAACTTCCACTCTTTCATCACCGGTTGAGCGGTGTAGCCGTCATACCTAAAATAAGGATACACCCGACCAGGTTGGGGAACGGGGTCAGGGTCTGAAAAAGGATAGGTGGTGAGGGTTTGGGTTGTTTCGCGGACAACCGCATTTTGGGCCGTTGAAGCTTGGATTAATACCAAAAACAGGCTGGTAAACAACCAATGTTTTGGGGATAAAAAATGAACCGGACTCATTGGTATATACGAGGTTATTGGAGAATGCAAGATAAAATTTCGGCTTGGTTTCTGCCGTTTTTTTTGAGTAAAATTGTCAAAAAAAGAAAACGCTATGGTTGTCATCGCCACTAAACGCCGCCCCAAAATCCGTAAAATTCCTGCACATCTCGTCTATGAGGAGCTCGACGGACAAGCATTGCCTTACCGAGGGTATTTAGAGGTATTATCAGGAAAAAAAACATTCGAAGAAATTATAGGTAGCAGTTCTTTACAGGCCGTACTGGTTTATTTAATGGGTTTCTATATTGGGGTTCGTATCAATCGAAAAAAATATTTAGTTGCCTCCAATGAGTCTGGGCTTCATGTAAGTTCGGGAAGTAATTTAGCCAACAGTATTGCCATTTTTGAAAAAGAGAAAATTACGTTGACCGATAAATACTTTGACGTAGCCCCAAAAATAGTAATCGAAGTAGACATCAAAGTAGCCCTCGAAGAAACTGGCCTGTCGAGCGATTTAGAGTATGTGTTGAGCAAATCGCAGAAAATGCTTGATTTTGGCGTCGAAAAAGTCATTTGGATTACCACCCAAACCAAGAAGATTTTTGTCATTACTCCCAATGCGCCTTGGTACTTTGTCAATTACGATGAAAACATTCCGTTATTGGATGACTGCGTCCTAAATCTTGCCCAATTGCTTCGGGACGAAGAAATTGAGTATTAAACCAAAAACGAGCGATTTCTCGCCCGTTTCGGTCATTTATCTTCAAACGTGTTGTTAGGGTTTATCCCACCACAAACGGGTTGTTGATTTATCCGCGCCACCCAATTTGGATACGCCAGAATCAACGCCAGCCTTGTTGGTGCTGATTTCGCCCGCTACAAACGGTGCTCTGCGCACAATACTTCCCACTGGTACATCAGGGTCGTCCGAATTTACCCGAGGATAGAGTTTAGGGAATCCTGAACGACGGTATTCGGCCCATGCCTCAAAGCCATAAGGGAACAATGCCAACCATTTTTGCGTCAATATTTGCTCACGTTGCTTGGCGGCCGTGGCTTCCCATTTTACGGGAATGTCGGTCATGCCGGGGCTTTTTACCACGTCATTTAAGGCGACGGGTGTAGAAGTGCCAGCGGTGTAAGCGGCAATCGCAGCCGCGTCGGTGATGCCCCACTGAGTCATGGAAAGCGCAATTCCTTTTTCATACAAATCTTTGGCTGTTCCACCCATGCTCCAGCCATTCAAAGCACCTTCGGCGCGGAGGAAATGAGCTTCGGAAGCAAACATAATACCCCAAGGTTGCGTAAAACGCGCGGCATCCTGAAATGCAGGCGCTACGTTTGAATTGGCTCCCGGCGCATTTTCGGGCAAGCCCAACTGCACCTGCGAATACCCATTACGCAATCCTTTATAGGTATCGCCCGACACAGGACTGAAAAACTTGCTGATGCGAGGGTCTTTGAAGCCTTTGAGCGTACTTTCCATGGCTGCACTCATCCGGAACTCATTCCATGCCGTGATACCACCAAGCGGGTTGGGTGAGTTGGCGGTTACTTTGATGAAAGCATCGTCGGCGTTTGTTTCCAATGTACCCGCCGCAACGGCAGCTTCTGCTTCCGTTTTAGCCAAAGCAGGGTCTACTTTTGACATACGAATGGCCAAACGCAAACGCATGGTGTTGGCAAACTTAATCCAACGATCCACGTTGCCGCCATACATTTGGTCATTGTTTCCCAAAATGGTTCTGCCCTTGGATTTTTGAAGCTCTGTCACCGCCGCTTTGAGCGTGGCCAGGAAGTCTTTATAGATAAACTCCTGACTGTCATACTCTACCACTTTTTCGCCGCTGCCCACTTTTGAGTACGGAATCGCGCCCCAATAATCGGTCATTGGCAAATACATCTGTACTTTCCAAATTGAAGCCATGGCAAAAATGGCCGCATCTTCGGCCTGCCCGCCGGGCTTGGTGGCATCCAACACCACCAAAAGCGGCGGAATCTGCTGTCCGTAAAAGTTATTCCAAGCACCATTCAGCCAGTTGCCCACCATCACGTTGCGGTCAGAAGGGAAATTGATGGCTACGTTGGCGTAGTATTGCGCGTGCAAATCGGCAAACAAGCTTTCCATCAACTGAAAAGGTCCACGGTCGCCAAATACGCCGCGCCACTGTGCTGCCGCAAAGGCATTTCCTACGGCCGACTTATCAATGGAAGTCAGCTTTGTTTTATCGGTATTGAGTGTTTCAAACTTATCAGTACAGGCATAAAACCCAACCGAAGCCGTCAGCAGCATACCAACCGGAATGACAAGTTTTTTGAAAATTTTCATTTTGTCTCTATTTGTAATGTTAAACAATGTTTGATCCCAAAAATTAAACGTCAATGGATTAGAAAGAGAGGTTCAAATTGACACCAAATGTACGCGTTGAAGGCATCGAGAAAGATTCCAATCCAACCGTAGTATTTTGAGCACCAGCGGTGAGTTCAGGATCAAACCCTTTGGCCTTATTCATAAAGAAAAACAGGTTACGACCCACCAACGAAAGCGAAGCCCCCTGGAAAGGTGTTTTCTGCAACAAACCCGATGGTAAGTTATAGCTCAGGGCTACTTCTCTCAAACGGATATTGGAAGCACTATACGTAAACACTTCACCAGCAGGGGTGTTACGCCCGCCTACTTTCAACCAATAACGCTCGGCAGTAGTGGCAATATTGTTGGCAGAGCCGTCTGCTTTTACGCCTGGGAAGGTGTAGCTGTCACGTCCGGCGAGGGTTTCTTCGGTCACCCCGTCGGCATAAATAACGGCATTGGTGAAAGAAGTCACCACGCCGCCCATACGAGCGCTGATGAGGAAGTTCAAGGCCAGATTTTTGTACGTGATCCGGTTGCTCAAACCACCCGTCCAATCAGGGCGTGAGTTTCCTAAATACACCGTTGTACCAGCGGTAATTTGTGGCAAACCATCGGTGCCGACAATCACCTGTCCTGACGCATTCCGAACGTAGCCACGGCTGAATACCTGACCCAGTGGCTGGCCTTCAATCGCGCGGATGTTGTTCATAAAGTCGTTGGTCAAGTTCAATTCCTTCAATTCCGGCGTTAACTCAACCAATTTATTTACGTTTTTCGCGTAGTTCAAATCAATGTCCCACCGGAAATCACCCACCTGTACGGGTGTAGCGTTGAGGGTAAGCTCCACTCCTTTGTTGTTAACCAAACCCGCGTTGATAAACTCAGAAGACCAACCCGACGCTGGAGGAATGGCCACTTGGAACAATTGGTTTTTGGAATCACTGTTGTACCAACCCAAATCAAACCCAAAGCGGTTGTTGAGGAATTTCATCTGCAAACCAAACTCAAGCGCCGTGGTCAACTCAGGCTTCAAATTAGGAAATGGTTTGATTCCGTCACGGGTGATAAATCCATTAGGCCCGCCCGGCAAAAACGAATAGGTCTGGTTCAACAGATATGGACGGGCGTCGTTACCCGTTTGGGCAAAAGAGCCCCGCACTTTTGCAAACGAAATGGCTTCTGGCATCGTAATCATATTGGACAGAATGGCCGAAAAACCTGCCCCCGGAAAAAAGTACGATTGGCTTTCTTTGGGTAAGGTCGAAGACCAGTCATTACGCGCCGTCAGAGTTACGGTGAGGGCATTTTTAAACGTTACGTCAGCCGTGGCAAATATCCCCTGCTTTTCGGTTTCGTTGATGCCGCGCGTGGTTTGGGTATTGCGGGCATTGGTGGTAATGAACAAATTTTCACGGTTCAAACCACCGTTGGATGTATTCTGGTCCAATTGATTACGGCGCTGAATACTTCCCCCCACAGTGGCATTGACGGCAATGAAATCCGAGAATTTCTTGTCGTACATCGCAAACAAATCATAGTTTTGCTCGCTCACTTCGCGCCAGCTGGTTTGGTATTCGCCGTTGTCGGCAATGGTATAGGTGTTATTATACCATTTTCCTTCAAACTTATCTACGTAGCGGTCTATCCCACCCCGCGCCATGATTTTGAGGGCCGAGGTTAACTTATAGGTCAACGAAGTAAAGCCCGTGATACGGTCGCGATTATCGGCCGCAATGACGCGGTTTTTAATCCAGTAAGGGTTTTGTCCACCGTTTGAACCTGGATTCCAGAAGTTCTGGCGAAGATTACCAGTTACGGGATCAATGTATTCAAATTGTTGGGCTTGCTCCAACGAAATGTTGCGCGGCATCCGCAGAATATGGCGCTGCAAGTTGGCAAATGCCTCTCCCGTTTGTTGACGATTATCGATTTTTTCGCTCAAGTAGGTGATTTTGGTATCCAATGAAAGCCGCTCGCCAATTTGATTGGAGATACGCAGGTTGAGGTTGTTACGCTTCAACTTGTTGTTGTCAACAATACCCGTTGCTCCTACGTTTGTGTAAGAAAAATAGGTCTGGGTCTTTTCACTTCCTCCCGAAAACGCAATGGAGTTTGAGATTTGAGAACCCATAGAATAGAAATCCTTATAACTCCCGGGCTGAGAGGTCATGTTGTAGGTTTTGGAAGCATTGGCAGGATCAGGTCCCCAAAGCGCTACCGATTGGCCAGTTATTTTTGGCCCCCAACTGAATTCGCTGGCGCGGTTGTAAACACCCGCACTTCCTTGGCCGTATTCGTCCTGAAACTTTTGCAAAACCATGGCCTGCTCTGCTTGGAAAGAGCTGTTGATGGTTACGCCAAATCCTTTGCGAACGGCTCCTTTTTTGGTGCTAATAATCAAGGCACCATTGGCAGCACGGCTACCGTAAAGGGCCGTGGCCGAAGCTCCGCTTAGTACGTTAATAGACTCAATGTCGTCAGGGTTCACGCTGGAAAGACCATCCCCTCCGTCGCGACCGCCGTTGGCGTTGCCTGGACTGAAGTTTGAGTTATCCATCGGCACCCCGTCAATCACAATCAGGGCTTGGTTGTTACCAGTGATGGAACGATCTCCGCGCAAAACAACCCGCGAAGAACCACCCACTCCCGAAGAAGAACGAACGATGTCGAGGTTGGCGACTCTACCCGCCAAAGAGTTCGCCACGTTTAATTCACGGGCTTTGGAGATATTGGCTACCTGCACCGTTTGGGTGGCATAGCTCAATACTTTCTGGTCTTTGGAGATACCCAACGCCGTCACCACCACTTCGCTGAGGGTTCGAGTATCTGTTTGCATCTGAACGGTAATTACCGTTGCCGCCCCCAGTTCCACTTCTTTGGTTAAATAACCGACCGATGAAAACACCAGTGTTCCAGAAGCAGGAACCGACAATTTAAAGGCACCCTCCCCGTCGGAATTTGTTCCGCGATTGGTGCCTTTGAGAAGAACATTCACGCCAGGCAGGGCTTGCCCGGTTTCGTCTTTGATAGTACCTGACAGGGTTCTGTCCTGCGCTATCAATTGCCCCATACCGACAAGTGCCGATAAAAGGCTCATAAATAGAGCTTTACGCATAAAATAAATTGGATTAGTTTAATTACTCAGGCGCAAATTATAGGTAATTTTTAAATTTCCATTAAGTTACATGCAGTATTTATTAATTTTTTTTAATATGTCATTTATACACTTAAAATTTGGACATATCAAACACTTGCAATTGTGTTTAATCGCGATAACTACTTTTTATAAAATATTGTTTTGCCAAGCTTGCTTCAGGCACCGCAGCCAGTTTTGATAAAAGATGTTTTTTAGGTCATCCTCCCCGTACCCTCGTTGACGAAGTAAATCTTGGTACAATTGCAGATCGGCGATGGTATCTAAATCATAAGGAGATTGCTCACGACCAAACATTCCGTCCAAATCTGTCCCAAAAGCAACGTGCAGGCTATTGCCAGTCAACTGGCAGATATGATCCCAATGGTCTACAAGTTTTGACATCGTTACCCCAAACGCTTTCGGGTCTGATTGTCGCTGCAAAAAACCTGGGGCCATCATCCAAGCATCCAACGCGCCCCCAATGACGGCACCACGCTCGGCCAACCGCAAAATTTGCTCGTCGGTAAGCTGTCGCTGGTGCGGCACCAACGCTCGGCAATTATGATGGCTTGCCCAAACCGGTCCTTTAAAAAGGGCTAACGCTTCATCAAAGCCCTTGTCTGTAAGGTGCGTAGCATCCAGAATCATTCCCAAATGATCCATTTCGCGCAACAAATCTTTGCCCGCCGCGGTCAGTCCATCGGTTGTACCCGTCCCCGACGCATAACGACCAGAGCCGTACCAAGCTGGGCCAATGGCTCGTAAGCCATAGGCATAGGCTTTTTCCAAATATGAAAGATTGACGAGCGAGTCGGCTCCTTCCAACGAAAGAATAAATCCCACGGGCTTTTTGTCGTTGGTCACTTCGGTATTTTCCCAAAGTGCAATGTGAGTATCTAGCTCCGTGGCATTGGTGATCTGAGCCATTTCCCCCAAATCCACCATGGCCTGATACCACGCCACCTGTGCCTGGGTCATGGCCCACGCCTGTGCGGGCGAATACCATCCATCAAAGGCACTTCCACGTTGCGTAACCCGCGCCAATTGGGTAGCCACGACCAAACCTACGTTGCCCCTTCTCAATTCAGGCAGCGAAACGGTTCCTTTGCCCCGGTCGCGTTTGTCCGTAAGATTTTTTTCAATTTCGCGCTCCCGAAGTTCCTGTACCGTACAGGTATAATCGCGGTTCCATTCAACGGCATTCATGGCCATGTCTAAGTGGGCATCAATAATAAGCATAAATGAGTAGTGAGTATTAGGTATTGAGCTAAATTTAAAACTTTCATTGTAAGCAATTTACAACAATAACTTTATTCAAGCAATCCTACTGATTTTGAATGGAGGATGGCTTCGTCGGTGTGTTTAAAAAGGCAGGTATGTATGCTTTTATCCTGAATTGAGTCCAATACATTTTGGGTGAAGCCCTCCCTTTCGGGGCTTATATTCCTGATGTAGAGGGCAATGATTCTTTCGGGATATTTATTGGCAAGCAACGCATAAATTTCGGGGTCTTTTTGCGAGTTGTCGCCCAACAACACAAATCTTTGTTTGGGAAAAGCCTCAAAAATTCGCACCACCCGCATCAATTTTCCTTGGTGCTTCGTAGCCCCCGTTTGCAGCAACTCGTACCACCTTTTTATTTTATTGAGCAAAAAAGCCCCTTTTGGTAATCCATTGTGCTTAAAAAATTCATTCAAATCATCGTATAGGTTCCACTCACTGCTAGATACGTAGAAGAAGGGATTGGGTAAATCTGGCTCCGTGTGTGCAAATGCGAGGAGTTTGTAAAATCGTACCACATCCGCAAATGTTTTACGGCTGCGGGGATTTTTGGTAAACATTACTCTTAATTTTTTTCCCGTGTCGGCCGAGTGTGAAACCAGTACCGTATCGTCAATGTCGGATATAAATCCGTATTGCGTAGAGTGTGGCACGAAAATTTTACCTTCCCCCGTGGCCGTGGGTTGCCCTTGTTCGTTGAGTAAGTGTACTTTTAAAAAGTGCCACCCCGCGTCTACATTGGCCGTCGATTGCCATTCAAATTTAAAAAAACCGTCTTTTTCGGTCGTTGTGTAGAACTTTTGTTCGCCCCATTCTAATTGCACCCGAACCCCCGGAACGGGGGTAACAAAAAATAATTTTATCAAATGAAGTACATTCTTTAAAACATTGGTAGTATACCGGCGCCGAACTACTTTTTTGCCCGACAGCACATGACCATACAAAATTAAATTTTCTTTGTGGCCATATCCGTGATAAACCTTCACCGATATGTCAGAATTGTTTACTTTGTGTTCCATCATCAGCAATTTACTAAATTAATAGCAGTTCATCGCAACTTTTATTCACCCATGACAACCCCCGAAAGCTACAAAATATTTTTTATCCTCAACCCTGGTTCAGGGCGTAACACCCGAGATTGGGCGCAGGAAATAACAAACTATTTTGCCCCTTTGAATCACACCATTGAGCTGTATAAACTCCCCAAAAGCGTCAACATAGCCAAAATAAAAGATAAAATAGAGCAGTTTTCGCCCCAACGGGTAGTGGCGGTTGGGGGAGATGGTACGATCAAATTAGCGGCTGAATGTATCTTACACTCAAATATCATGTTGGGTATTTTGCCCGCAGGCTCCGCCAATGGACTGGCGTACGAATTGGGAATCACCGACAATCCCGCGCAGGCATTAGATGTGTTGATTACGGGAATCACCAAAACAATACACACCACGGTCATCAACGGCGAATTATGCCTACACCTAAGTGACATTGGCCTAAATGCCTACGCCATGAAAAAGTTTAAACTTCAGAAGGTACGAGGAATGTGGGGGTATTTGATTGCTTCTCTAAAGGTTCTGTGGCAAAACCCAAAGATGGAAGTTGAACTCCAAATTGACCGAAAAGCCATAAAAATGAAGGCCGCCATGATTGTCATTGCCAACGCCACCAAATACGGTACGGGGGCGCTTATCAATCCAGTCGGCACGCTGGAAGACGAACTATTTGAAGTGGTTGTGATTAAAAAACTAGCGGTACGAGAGCTGTTTAAGATGGTCTTTTTTCACGCTGCTTATAATTCTGAAACCGTAGAAATCTTTCAAACCGACGCATTGCGAATGAAATCCGCTAAAAAAGTCCATTTCCAAGTAGATGGAGAATATTTGGGCAAGGTAAACGAGGTAAAAGCAATTCTTATTCCCAACGCTTTTAAAATGATTGTGCCAGCACCCGCCGTTGTTTGAGGGCAAACAAAAAGGACGGAGCCAAGCGAAACGACGACGCAACCCCGTCCCTACGGAATTAATCTTCGGGAAAGGGGATGAAAACAAATCCCGCAAAATCCCCCTGAATCACGAATAAACAGCAATATTCGTCGGGATTGCGGTAGTTTTCTTTAAACATTTCTACCGCTTCTGGACCGACTAATCCCCGCTGTGTAAACTCATCCAAGAAAGAGGCTCGGTACGACCATTCGTTATCCAGTTCGTTTTGGGCAATCAATAAAATCCCTAAATCAAGGTTGTTTTGTACCGCCACAAAAATGGGATTTTCTGAAAATCCTCTTTTTCGAATCTGGTACGAAGCCTCTTTTAATTGATCGGATATTTTAACAAAATCCTGCGATATCAATCCCAAAAGCCGTCGGTTGACTTCTGGCGAATTGGCATCGTCCATTAACGTGTTTTCGTTACTGTTGTTAATCATAATTTTTCAGAAGTGAGAAGCGAGTAGTGAGGAGTGAGAAGGGAATTATTCTCACTCCTCACTACTCATTTTACATTCTTGCGGCCAGCAACAGACTTAAATCTTTGTGGCGCATGTTGAATTTTTTTGCAATAATCGGATTGGTGAGCATACCACCGTGGCAGTAAACACCCTTGCTAAACCAACGATTTGCGTACATCATTTGTTCAATTCCACCCGTATTTCCTGCCCGTAGTAACATGGGCAAGAACACATTACTCAACGCCATGCTCGCCGTATGGGCCACCCGCGACGCGATGTTGGGAACGCAATAATGAATCACGTCATGTACCCGGTAAGTGGGGTCTTTGTGGGTCGTAATGCGCGAAGTTTCGATGCAACCGCCCTGGTCAATGGATACGTCAATAATGACCGAATTGGGTTTCATTCTTGACACCATCTCTTCCGTAACGATGCTTGGACTGTAGCCGTCGTTGGGACGCAGCGCACCAATCACCACATCGGCCCGTTGAATGGCTTCTGCCAGCGTATCTGTCTCAATGATTGAGGTATAGATATTTTGACCAATGGCGTACTTGAGGCGCTGAAGACGGTAAATATGTTGGTCAAAAATCTTAATTTCTGCCCCCAAAGCCAAGGCAGTACGGGCGGCATACTCGGCCACGGTTCCTGCCCCGATAACGACCACTTTGGTCGGGGGTACGCCCGTAATTCCCCCCATAATAATTCCCCGTCCGTTGTTGGCACTGCTGAGGTATTCTGCCGCAATCAGCATAACGGTACTCCCCACAATCTCGCTCAACGACCGAATGACGGGCAATCCGCCTACTTTATCTTCAATGTATTCGTAACTGATACCAGTGATGTGCTTTTCGTTCAAAAATTCAAAATACGAACGTTCTCGCGTGGGCAAATTGAGGGCTGAAATAATCTTTTGACCATTTTTGAGGTGCGTAAATTCCTGCTCAACCAAAGGCTCAATTTTCAAAATCAAGTCCGATGTATAGACTTCTTGCGGCGAATACGCAATCTGAGCGCCAGCTTCGCTGTACTCGTGATCGGGAAATTGCGCGCCTTCTCCCGCTCCTTTTTCTACCACTACCTGATGCCCGTTGCGCACCAAAATAGCAACCGCTTCGGGCGTTAGGGCAATCCGATTTTCCTGCAATGACACCTCCTTTGGCAGCCCAATCAACAAACTTTGTTGACCCACTTTGACGGGTGCCAGTGCTTCCTGTGGGTAAAGAGCGGTTTGTTGAGCCAATTCTCCAAAACCTGTCATTTCTATAAAAAGTGTTTAATCGTTCGTGTCAGTGTTGTTATCGGTAACTATTATTTCCCGCTTCCCGTTCATGGTTTCTTTGATGGAAATGGTAACAAATCGGTCGGGGAGCAAGTCGGCAATTTTATCGGGCCATTCAATCAAACACAAATTACCCGAATCGAGGTATTCTTCCAATCCAATGTCGTAGGCTTCGGCGGTATTTTTTAACCGATAACAATCGAAATGATAAATAGCCTCCCCGCTCGTGGTAAGGTACTCGTTCACAATGGAAAAAGTGGGACTTTGTACGGTATTTACGACCCCTAAATGCTGGCAAATCGCTTTAATGAGCGTGGTTTTCCCCGCCCCCATTTGGCCTTCAAACAACCACACTGGGCTTGTCTGGCAGGCCTGAATGAGCCGCTGTGCCACCTGGCTTATTCCCTGTAAATCAAACGGTTCTATCTGAAGCATACGATGTGATACGACTCGGTTACCTTGACAATCGGAGGCTAAATAACACCTTTCTTTTTCAACTCTTTAGACAGTTCTTCCATCAACAGCCGATGTGCTTCTGGATTGGGGTGTCCATCGTGTTGCAATTGGTACTTTTTGGATGGATAAGGAAACAGATTTCTAAAATCAATCACCTTAATGCCCCGCTCTTTTAACAACCCAATCATGGGGGAATCTTTTTTCAATGCATCAGGGTACAAAACCACATAAAAATCGTCATTTTTAAACTGTTTTTTGTATTCTTCCTGCGATTTTTTAATGAGATTGGCGGTAAGTTCATAATCTTTTGGACGATACGCAAACGGAAAATCCATGGCAAAATGCTGACGAACTTTGCTTTTGAAGAGCATCATCCCAAAGCGGTATTTGAGCGGATGGACAAAACGATACACCCCGTTGGTTTGCATCGAAGATTCATCAACATCTGGAAAATAACCATCGTACATACCAATCCAGCCCGCCGATGGAATGGCCCGATTGACGTGGTCTTCTATGTAAGTATAAACGGCAAAACCCTGCTTTTGAGGAACCTGCGTGGTCACGTTCTGGTGCTGCAATCGGGCCAGCATGTGGCGTGGTGAGTACCCGAAAAAACCATAATTATACGCCTGAAAAGCCGTGTTGTCTTTCTGAAAATAATAGGGTATGGTTTCGTTGTCAGCCACTGCGTCGCCGTAAGTGAACGAACATCCAAAAAACAACGCGTAGCGGTCGCGTTGGGGGTTGAGGCTATCGACAAAAGGGGTAATGCGCCGCGAAAACGAGTCTACGTGCATCACTACATCAATGACAGGCTTGCCATTCAGCGTTTTAACCCATTTAAAATTGTGGTTTGGGATGGGTTTTCGGCCCAAGAACTCATCAAAAGCATAGCTCGAATCATACGCAGGGCCCGCATATTGGGGTTGATTGGCGGCAGGTGCTTTTTGGCCCGCATCATGAATCCACCCAACGACGGTTTCTATGCCGTAAATTACAAAAAATACACTGGTGAATGACAACAAAATATTTTGAACAACGGGAGGACTTTGCCGAATCATCAAATAAAGACTGACCAATCCGACAGCCCACGCCACCACGCGAAAACCAATGAGCCTTAAATCATAATCAAACCAAATGCCGTCGCCGTTGCCCACAAAAAATTCAACGGCAATGACCGAAAGAATCAATAAGATCACAATGGATATGAAATAGCCGAGCCAGGCAAAGAGAGTGGTATTCTTCTGAAAAAAACGCATTCGTCGAAAGCTGTTCTAGTTTTGAGAGGCCAAAGGTAAAACTTTTTGCCCAATTTATTAGGAATTACCCCAACACACACCGCTAGCTATGACGAACATTTGTGGAGAGAGTCAGGAAAAAGCGGCTACCCAGCTCCCTAAAAAAAGACGCTACCGATACAGTAACTTTTGAAAGATTTACCCTTCATTTTTGGAGAATGCTTTCGTTATTTGCAAATCTGTTTTAGACCACCTTACGTTACTCAAAACTTGTTATTATGTCTACTCCTTTAAATGTTGGTTTAATTGGCTTCGGGCTATCGGGGCGTTATTTTCATGCACCGTTTTTGAAAGTCAACCCTCATTTCAAATTGACCAAAGTGGTAACGCGCAACGCTGCCTCAGTGCACGAATTCGACCCTTCCATTGAGGTCATCAGTAGCACCGAAGCTCTTTTGGCCGACGATTCCATCGACGTTGTGTTTGTCTGTACCCCCAACGACCTCCATTTTCCCTACGCCAAGGCGGCTTTGGAAGCGGGCAAACACGTAGTCATTGAAAAACCATTCACCAACACAACCGCCGAAGCCGACGAGCTGATTGCGCTGGCCGAACAAAAAAAACGGGTGGTGACGGCCTATCAAAACCGCCGTTGGGATGCTGATTTTCTAACCATCCAAAAGCTGCTCAACGACGGAACGCTGGGAGATGTGATTGAATTTGAAGGACATTTTGACCGTTTTCGCCCTGAAGTAGCCCAAGGCACCTGGAAAGAAGTAGCCGCCGCAGGGGCAGGAACGCTGTACAACTTAGGGCCTCACCTAATCGACCAAGCATTGGTGTTGTTTGGCACTCCCCAAAAAGTAACCGCCACCATCAAAATCGTGCGCTCTGGTGGTGAAACCGACGATTATTTTGACATCCGGATGGATTATGCCGACAAAAGCATCATTCTCAAAGCCAGTTTAATGGTTTTTGAAAATAACTTACGATACGTCATTCACGGCACAAAGGGGAGTTTTATCAAATACGGACTTGATATTCAAGAGGATACCTTACGAAAAAACATCCTACCCAACACTGAAAACTGGGGAGAAGAACCAGAAAACCAGTGGGGAACGCTATACACCGAAGCAGGGAAAGCAACGATTAAAACGCTACCCGGTCACTACACTCCTTTTTATGACAACATTTACGAAGCCATTGCCGAAGGCAAAGAGCTGATTGTGAAGCCGCAACACGCACGCAACACCACCCGCGTGATGGAGTTGGCGATTGAAAGCAGTCGATTGGGGAAAACAATGGCTTTTGAAGGATAAATATGCGTGATGCAGGTTGTAAGAACGTGGTGCAGGTTGTGAGCAACCTGCACCACTGCTCTCATCAGCCGTTGTCCGAAAACTCAGGGTAGAGCATCATGCCGCCGTCTACGTAGAGGGTTTCTCCCGTGATATAATCAGAATCGTCGGAAGCCAACCAAATGGCAGCCTTGGCCACGTCTTCGGGCTGACCAATGCGACGGTACGGAATCAGTTTCATTAACGCTTGCCTATTTTCCTCCGACGACCACACACTTTTGTTGATGGGCGTCTGAATGGCTCCCGGACTGATGGCATTGACACGGATTTTGAGCGGAGCAAGCTCCTGCGCAATGGACTTCATAAACATCAACACTCCCCCTTTTGAGGCGGCATAGTTGATATGCCCCGCCCACGGAATCATGTCATGCACCGAACTCATGCAGATAATTTTGCCAATCGCTCCCGTGGTGGTTTTCCCTTCGGCTTGGGCCACAAAATGGCGGGCGGCTTCGCGGGCGCACAAAAACTGCCCCGTCAGGTTGATGTTTATTACGTTGTTCCATTGGTCGAGGGTCATATTCAGGAAAGACGCATCGTCCTGAATCCCGCTGTTAGCCACTAAAATATCCACTTGACCAAAGGCTTCAATGGCCTTTTCAAACATTTTGAGCACGTCGGCTTCTTTGCCCACGTTGGCTTTGACCGCGATGGCATCGCCGCCTTCGGCTTTTATTTGTTTGACAACCTCCAAGGCTTTTGTCCGACTGCTGTTGTAATTGACAATCACGTTGGCACCTTCTTTTCCGAAGGCAACGGCAATGGCACGGCCAATTCCCGAACTAGAGCCAGTGATAATGGCGGTTTGTTGAGCTAATTTCATGCGAATAATGGAGAAGAAATTGAGTTGTTTGTCAATTTTAATCAATTTTGAGAAAAAGTCATGCCACCGCAGTCATTTGTTTTTTTGAAAGAATGAGAAAAACGTATTTTTTGTACGGGCTTGGATTGGGTTTCCTGCTGATTGTGCTCAAACTCATCGAGTACCAATTTTTGGTACGAATGCACATTTTTGAAATATACGGTGGATTGATTGCGGCCTTATTCATGGGAATCGGGATTTGGGCGGGGCTTAAATTCACCCGCCAATCCCCCGCTCCCATGAGTGTTCAGGCAGTGCCCACGTTTGATGAAGCTAAAATCAAGGAATTGGGAATCAGCAAACGGGAGTTGGAAGTGTTGGAACTGATTACGCAGGGATTGACCAATCAGGAAATTGCAGATAAACTGTTTGTCTCACCCAACACCGTCAAAACACACTCGGCGCGGTTGTTTGAAAAGTTGGACGTAAACAGCCGCACCAAAGCCATCCATCGCGCCAAAGAGTTGGGGATATTAAGGGTAAACTAAAGAATGATTTTGGGCCATTTCGGAAAAATCACCCAAAAGTATGACCGTTCGTTCCTGGCTTCTACCCTACTTTTGCTCAGGGTTTACAACAATCACCCCGTTTAGCATTCACCTCTTCAAAACTACCAATTATGCAAAAGACAATTATTCGGTTCGGGCTTATTTCGGGTGCTCTCTCTTCCGTTTTACTGGTTTTATTAACCACCATTGGCCGGGCCATTGGGTTTGAAACCTTTGCCGATTACGGCGTTTGGTTTGGATTTACGTCCATTATTCTCTCGTTAACGTTGGTTTATTTCGGCATCAAATCGTACCGCGACCAACACAGCGAAGGACGAATTACGTTTGGAAAGGCATTTCAAATCGGCATTGCAGTGACGGTCATTTCCTGCGTTTGTTACGCACTTACGTGGTTAATTTTTTTCTTCAATTTCTTCCCTACTTTTATGGAGGATTTTGGGGCCTATCATCTCCAAAAAATGAAAGAAGACGGTAAAAGCGCGGCCGAAATCGCCCAACAAGCCGCCGAAATAGCCAAGGCCAACACCCAATATCAAAATCCGTTTTACAATTTTGCCGTCACCTTTATGGAGCCATTTCCAGTGGGTTTGCTCATGACGCTGGTATCGGCACTGGTGCTGAAAAAGAAGTAAACCAAACTACTTTTACATCGCTTTTTCAGTTAAAAATTTTACAGTTTTTCGGCTTAAATTTTACGTTTCCATCACGCTTTCTGGCCCGATTTCTACAATGGAGCGGCAACCTGCCAATGCCATTGTCAAATCAAAATCTGCGAGATAATTGGCCAAAACTTGTTGTACGCCTTCGCTGCCCCCCAAAGCCAGTCCATACACGTAGGGACGCCCCAAGCAAACGGCAGTAGCGCCGAGCGCCAAAGCCTTAAAAATATCAGCCCCGCCGCGCACGCCACTGTCCAACAGCAAAGGAATACGACCTTGGACGACTTCGGCGATACGCGGCAACATATCCATCGTACCCACCGCCCCGTCTACCTGGCGACCGCCGTGGTTGGAAATGACCAAACCGTTGATGCCATGATCCAAGGCTTTGAGGGCGTCGTCGGGATGAAGAATTCCTTTGAGCAAAATCGGCAGTTTAGTTATCTCGCGCAGATAGGCCAGATTTTCCCAAGTAAGCGAAGGGCGCGTATAAATATCGACAAATTTTTTGACCGCCTTGCGGGGGTTGCCCGATTTGGCATTTTCTAAAAAGCTACCCGGATAATGTCGGATAACGTTCCACAAGGTGCGTATGGCATCGTACGTTATCTTGGGTTTGGGCGCGGGCGTGGGATCTGGCTCTTCCAGCAATCGACGAAAAACGGGGTCGGAAGTATATTGGGCAATGCCCATTCCACGCAAAAAAGGCAGGTACGCCAGCTCCAAATCTTGGGTGCGCCAGCCCAGAAGGGTTGTATCCAAAGTAACTACAATTGCCTCACAACCACTGCTTTCGGCGCGCCGAACAAAACTCGCCACCAATTCGTCCGACTTACTCCAATATAACTGAAACCATCGCGTTTGCTGGCCCATTGCCGCCGCGCAGACTTCCATAGGTACCGATGCCTGATTGGAAAAAATGTAAGGTATGCCCGTGGCAGCGGCGGCTTTGGCTACGGCCAAATCTGCCTCAGGATGCGCCATTTCCAGCACACCAATGGGAGCCAACAATAAGGGATAGGGATGTTTTTTACCGAATAATTCAATGCTCGTATCCCGCCCCGACACATCACGTAACATACGTGGTATGATGCGCCAACGCTCAAACGCCCGACGATTTTGCCGCATGGTATCACCGTGGCCCGCTCCTCCCACAATATAAGCCGCCGCCTGCGGCGACAGGGCTTTTATCGCTTTGTTTTCCAACCCCTGAGCGTCAACAGGAATTGAAGACACGATTCCTGAGGCTCCTTCAAAATATATTTTTTTCTGGCGTTCAAAGGCGTTCATAAGGCTGGGTCAATCAGTTGGTATTTTAGGTTTAGGATAACAAAAAAGGTAATCGGCATTGCACCGATTACCCCCAAATTTGAGATAAAGTTATCAATATGGTATCCCTGCTTTTTTGTAGATAAAGTGCATCAACCACGCGGGGCCAATCATCAGAAATTGTAAATCTTTAAAAAAAGAAGGTTTTTTTCCTTCCACTTTATGCCCCCAAAATTGCCCAATCCAAGCAATCACAAAAATACCCAACGAAACCTGCCACAGCGTCCAACCTTGATTTTCAACTTGTTGGGCCAGAAAAAGGCACAAACTCGTAAACAGAATCAATCCAATCGCTAAGGTAACCGATAAGCGTATGTAATAAATCGTCACCAGTGCCAGTACGAGCATAGCCACATTGAGCGGCAGATTTTCGGCAATCAAAACGGGCAGTTTGATACTATAAAGCAACCCTACCACACTAAAAAAAATGGCAGGTACACAAATCCAGTGTACCAGTTTATTGGTAGGATTCTGATGGCTTTCACCGTATTCATTCAGCCAGGCATCAATGGTTCTCATAATTGTAAAAGGGTTGGTTTTATAAAGATAAATCACAAATAAACCTCCTTAAAATTATATAAATAACCACAAAATGACAAACCCATACTGAATAATCAGCCCAAATCGGGCGTTTGGTTATTCATTTTCTTCTTCCTCTTCGGCCCCGACCAGTACATATTCATAATCTCCGTCGATGGCGTATTCGTCGCAGAGCGCATCCAAATCTGCCAAGAAATCTTCGTACACATCCGTCAGAATTTCGAAGTTGGTGATTTCGAGGTACTCTACCCCGTCCTCATCTTCGATGGTTTCGTAGTCAAAATAGTACTCATCTTCCTCACTCACGTACTCCTGACAAAGGGCTTCTAGTTGAGCTGCAAAATCTTCGGGGTCTTCGACTTGAATGTAGAAATCCGTCAGGTAGGTTCGGTCTTCATCGTAGAAATTGGACTCCTCGCTATCGTCAGAAATATCCTCGCTGAAATCCAAATTTTCTACGGCTTTTACAATCCAGGAATCGTGTCCGTTGTAATCTTCGTGCATGACATAATCGTACGGAATGTAGCAATAACCACCGTCGCCCCATCTTTCACCCCAAGAATTACGGACGATAAACATTTTGTCGGGGTCAGAATAACCCACACAAAGCATGGCGTGCCAACCGTGCGTTTCACGAACCTCGTCAGAAGCTTTGGGCATGATTACCCGGCCTTTGTTGCGATTTGCGCTATCAAAAGACTTAAAGGTATTAAGCGCAAACGCAATCGGGTACCCTTCGGCCAGGGTTTGCCGCCAGAGGTCTAAGTCCGTTTTGATAAATTCGGCTTCTACAATCCGGAAATTAGCCCCGTGATTGTAGGAATCCTCATCGGGTTCTTCCGTTATCCTATCATTATCATTGGGCCAATAATCTTCTGAGCAAGCACCGTATTCTTTTAATCCTTCGATGGCATTGACCATCATCGAGCCATTATCTTCGTCTTGTTCACCCGCAAAATACCGGGCATTATAGTAAATAAACAAACGACTTACATCCGAAGAATCGCCGAGCGTACGCTTGGCCAAATACTCGTATGCACCCGCAAAGGAGTTGGCTACGCAACTGTTTCCCACCTGCATTTCGACCGAAGTCATAAATTTTCGCAAGTCGACTTTGGGCGGGAGATTAAGATTTTTTTTGATTTTTTTTTGGGTTACATCGTCTGGCATTTTACCAATACGATAACCACCTATTCGGTCAGCCATTGCATTAAAAAGGTTAAGAGTTTAGGGTACAGGGGTTTTCTTATTGCGAATAAAATAAAAAGAGCTGAATCTTGCGAATCAGCCCTCAAATAACCAACAAAAAGGTATATTTTTTTTACTTATTTAGTTTCAATGAATAATGATTAATCGTTTTTTAATCTCTTCCCTGCCTACTTTTACCCGTATCCAATACAACCCAGGAGTCGCTTCTGCTTCATAATACCCTGCACGCACCTGTAAAGGCAATGAACGGCCCGTGGCGTCAAGCATCTCTACTAAGGTATTTTGCCCCTGAGGCGGTAGCGTCAATTGAAACCTACCATTCGTTGGATTGGGATAAACATTTACCAACTCAGTCAACGTAGGTTCCACACCAAGCGGCTGTAAAATCGTAATTCCCAACGCTTGGGAAGTATTACGGCAGCCGTCTTTGGTCACTCGTACGGCGTAGTTTCCGCTTTCTCCCGCTTCATACACCGAGTTGGTTTCTCCCGTGATTTCTATTCCATCCTTCAACCATTGATAGGTTAGACCCGTCCCTTCATTGGCCTTCAATCGGGCCTTCAATGGGGCATAAATCGGGCCTGTTACTTCAGGCGTAACGGTGGCTTCTACGGCAGGCTTTATTTCAACGACGGGCGATAAGGAAGAAACAGCGCAGACAGTATCCCGCACCAAAACGCGGTAAGTTCCTGGCGCAGTTGCGTCAAAAGTCGACTGTACGGCGGCGGGTAGGATTTGCCCATTGCGCTGCCATTGGTAGGACAAAAAATGGAGAGAATCGGTATTCGCAATCAAAGGCAACTTTTGTCCTTCGCAAAGGGCCGATGCCGTTGATTGAAGCGTAGCGGTAAGGTTCTCGTAGCAGGGCCGCGTGATTTTAGTGACGGAGGTAAAGTGCGAAAAGTTATCCCAATTGCCCATCGTCGCATCAGGATTCAGGGTAACCAACAATTGGGTAATCAGGTATTCATCTTTCTGTTCGTTGGAAGGATACGTTCCCGCCAGCATTCGTGCCTGACGGTTGGGGTCTTGCACTGGTAGCTTCACTGGCAGCGCCCAAATCAATCGCCCAGTCGTTGAAAATTTTGAAATACGAAATGTGTTAACCACATCCAAACCTGTCAATTTCAGGAAACTCGCCGCATTTGCATTCTTCTCAGAAATGGTTTCGGTCAGAAGCAGCGCTCCGTCACGGTCAAAACTTAAAATGGCATAAGAAGTAGGCCGTTCTACCGTCCAAGCGAGTTCCCCTTCGGGATTGACCGCATAGACTTTCTGGGTCGTGGTAAAATAAATCCATCCCTGATTATTTTCCACAAAATGAATAATCTTGTCGGAGAAAATAGGGCTTCCACTCGACGTCAGCAGAAACAGCTTATAATCGTTGTAGTAGTGCGTATATCCAAGAATTCTGCCGTTTGAATAAACCTTTAATTTGTTCAAATAGGCAGGGCCAGAGAATTTCCACTGCAACTGACCAGCACTATCAAATTTGATGAGTTCAGGAATGGCATAGTTTTTACGAAAAAGCAAAAATCCGTTGTCGGGCGTACTTTGGAAGGCAACATTATTGAGGTTATAGAAAGGCGGTAATTTAAGGGAAAGCGTTTCGGTTTTTTTTCCTTCCATATCAAATTTAAGAAGGCTTCCTGTCGAATCTTTTACCGTCAACACTACGAAGCGAGATTGTGCATCTTGACCCACAATTTTGGTCGAATAAACACTTGAATCGGCCAAAACACTCCATTTTTCGCGCCCAGTACTATCTACCAACACGAGATTTTTGACGGTAGTCAAAAGGAGAGAAAAATCCGTTTTAGAACGAATTTCTTTCTTGGCAATGTAGGCCGCAGTCCTATCATTCCCCAAAAAAGGCACATCAGATGCAGTAGGCTTATAAATGGAATCCTGCCAACGAAACAACGCTGAACGCATCGCATATTTCCACGCGACCTGTCCATTGTTGTCAACGCTTATGATGCTGTCGGGAACAAAAGCCCCATTTTCATGCAACGAAATCAGGAATCCTCCGTTGGTATTGGGCGTCAGTGCCCCCACCTTTAGAGGATTTTCGACACGTTTAAAAACGGCTTTTACATCACTGTTGGGATCATAAACGGTTGAGGTATAATAAACTTTATTGGTTTGAGGCTCGGTGATGCTCCCAGTTTCTACAAAATATCCATTGATAAAAGGCTGATACTCAAAATTATTGTTCAGCAAGTTGCGGTTATCCTTTTTAAAAGTACTGTCCACAAAAATGGTTCGATTCACGACCGTTGTACTGCATTTCAGGACACATTGTCGATACGGGAAACTAAACAGGATTGAACCGTTAGGCGTTTGATGGCTAAAAGGCCACCCAATGGCAAGCTCACCATTCAACGAAGTGCCGACTGATTTCTCCCACAGTTTATTGGAAATCAATTGCGCATGTACACACGCGCCCCAACCGCTTAGTGTCCACAAAAACAATAATTTTTTCATTGCTGTTCTCTGATTTATGGCATCATTCCCAAACTTACTTTCAATCCGAAATTGTACGGATTAACGCGCAATAAGCCGTTAGCCGTAGTTTTGCTTAATACACTGTAAGAGGCCGTTGGCTCTACGGTCATCCATACCCGTGGGGTAAGCAATTTCTGCATGCCCACCGAGATATGTCCCCAGACATAAGGTTGCCGACGGTCCATCTCTATCGCTGCTTCGGTACCAAGGCTTACAAAATACCTTTGTCGACCATTGGCGGCCAATTGGTATTGGCGGTCGGCACGAATTCCCACCAAATGCCATTCACTCATTTCTTCTGCCTGCTCTGTTTGCCAGCTCACTGTCGGTTGAGGGGTGAGAGTGCTTAGTTTGTATTCGTTGGTGCTCAAGGTATATTGCATTCGCTGACGCATTTGCGTATAACTAAGCCCCACACGCCAAGCTGACCGGTCATGCAATAACGTCAATTCCGTTCCAATGCGCAAACCGGTTCGGCTGCCATTTAAAGGATGTTCTGAGTGAATCTGTTGGATTTGCGCAGTTGCTTCGGGCAACACATACATTCGCTGATAAGTGGCCAACGGCATCACACTGATCGACCACAGTCTGATTGCGGAAGTAGATTTGACTGGAGATTGTAGCACATTTACCTGTGAGCTTCCTAATATGACCGTCGGCGCTTTGATTCCGTTCCCTTTCAATAATTCAGGCTGAAACGAAGGTGGAATTGCTGCTGCCGCCAACGTTGTCTTTTCGGGCTCAGTCAATGCAGGGCTCGGGCTATTTTGTTCTTTTTGGGGTTCAATTAAAGTCTTTGCGGAGGATATTTTTTCAGAAGCCAATGCAGTGGCCAGTTCATTTACAGTTACCTTAACGGTTTTAACCAATTGTTTATCAACAAACTGCACCTGCCTGCGCATTTTTACAGGTTGATTTGCGGAAGCGTCAATGTTGATTTTTGCCGTTGCCTGCAACCATTTGCTATGCACTGGTGCATGGCAAATACCGGCACAAAATACTCCTATCAAAGCCCCTAAAATGATTCTGGGCCAGACAGCATTTCGGGGGGCAGTCAGCAACCCTGCCTCAATACGTTGCCAGGCTTGCGGGTTGGGTTCAGACTCAAAATCCTTAAACATGCCCCCCAACAATTCCTTTAACTCATCATCGTCCTTCATATTGGTCTATAAAGTTATTGCCCAAAGGCCCATTGCTTTCAATTTTTGTTTCAGGATTTCCCGCGCTCTGGCCAACTGCGATTTAGATGTTCCTTCGGCAATACCGAGCATCTCCGCAATTTCCCGGTGGGTATATCCATCAATATAATACAGGTTGGCCACCAAACGGTAGCCATTAGGCATTTGATTGATTATGTTCAGTACTTCTTCCTGCGTCAATTGGTCATATACATTCGGCGTTTCGCTCCAGTCTTCCAAAATGGCTTCGTAGTTTACCTGCTCACTCTCATGTTGGTGTTGACGGTAGTAGTCAATGGCCGTCCGTACCACGGCTGATTTTACCCAATACACTACTGATTCGGGATTTTGCAGGGAACCAATGTTTTGGAAAATCTTCAGGAAGGCTTCCTGAAAAACATCCTCCGCTTCAGCAACTGTTCGCGTATAACGACGACAAATACCCATCATACGCCCTTTATACAAATTGTAAAAGGCATTTTGGGCCTGACGGTCATTGCGCTGACAGGCTTTTACTAAATCTATCTCTTTTTGAGATGCGGCCAAAATGGTAAACGTTTATGCTATATAGCTGATTCCTGAATACATTTTACTAAACTCTTATCCTGATTTTTTGTATTGATACAGCCATTTGCCGTTTCCATCAAAGAGAACCATGTAGCTATCTGCGTTTATTTTCACTTCAACTACATACTTTTCGGGAAGATTTTTGTCCGTCCGCTGCAACTTTCGGCCTCTAATCCATTGCCAGCTACTCCATTGGCTGTCAAGGTATTGACGCGTAGCATCGGGAATATCATTGGTACTAATGATCGAAGTTTTGATCACGAATGCGGTGCCCGTTCGGTAATCTGCCAGTGCTCGAAAGAGTTCCTGATTGGCATTTTTCCCGCGTGTTGTCCATTGGGCTTCTTTGCCAAACTGTCGTTCTCTCACGCTGTATTCCCATGTCCACCCAGGAGCCTGAGCCGTCATCAAAGCATTGAGTTGAGCGGGTGTCTCATTTTGGGGAGTCACTTCATAGCTTATTTCTTTTTCCAACGGGGCAATCCATTCCAGCACTTTGCCATCCGCTGCCAGCAGGATTTCAGTACTTGTAACGGATTTATTGGTCAGTTGGTAGTTGGTCAATACGATTTTGGCCGTTTGGTCTTCGTACACATACACCACTACGTGCGCCACGGCAAATTGATTTTGGGCAAAGAACTGACGAATGTGGGCGGGAATCCGCGCATCTTCCCTGATCTGCTCGGTGGTGGTGAGATAAAGGTTGGTCGTGCGGACAGGAGCAGCGGCGGGGACATCGGTTTCCAAAACGTTATTGCTGTTAAAACGAAGCTTTCGAATTTGGCCGTCTTTCATTTTTACCTCTACCAAAAAGCCCGCCGGCGTTTGCGCATCCCGCTGAATCACCGATGCCGATTCAATAAACCCTTGCTGCGCAATCCGATTGGCTTCGTTCCGAACAGCTACGGGCAGTTGCTGGGGTTTTCCAACTAATCGATTTTCAAAAAGAATTTCGCCGCTATCGTCTATCAACAATAAATTTCGGTGCATGGCCGACGGAAAATCAGCTTGCCATAATTCGCCGTTTGCCATTCTGGTAAGGCTTACATCAGACATGTTGGGATTGATGGCCCGAACCGATTCCACCACGGCCTGCGGTATCTGAGGCTCTTCAGGGATAATCGTATCTTTATTGACAACTGCGTCGCAAGACCAAAGCCCTCCTAAAATCCCGATTGCTATGTAACGTTTCAATGACATTATGAAAACTTTTAAACAATTGACCCGCTGTTTTTGGTACATGGCAGGTTGCTGAATCCATAGACGAAAGTAACCGCCCGTTGGGTTGTCTGCACCGGCAAAAAGGTTGATTATTTTTTAGAAAGATAGTCGAAATCACTAATATCCCGTCAAATCTCTCATTTTCACAGGGCCGTAGTCCCGAAATTTGACTGAATTAAACCATACAACCCTTTTACAGCATCTCCCGTCTATGCTATTGTGTTCCTCTTTTATCCATTCGGGAAGTACCGATACGGTACTTTCTAAACCATTGAATTTTAATTTATCCAATGAAAAAATCAGCCATCTTATTCTGTTTAGCTTGGGGCATCGTGACAATGGTGTATGCGCAAAAAAAGAAAATTTATGCATTTGACCCCAACTTCAAAAGTCCCGATTTTATTGGACAGCAAGTACTTCTCAGAACGTATAATCTCACCGCACCTGTTGTTTTGCCCGACGGCAAAATAATTGTTATCAACGATAATCGATTTGACTATATCAATGAAAAGCCAGCATCGGGCAACGTCTTCCGACTCAATAGGGATGGTAGTTATGATGAAACTTTCCAAGCGACCTTAATCCCGCAGATAGGTCTCTACCCTGTTTTCAAAGCCCTTCCTGATGGAAGACTGATCGGTGTTTTAGATAAAGGCGGTTCGGGCGTTACATTAACAATAGTCGGCTTCAACAACAAAGGGATAGACACTGTTTATACTAACCAATTCCCCTATTATGTTGACAACTACGCAATACAATCTGACGGAAAAATCATCCTCTTCAACTGGAAGATGGGATTATTCCGCTTACTGAGTGATGGAACACTCGATAATACTTTTCTTTTCCAAAAAGAAACAGGCGATACTTACGAGGGTGAATCAAACAATCGGTATGCAAGCTTGACATCCGATGATAAAATTCAGTTAGGGATTGTCCAAGATAACACCGTTAAAATAAGGATTTATGGCAAGGATGGTCAATTAGAAAAGATATTTAACCTTCGACAGAATGAGACTGATTTTTCTACTGTCGATAGGCAGGTAATGCAGGTATCTTTTTTTCCCGATGGGAAAATTTTTGCCAAAACCAGAACATGGGCGTTTAATACCAATACGTATGTCTATTCCTATTTCATTTTTAGTGCCGACGGCAGTTTGGAGAAAAGCAATCCTTTTCCCACGGGAGAAACAGATGAGTACTCAAATATTATTCTGCTGGCCGATGGCAATATCATTGAACCCAACCGGAAAATGCCGTACAAAATCATTACCAGTACCAATGAAGCCAAACCATTGATAAAGGACAGTGCACTGCGGCCTATGTATGGCAGGTACATTCTCACGCCCCTTGCCAATGATCAATTCCTGCTCTCCAATTATGTAGAAGGCCTCGTTTGGATCGACGGTTCAGGAAATGTGCTGCAAAAATCAAACGTCCGTCTTGCCCGGTCTAAAGTAAATGGCATCAGAGCACTTTTGAAAAATGACCAGATTTTGGTGGATATTCAGAATGGTTATAACGCTGATTTGTATCGACTCAATAAAGACGGGCGTATCGATAGCACAATTGCCTACCAATCAAAAAAACCTACGCTACCAGCAATGTATACACAGGGCTTTTTTGATACGCTTCAATACTATGGCGGTTCGAGCAACCATGCCTTTGCCTATGCTAAAAACAAAAGTGTATATGCTTTAAATGATGGCTCACTTCTCCTCAATCGAGAAACCGAGCCCAATGGTATTTTTGAATTTTTTTCCAACACTTACAGAATCAAGGCGGACGGTAGTATCGACAATAGATTTCTGAGAGATAGCGCAACCACACTTCCTTTACCTGACAATTTCTTTTTAGTAAAACAATGGAATTTCCATCCCAACACTACCAATGGAAGGTTTATCATTAATAATGAAGGCCAAAAAGTAAACCCTCAAAATGCGTTTCAAGAGTTTGTATTGAAGGATACTTTTATTTCTTATTGGTTGTTAAAAGATGGAAAAATCCTTGTATTGGAAAGAGTGAATGATCAACCTATTCTTTCCCGTCTCCTAGCCAATGGCGCACCTGATACCTCTTTTAAACCTATTTTAATGGACATCGATTTCTCCAGTGGTTTAAAAGAAATTCAAGCTAACAATAAACTGTTGATTGTAACCAATCTACAACTGTGGAGATTTAATAATGATGGACTTCCCGACAGTGCGTTCAAACCTGCTTTGCGTGTATCCTTCCCTCTGACTATCTATGAACAAGCAGACCAAAAAGTCTTGATTTTTGGTAGGTTCGGTGATGATGGCCATAACGAATTCTTTTTATTGAATAAGGATGGCTCTCCGGATAACACATTTGCTATTCCAAAAGAAATTAATCCAGCGCTTATCAGCAGTATTTACCCCATCTCAGATGCGGAGATTCTCATGGTCTATAAAGGGCGTATAGTGCGTTTGATTCTCGACTGCGCCTCACTCCAACCACAGATAAATGCCTCAAAAACCCAGGCTTGTGTCAATGAGAGCGTTAAACTAAGCATAGACCCGGTGCCGGGGTTTAGTTATCAATGGCAAAAAGACGACAAAGAATTAACGTCAGAGGGATTTAATATCGCAGTAAACACATCTGTGGCGGGTAGTTATAAAGTAGTGGCAAAGGATGCCGCTTGCGGTATACTCACTTCCGGGGCAGTAAATCTCACTTTTAGTCCAGTGCCTGAGGCGCGGATTGCCAAGATCACGCCTTTGGTGGGGTCAAATCCTGCGGCGGGCATATTTTCAGTGATTTTAGAAGCCAATGCAGGAACAGATTTGACCTACCAATGGCAAAAAGACAATGAAGATATTAAGGAAGCAACGGGCATTAGTTATGAAGCGAAGGATTCGGGCAGCTATACTGTAAAAGTGAACAGCGGAGGATGCAGTAAACGCTCGGAAGCCTTGTTTATCAATATCACACCGGCCGTGGTATTGGGAACCGATCGGCAGGAATCGAAAAATGGAATCAGTGTTTTTCCCAATCCTAACAATGGGCTATTTAGACTGGGTTTACCAACCGAGCTAAAAGAGGGAAAAGTCGAATTATTTGATGTTATGGGCAGGGCTTTGCCGTTCCATCAAAATGCAGACGAGTTTCAAGCCACCCATTTGAACAAAGGAACTTATGTACTCAGGGTAAGCAAAGGCTTGAAAACGATGACTACTAAGGTCGTAATTGAATAATGATTGAGGTTCCCGCCATTCATAAACGCATCATCAAACGTTAAAAAGTGCTCTCTTTCTGTGATTGAAAGAGAGTAACTTTTCATTTACCGTGCCGTCCAACCGCCATCCACGGTAAGCATTGAGCCTACCATATAAGTGGCGGCATCGCTGGCGAGAAAAATGGCCGCCCCCTGAATCTCACGGAGTAGCCCCCAACGCCCCAAGGCCGTTGCGCCCACCACAAATTTTTTAGACTCCTCAGTATCCGCAATCGGGACATTCATTTCGGTCAAAAAAGGCCCCGGACAAATGGCATTTACGTTGATATTGAAAGGTGCCAACTCCAACGCAAGCGCCCGGGTCATTTGTACCACCGCGCCTTTGCTTGCCGTGTAAGGCGTACGATTGGCCAAGCCCACCAACCCAAGTGTGCTGGCCATGTTGATGATGCTTCCGCGCTTGGCTTCCTTCATATAGGGAACCACCGCCCGTGAGCAAAGCCACGTACCGTTGACGTTGACATCCATTACTTTTTTAAAATCTTCGGGCGTTACTTCGTCAATGGCTCCCCTAATATTGATGCCTGCACTGTTGATTAAAATATCAATGCGACCAAAGGCGTCCATGGCCGTTTTGGCCATGGCTTCGGTTTGGGCCAAATCGGTCGTATCCGCACTGAAAGAGAGGGCTTTGACGCCAAACTCTTGGCTAATTTCACGTGCTGTTTGAGCACCTTCTTCTGCATTTCGGTTGACAATCATTACGTTGGCTCCCGCCGAGGCGAGCCCAGCGGCCATTGCTTGTCCAAGTCCTTTTGAACCTCCGGTAATGATGGCGGCCTTTCCTGTCAGGTCAAATTGTTTGATTCCGGGGAATTTTTCTCTATCCATTTGGGTGCAATTCAGAGGTAATTTTATTGGTTATTTAAGGCCTAATTTTTCTTTACTGTATTTCAAACTTTCCAATATATTATTTTCTTCCACCGCTAACCGCTCCTCGGGTGTTAACTGTGACACCCTCGGTAGCGCCAAAGCGTACTTGTTTTTTTTGACCATCTGAAGCGTTTGGGCAAATTCAGCCCCCGAAATACCGTCGAACGTGGCCCAATAGTCCGAATTCAAACACGGAATCATCAGCGGGTCGCGGGTAATCATTTCTAAACTGAACGTGACATTGGGGTTGTGTTGTTGACAAATGCCCACCAGTTTGGGCAAATCCAATATTCCTTTCCCCAGCGGTACTTCCGACAATAAAAATCCTTCGGCGTATTCTTCCACGGCCATGTCTTTGATGTGCGTACTGACAAGATACGGGGCCAACGCCTGCACTACGTCGGTAGGGTCTTCCAACAAGGCAATATTGTTTCCAAAATCTAAGGTTGCGCCAATCCATTCGCTGTTGATTTGCTTCAACGCCGCCACCAATTCTTTCGCCCGCCAATCTTTGTGGTTTTCGACCGCTAATTTGACTTTGTATTTGCGGAGAATCGGCTCGGCCAATTGCAGAGAAACCAACGAGCTTTTCTTAAAATCTTGAAAGGCCGCCGCCGAATGAAACACCTCATAGCGCCGCCCACCCGAACAGACCGTCCGCAGGATTTGGGCACCCGCTTCACGGGCATTTTTAACTTCATTCTCAAACGCAGCAACATCTTCTGGCTTTTTGGGCAAACCAATGGAGCCTTCTACGTAAAGTCCTAACTTCTCCCTTCGGTCGCGTACCTTTTGGGCAAAATCAAGACTCCAATCTTTCACTACCACCTGTATGCCCCCTGCGCCTATTTGGTGACAATGTTCCAGCAAATCAACGGCGTTTTGAAACCCGGGGTATTTAGTACTTTGGACCTTTGAGTTCCATCTACTCGCGTACGAATGTACCACGATGCCCATACGGGTGGAGGCCATCGACAAAGGAAATTCAGGCAACGAAAGCGCCGTGAAACCCAAGGCAGTGTTCTGTATAAATTGGCGTCTTTTCATTGTTATTGATTACGATTTGTAAATGACTCGAATGGCGAGTGCGTATGTTTTTGTAAATCCATTCATCACGGGCATCATTCAAAATTCTTACCTCTTACCTCCTTTTCCCATCTCAACTACTCGCTCCTCGCTTCTGACTCCTCGCTCCTCCTACTTCGTATCAACCACATACTGATTCAATTCTTTGGCCGTCCAAGGCACTACTCTTCCCTGCGAAGTATGTCTGGTTTTACCAACAATTCCCTTGCTTACTGGCCCTGCATTGTTACCCCATTCGTTGCGGATATACATCAAAATAGCCATGATAGCCCCATCGTCCATGGTAGAATGCGAAGGCATAACAGGCAGAATATCAGGAACATCGTACAGCTTCCCTGCCACATCAAGCGGGCCTTCCATGCCGTGCAATACAATGAGCGCCAGTCGTTTTTCATCGCCCAACACCCACGAAGATTCTACCAAGGGTGGCCCAAAACGACTAAGTCCTGCCCCGTCACTCCCGTGGCAACCCGCGCAAGTAGTAAGATAATGTTGACGCCCCAGCGCAAACTGTTGCTGCTGTTCATCATTCAATAAAGGCTGCTGCACTTGGCTCGCCTGAGCTACGTGGCCCGGCCATTCAAACAACGCCGAAGCGGTTTGCAGTCGCGTTTTTTGGAGAGGCTCCCAGTCGGTACGAGCAAACAACGCAGGGGCCGACGAAAGTTGAATGGGTTTAAGCTTGCGGTTTTTCCCCTGAATAGACATCGCGGTAAGCATGGCTTTCTGCTGCCAACCAAAAGACGCTTTATCGACATCCAACATTGCTAACAACGCCGACATTTCCTTGGTATTCCGTTTACGAACAACGGCCGTCGTCAGCATTTCTAGAAATATTTCTTTTTCTGGTTGAGACGTTTGCCATTGAGGTGATGTCAACAACGATGCTAAAAAGTTAAACTCACGATTGTACAAACTGCTCATGACGGCATCACGCATCAACGGAAAAGTGATATTTTGTGCTAATATTTTCGCCAATAACGATTGAGCATCATTTGGTTCAAGGACGTAGGCCGAAAGGGCCATTTGAAGTACCTGTTCGGGAGCGACTTTCTCTCCTATCTGCCCGAGAGCTTGCGCTAATCTCACGCGCACCGCCGCATCTTTTATGGCAAAAGGTTCCAATAAACGCAACGCGTTGGCGCTGATAAGGGGATTTTTATCCGTTAATAATGTAAAAAGAAGAGCTTCTGAGGTTGAATGCAGGCCTTCGAGCGTCCATAAAGCATGAAAACGACCTAATTGATTGGCTCCGTTTAGCACCAAATCAGTCAATAACGGAATGCTTTGTTTATCATTTCGCTCAACGAGCAAACGTTGCGCCATGTCTCGTTGCCACCCGTCGGTATGCGACAGGGCCGCCACCAACTCCGCCGAAGATGTCTTCGATAACTTACGCGGTTTGGACGGCTTCCAATCGGTCGGAACGATCCGCCAAATACGTCCCCGATTAATGGGTTGCATCAATTTTCGGTTGAGCGTTTGCTGTTTTAAATAGGGAGTTACGTAGGCCCCGTGCTGAATGAGTCCACGGTACATATCAGCTACGTACAAGGCTCCGTCAGGTCCAGTAGTCAAAGCTACTGGACGGAAACGTTCGTCGGTCGAAGCCAGAAATTCTTTACCCGGGTGCGGGTCGCGGGCCGATACCATAAAACCCGTTTTGTCTACCGCATTACGTTTGATGAGATTTCCTGCAGGCTCACACACAAATACGTTTCCGTTGTATTCTTTTGGGAAAACACCGCCCCTCAGCACCAACGGAGAACACGCGGCCGTAAACTCCAGCAAGCGTCCCGAAGCATCCAATGTTCCAGGAATATACCCCCGATTGACGGCGGGATTGGGCCGTATCGGATAAATCCGGCGGTCAATCGTAAAACCATGATCGATACCCGTAGTAGGCGTGTGATTTTTATTGCGCGAAAGGTAATTGGGCGGTACCAAATCCCCGTGCAACTGCGACCAGTTATAGTTGTAATAAAGACGTCCTTCGTCATCGTGACTCATGCCCCATTGCCCCCGAAACTCGGTGCTGTCGCGGCGCCATTTTCCGCCTTCAAGCCGATACCGTAAGCGCGATTTGGCGTTGTAAATCCAGTTGTCAGTGTTGAGCATCAGACCATTGTCTGTATGTTCGGGCAAGCCATTACGGGCGTAGGTAGAATCAAGGAGTATTTTAGATTCGGCTTTTAGATTTCCGTCCAAGTCTTGTGCCAACCACAGGGAATTATTGGCGGCCACAAGCGCCCCACCTTTGACCAGCGCAATGGCGCGGGGCATCACCAATCCATCCAAAAAAATGGTACTGTGGTCCATCGTTCCGTCGCCGTTTTTATCTTCTAGCACCGAAATCCGCCCTACGCGCTTTTCCTCCCCTTCACCGTCGATGGTGGGCATAAAACCCCTCATTTCAACCACCCAAAGCCGTCCGTCTTCATCAAACGTAACCACTACTGGTGCCTGAATCATTGGTTCGGAAGCCACTAATTGTATTTTAAACCCTGGTTCGAGCTGAAAGGTCAATTTTTCTTCGGCAGGTGTTTTAGCGGGCGAAGGTCCCTCCTTTTGTTGGGTCGACAACAGGGCAAATAAACTCAAAGCCCCTGCCAAGCCGATACATATAGCCCCACCCGAGCACGCTTTGAATGCCTTGTATAATTTAGCTTCGAAGTTAAAACGAGTCATTAGAAAGGTGTTTTTTGGTAGCTAACCTTGCTATTGACTTTACAAGAATAAATTGAACAATTTTTACTGAATCAATTTTAAGAAGCGAAGCGCGACAAGGGCGATGTAGCAAAACCATGCTTATCATTCACCCCTCTAAAACGAATAAAAAAAGCCGATTCTTTCGAATCGGCTCCCTACAGAAATCATGTAGTTATTATTACCAACGTTTCTTGAAATCGTTGTCACGGCCACCACCGCCGCCGCCATAGCCGCCACGGCTTCCGCCGCCGCCACTGCCACCGCGGTTACCGCCGCCGCCAAAACCGCCGCCGCCACCAGTGCGTGGGCGATCTTCACGGGGACGTGCTTCGTTTACAACGAGCACTTTACCCATAAAATCAAATTCATTCAACTGTGAAATGGCTTGCTTAGCCTCGTCGTCATTAGGCATTTCGACAAAAGCGAAACCCCGGCTCTTACCCGTAAACTTGTCCATGATAATGCGGGCAGAAGATACCTCGCCAAATTCCTCGAATAATTCGCGTAATTCGTCATCGTTCGCCTTGAACGGGACGTTTGCTACATAAATGTTCATTTGTTTGATCAGTAAAAACGTTTGGTGCGCTACGGACGGCCTTCGATCTAAACTCCGTCCGACAGATGACAAGTACGCAGCAATGCGGTCGAGAGAAACAGAGAAACTTCCAATAGCGAGACAAAGGTAAAAACTAATTTTCTCATTTTTTATATCCCTTCCAAGGATTTTACAGAAATTTCTCAGAAAAGCGCAACCCAAAAGTGATTTTTTCCGTACGTACATTTTGTAAGGCTGAGGGAGCTTAGACTTACAGGGCATGTTTGCCTTTATTATTTGAGGAACGCACACGCGCAAGTCGGGGACAGCAACTGCCGTCCTCGACTTTTTTTGTTTTTAAAGGGAATAAATAAAGAATTTTTAGCCGTTATTTATTGATTTAAAACCCGCAAACCCGCGTTTTTAAATCCGTCTATTTTGTCTTCTGCCTGCTCATCGGTCACCAATACATCCACCAATTGAAGCGGTGCAAATGTCAGGTATTGGTTTCTGCCTAACTTGGAAGAATCACACAACACGTAAGTTACATGGGCCTGGGCGGCCATTGCTTTGGTCATTTCAGCTTCTTTTTCGCTTCCTGCGCTCAAGCCGTTTTCGGCTGAAATGCCATCTACTCCCAGAAAGGCTTTGTTGGCACGGTACCGTTGAATGTGTTGGGTGGCAATGATTCCATGAACCGCCTGACGCTCATTGTCCAATTCTCCACCAATCAAATTGATGGAAACTTCCGTATTCATCAGCTCATACACTACGGGCAGAGAATTGGTAATGACCTTTATTTTTTTGTTTTTGATGAACGGGCAAAGTCGAAAAACGGTGCTGCCACAATCCATAAAAATCACGTCTCCGTCGTTGATTTCAGCCGCTGCCAAACGACAGATATGCTCCTTTTTTTCGGCATTGACCCCTGATTTTTGCGCAAAACTGACCGGTGGGTTCACCAGACTCAATTTCATGGCTCCGCCGTGGGTGCGGTAAATGAGGCCATCGGCCGCCATTTGCCCCAAATCGCGCCGTATCGTAATCTCCGAAGTATCAATCAATTGGGCCAATTCCTTGACTTCTGCCTCCCCTTTCTCTTCAACGATTTTTAAAATGATTTGCTTTCTGCTTTGATAACTCATCGTAATCTATTTATTTTGCTCAAAAATAATCATTTTCAATCAAAAACAATCAATTTGGCAGCCATGAATAACCCAAACGTTAAAATCATTGAAGAAAAACTGCTTTCAGACAATTGGTATACACTCAAAAAAATCACCTTTGACTACCGAAATCCTGCGGGGCAATGGGCCCAACAATCACGGGAAGCCTACGACCGGGGCAACGGCGCCGTGATTCTTCTTTACAACTCTGAAAGCCAAAGCGTAATTCTTACCCAACAATTCAGAATGCCAACCTACGTCAACGGTAACGCGACGGGAATGTTAATTGAGGCTTGCGCGGGATTGCTCGACAAAGATAACGCCGAAGATTGTATTAGAAGGGAGACCGAAGAAGAAACGGGCTATCGAATTACGCAGGTGAAGAAAATTTTTGAAGCCTACATGTCGCCCGGTTCCGTAACCGAAATTCTTTACTTTTTCGTCGCCGAATACCACAAAGACATGAAAGTCAACGAGGGAGGCGGAGCCGAACATGAGCAAGAAAATATTCAGGTGTTGGAGCTTCCCTTCCAACAGGCGCTCCAAATGATAGAAACGGGCGAAATCAAAGACGGAAAAACAATTATGTTGCTTCAATACGCCCAAATTCACGGGCTTTTGTAAAATTCATTGCGGCCGATGGTACAGCGCCAAACCTGCAATGGGCGTTTCCATAATGTGCCCCACTACAATGCCTTTTTCGGCAGCAGCGCGGCGCAGAATATCGCTGTAATAAAAAGCAACCGAGCCCACAAAATGAGCTTTATATTTTTGATAATCAGGAAGTTTGCAGACGTACTTTGTCAAAAACTCAATAAATGCATCATACACCAATTTGTACGCAAACGGGTGACTGCGATTGTCGAATAAAAACTTAGAAAAAGTAGCAAAGTAGCGATTGGGAAACGGTTTTTTGTACGCATTTTCCAACACAATTTCACGGTTCAGCCCGTAGCGTTTGGCAAATTTTTCCGCCAAATCTTCGGGCATTTCTTTCTGTAAAAACGCTGTTACGAGGGTTTTACCCAAATAACCGCCGCTGCCTTCGTCGCCAAGCCAAAAGCCCAGCGAGGGGATTTTATCGGCAATGTCGCGCCCATCATATAAACAGTTGTTGGAGCCAGTGCCCAAGATACAGGCAATGCCCGCTTCGTGTCCGCAAAGCCCACGCGCTGCGCCGAGCATATCACTATCTACTTCGATGGTTTGGGCCGTTGGAAAAACCGCCTGCAAACCACGTCGAACAATGGCGCAGGGCTCTTCTCCTGCGCAACCAGTACCGTAAAAATGAATTTCGGTCACTTCACCCTCGACGACAGGCAGTAAGTGTTGGGTCAATTCGGCCGCGATGGATTCCGAGGTTTGGTAATAAGGGCTCAATCCTATCGTTTTTGCCTGTTGAATTCCTCCTTGTGGGTTGATGATGCGCCAATCGGTTTTGGTCGCGCCGCTATCTGCTATTAAAATCATATTTTTTTCTATCACTCCTTTTTCAGTCGCATTTTTTGTCATTCCATTTTTTTGTCATTCCGTAGGAATCTAATGACAGATAAAATGCACCGCTATAATAGCGCATTCAAAAGACCCTTAGCAGGGTGACAAAATGGTATTTTTTTATTAGAATAATTTCTTAACTATGAACACACTAAGCCAAGCTCTGAGTAACGAACCAACTGCATAAAAAATTCGTATTGTTGGTCAGGTACTTGAATGGTTATTTAACACATAGCCGTAAGTGTCTCGACAAAGTTAGGTAATTTCGCCTTTTCGTTAGTGATGTATGAACACCGTATTGAACAAAAAAGTCCGTTTTGAGGAATTAAACCTGATTGATTACCAGCAGGCCTGGGACTATCAGGAGAAGCTTTTGGCCGAAAATGTAGCCATCAAAGCCCACAATCGGAATGCTCCCGCTGACCAACAACGCAGCACCACCAATCACCTGCTTTTCTGCCAGCATCCGCACGTCTACACGCTGGGCAAAAGCGGACATCCTGATAATTTATTGGTTGACGCAACCCAATTGACTGAAATACAGGCCACTTACTATAAAATCAATCGCGGTGGTGATATTACCTACCACGGCCCCGGACAATTGGTCGGCTATCCGATTCTGGACTTAGAGAATTTCTTCACCGATATTCACCGCTACATGCGTACGCTGGAAGAAGCCATCATTTTGACCTGCGCCGACTATGGCCTGTTGGCTGGGCGCATCGATGGACTGACGGGCGTGTGGCTGGATTTTGAAACCCTACAAAACCCGCGCAAGATATGCGCTATGGGCGTAAAATGCAGTCGCTGGGTCACGATGCACGGTTTTGCGTTTAATGTCAACACCGATTTATCGTATTTTGGGCACATCGTCCCCTGCGGCATCACCGACAAAGCCGTGACTTCTCTGCAACAAGAACTCGGACGCGAACTCCCTATGGCTGAAGTAGAAGAAAAGGTAAAAGGGCATTTGGCCGCTTTGTTTGGGATGGAGTGGGTGTAATTGATGCCGTTTTTGGGGATTCTGCTGACACAAAAAATTGGCAGTGTTGTCACCGCCAAGGGCCAAATTTCTTAATTTTACTGAAAATACATTTCACCAATGATTTCGGCTATCCTGCAACAGAAAATAGTAGACTATCTCAAACCCTACAAGCCAACTCGGGTGGGTATTTTTGGATCATATGCCCGCAACCAGCAACGACAGGACAGCGATTTGGATATTTTGGTCAATTTTGAAAAAACGGTCAATTTATTAGACTTCGTTGGCATTGAGATGGATTTAACAGACATTCTTGGCATCAAAGTGGATTTGGTCTCAGAAAAGTCCATCCTGCCCGCCATGCGACCTTATATTGAAAAAGATTTACACATTCTCCTGTGAAGAAAGAACCCCATATTTACGTTGGACATATTTTACAGTGCATTACATCCATTCTTGAATATACATCAGGGATGAATGAAGATGACTTTTTACGCAACAAACTCGTTCAAGACGCTGTATTAAGAATACTTTGAGGTAATCGGTGAAGCCGCAAAGCAAATTGATACCCCCTTTCGTGAGCAATACACTCAAATCCCTTGGCGAAAAATGGCGGGCCTGCGGCACAAACTCATTCACGATTATATGGGTGTAGATTTATGGGCGGTATGGGAAATCGTAGTCACTATTTTACCACAACAGGCAATTGATTTCAAGAATATAGTGAATGATTTAGAAAAGAATAATTTCTAGCCGTTGTGTGTGTGTTTACCCACAGTTTTTACGATGCCTGATTTTCTCCGATTTTTTGCCGTTGTGGGTGTTTTTCACCCACAATTTTTATGATGCCTGATTTTCTTCAACTATTATGGGTATTTCCTAACTATAACTTTATCCAAAAAGGCTACTAGTCCCATATTCTTATTAAAATGTGTCTTGTCAATACCTCCTTTCCTTTTTTATCTAATAACTGAGCAATATGATAGCCAAATTGTGTTTTAAAAGGCTTTGAACTCTCATTTAATTTAAGTCCCAAGATAATTTTCTGAAAATCTGGATCTAATATTTCATATGAGCACCAGTCAATTTTACCCCCATCATTAAAATTACTTGGGTCTTGAGAATATTTTTCGGCTAAGGTCTCAAACTTATTACCTGAAAGAAGCATGCTATAAATTTTCTCTATTTCCTGCTTTGCAAGGCTGTCGTTGTATCTTTCAGGATTATTGGTTGTATATATATCAGCGGCACCTTGTGCAATTAATCTATCACTAACCAATAAAAGGGAAAGTATTAAAAGAATCAGTTTCATACGAATTTAGAGTTAAAAGTATATTATTTATTTTAGCTGTTTTTTGCCCTCGGGGTGTTTTTTACAATGCCCGATTTTATTCAAATATTAGGGACATTTCCTAATCATAACTTTATCAAAAAGCTCGGCGGTGAAAGAAAACCCCGTCAAGGGCTTACCCATTTCCGTTCAGCAACATTTTTGGCCGTTGTGGGTGTTTCTCACCCACAACTTTTACAAAGCATGATTTTCTCCCGGTAGTATGGCTTGGCGGTGAAAACACCACCAAGGGCATGATAGACACCGCCAAGGGCTTGCCCCCTCTACTTTCAGCAACATTATAAAATTTTATTTACTTCCCCAACCATTACCTTTGCGCTTTATTAGTACCTGTCCATGATTCACGAGATTCTTAAACAATACTGGGGATACGACCAATTTCGGCCTTTACAGGAAGATATCATTCAGTCTGTGCTGGCCAAGCGCGATACCTTGGCCCTGTTGCCCACGGGCGGCGGTAAGTCGCTGTGTTTTCAAATTCCTGCCTTGGCCATGGAGGGCGTTTGCATTGTGGTTACCCCGTTGATTGCCCTCATGAAAGACCAGGTGGAGCAACTGCGGCGGCGACACATCATGGCCGCCGCCATTTATTCGGGCATGAACTGGCACGAAATCGACATTGTGCTCGACAACTGCATCCACGGCACCACCAAGTTTTTGTACGTTTCGCCCGAGCGGCTCCGGGCCGATATTTTTTTGACGCGGGCCAAGATGATGAAAATCAACCTGCTCGCCATCGACGAAGCGCACTGTATCTCGCAATGGGGTTACGATTTTCGACCTTCGTACCTGCAAATTGCCGAGTTTCACGCCCTGATTCCAGACGTGCCCATCATCGCCCTCACTGCCTCGGCCACCGAGCCCGTAAAGCTGGATATTTGCGAAAAGCTACAAATGCGCGAACCTGCCGTTTTTCAGGCGACGTTTGCCCGTTCCAATCTTTCGTATTCGGCTTTTTTTGAAGAAAACAAAGACTCCCGCCTTGTCAGAATATTGCAGAACGTGCCCGGTTCGGCCATTATTTACGTGCGCAACCGCCGTCGCACCAAAGAAGTGGCGGATTGGCTGAACCGACAAGGCATTCGGGCGGAATTTTACCACGCGGGCATCCCCACCAAACAGCGCGGCGAAAAACAGGAAGCTTGGATTCGCAACCGCGTGCGGGTCATGGTGGCCACCAATGCCTTTGGCATGGGTATCGACAAACCCGACGTGCGGGTGGTGATTCACATCGACCTGCCCGATAACCTCGAAGCCTACTACCAAGAAGCGGGACGCGCTGGGCGAGATGGCCAAAAAGCCTACGCTGTGGCGCTGTATTCGCCCAAAGACCTGAACGAACTTGTACGCAACGTAGAGCAAAAATACCCGCCCATTGAGCTGGTCAGGCGCGTGTATCAGGCATTGGCCAATTTTTACCGCGTGCCCGTGGGTGGCGGCGAACTGGAGTATTTCGACTTTGATTTACAGACCTTTACAGGAACGTTTGGCTTGCCCGCTTCCGAAACCCATTACGCTATCAAATTGCTTGAAGAAGAAGGTTTTCTGCAATTGAGCGACGCGTACAACAGCTCGTCAAAGATTCACATTGTGGTCGACAATCGCGCGTTGTACGACCTTCAACTCAAATATCCGCAGTACGATAGTTTTATCAAATTGCTGCTGCGAATATACGGCGGCGAAATTTTCACGCAGTTTGTCAACATTTCCGAAACCGTCATCGGGCAAAAACACTACATCATGGAACCCGACGTGGTGAAGATGCTGCAAAGCCTGCATGATTTGGGTGTTTTGGTGTACGAAAAGCAACGCGACAAGCCGCAATTAAGCTTCCTGACGCCCCGCTACGACGCCGACATGATGCCCATCAATGCCTTGGCGATTCAGGAAAAACACAGGGCCGACCTTGAGCGCATCGAGGCCGTTGCCAATTATGTGCAGCATTCCACTCGCTGCCGCACCCAGTTGTTGCAACAGTATTTTGGAGAACACACCGACGAACGTTGCGGAATTTGTGATAACTGTTTGGCGAAAAAGAAAAAAACGCCCGCCAATCCCGAAAACGGCAAGCTCAAAGCAGAGATTTTGCGGCTGCTAAATTTAAGCCCACTCACGCCCCAACAGTTGGTAGCATCCTTCGGCATTAAAAACGAACAAGCCGCCATTGACACCATTCGGGAACTATTAGAGGATGAAGTGGTTCTCTATGAAGGAGAAGGCACATTGCGACTGCGTCAGTAGTGCAATGACAGGAATCTCTTAAAATTTAGATAAATTTGCAAAAAGCCCGCTATACCATGAACTGGCAAGAATACATACACGCAGACCCGCAGATTCTAAACGGCAAACCTGTCATCAAAGGAACCAGGCTGTCCATTGAATTTATTCTTGAACGATTAAGCGACGGTTGGTCGGAGCAGATGCTTCTTGAGAATTACCCTCGTCTGTCGCATGAATCTTTGTTAGCGGTCTATGCTTTTATGCTTCAAATGGCCAAAGACGGCTTATTGTATTTACCGACTTATCCTCTGAAACAAGCTTCATGAAGTGGCTCGCGGATGAAAATTTCCCAATTACCTCTTACAAAATATTAGCGTCTCAGGGATGGGACATCAAGCATATTTCGTTAGAGAATCCAAGTATTCAGGATTTTGAAGTCATTGGACGGGCTATTAATGAAGAGCGGATTGTTCTTACCTTCGACAGCGATTTTGGAACATTGGTTTTCAAAGAAGGCTACCGGCCGCTTGGTGTAATTTACTTCAGACTTCCCCATTTTTTGCCAGAAACTCCCGCTCAAATCTTATTAGAGCTGGACAAGAATGGTTTTTATACATTTGAATTTCACTTTACCGTCATTGACGATGACGGAATTAGACAACGTACCATACCCAAATGAACATAGGCGATAAAGTCAGATTAGTCCATTCCAAAGAGGAAGGCATCATTACGCGTTTTTTGCAAAACGATGTCGTGGAGATTGAAATTGAAGAAGGGTTTCGCTTGCCGGTCCTCAAACGTGAATTGGCGGTGGTGTCGGCGGTAGAAGGCCAGTTTTTTCGCGGACAAAAAGTCAGTCCGACTGTCGAAAAGTCATCAGAATCACGACCGACGGGAATCAAGGCCGAGAAAGGCATTTTTATGGCGTTTGTACCGCTCAACGACCGCGAAATTGCGCTGTATTTGGTCAACAATACCGATTGGGACCTCCCCTACGCGCTCACCATGCCCACCGAGCGCCACCAACGCGGTCTTTCGGGCGGGGTGATGAAAGCCAAAACCAGCGTGAAAGTGCAAGATTTATTAATCAAGGACTTTGACGAATGGGGCACCTTTGTGTTCAATTGCCTGTATTACACCGTTGGTTTTGCCCCCGAGCGTGCGCCGTTTAGCAAGCGGGTGAAATTCCGCGCTAACACGTTTTTCAAAAACAAACGCAAAGCTCCGCTCCTCGACAAAGATGCGTATCTGTATCAACTCGACAGCGATGAAAAGGAAAAATCCGACCAACCGCTGAACGCGCAGGCGCTGAAAGAAAAAATGTTTGAGAAAAATGAGCCTGATGCGCCGCTTCCGACAAAAGTAGAGCGCCCAGCGGCGGTCATTGATTTGCACATTGAAAAGCTTACCCGCGATTTTATGACGCTGAGCAACTCGCAAATGGTTGAAATTCAACTAAAAACCTTTGAGCAACAACTCGAAAAAGCCATTGCCAGCGGCATGGATGAGATTACGTTCATTCACGGCGTAGGCAACGGCGTACTGCGCACTGAGCTGCACCGCCGCATGAGCAAACACAAAAACGTGAAGTTTTTTGAGGATGCCCAAAAAGAGAAGTTTGGGTACGGGGCTACCAAAGTAAAGATCAAATAAAGGCTCTTTTTAGGTCATAAAATAGTCAGAATTCTGTTTTTGGGTCTTACTATTCCTTGGCCTGTGTTCACAATTAAACAAATGAATAAAGGTAATAAACAGAAGTTCAGATAAAATCACAAAAGACTCAATAATCAGGCAAAAAGGCCAATGAGTTGGGTAAGTATTCTGCCAAATTGTCACTTTTAAGCCCCAAATTTTGGCTGGCACGCTCATTGTGTAATGATGACCGTACAGATTGAAAAAGTAAACATTCAATCTCCTATTCATTCACAACAGCGGCCAACCGCTTAATAATTAACAAAGACATGGGAAAAATAATTGGAATTGACTTAGGTACTACCAACTCTTGCGTGGCTGTTATGGAAGGTAACGAACCCGTCGTAATCGCAAACAGCGAGGGCGCGCGTACCACCCCTTCTGTAGTCGCTTTTATGGACAATGGTAACGGCGAACGTAAAGTAGGTGCTCCTGCCAAGCGTCAAGCCATTACCAATCCTAACAACACCATTTCGTCAATCAAACGATTCATGGGAAAACGCTTCAACGAAGTAAGCGGCGAAATGAAAACCGTAGCCTACACCGTTGAGCAGGGTGCCAACAACACTCCCCGCGTTCGTATCGGTGAAAACCTCTATACTCCGCAGCAAATCTCGGCGCACATTTTGACCAAAATGAAGCAAACCGCCGAAGATTATCTCGGACAAACCGTAACCGAAGCCGTAATTACTGTACCTGCGTACTTCAACGACGCCGAACGTCAGGCGACTAAAGAAGCGGGTATCATTGCGGGTCTGGATGTAAAACGTATCATCAACGAGCCCACCGCCGCTGCCTTGGCCTACGGCCTTGACAAGCAAGGAAAAGACGTTAAAATTGCCGTATTTGACTTAGGTGGTGGTACGTTTGACGTATCTATTCTCGAACTCGGTGATGGCGTATTTGAAGTAAAATCGACCGACGGTGACACGCACCTTGGCGGTGATGACTTTGACCAAGTAATCATCGACTGGCTGGCCGACGAATTCAAGAAAGACGAAGGCATCGACCTGCGTCAGGACGCCATGGCGCTCCAACGCTTGAAAGAAGCCGCCGAAAAAGCCAAAATCGAACTCTCAAGCTCGACCCAATCAGAAATCAACTTACCTTATATCTTCCCCGTCAACGGTATTCCTAAGCACTTGGTGCGCTCGTTGACCAAGGCGAAGTTTGAACAATTGGCCGACCGTCTGTTCCAACGCATGATGGAACCCTGCAAGCGCGCATTGAGCAATTCAGGATTGAAGATTTCGGAAATTGAAGAAGTAATATTAGTAGGTGGCTCGACCCGTATTCCACGCGTACAGGAAGAAGTAGAAAAATTCTTCGGCAGAAAACCATCCAAGAGCGTTAACCCCGACGAAGCCGTGGCAATTGGTGCCGCGATTCAGGGTGGTGTATTGACGGGTGAAGTGAAAGACGTGTTGCTGCTTGACGTGATTCCGCTGTCGTTGGGTATCGAAACCCTCGGCGGTGTGTTTACCAAGCTCATCGAAGCCAACACCACGATTCCTTCGAAGAAATCAGAAACGTTCTCGACGGCTTCCGACAACCAACCTTCGGTGGAGTTGCACGTGTTGCAAGGAGAGCGCCCGATGGCGACCCAAAACCGTACCCTCGGCCGTTTCCACTTAGACGGTATTCCACCAGCACCGCGCGGCGTACCGCAGATTGAAGTGACTTTCGACGTAGATGCCAACGGTATCTTGAACGTAACCGCCAAAGACAAAGGCACCGGCAAAGAGCAGAAGATTCGCATCGAAGCTTCCAGCGGTTTGTCTGACGCCGACATCCAGCGGATGCGAGAAGAAGCCAAAGCCAACGAAGCCGCCGACAAAGCCGCCCGTGAAGAAATCGAGAAAGTAAACGCCGCCGATTCGATGATTTTCAGCACTGAAAAACAATTGAAGGAGTACGGTGACAAACTTTCGGCAGGCAACAAATCGGCCATCGAAGGTGCGCTCGAAGAACTTCGCACCGCGCACAGCACCCGCAACGTAGCCGCCATCGATGCCGCCATGACCAAAATCACGGAAGCATGGAACGCCGCCTCGCAAGAAATCTACGCCGCTGGCGCAGAGGGCGCAGGTGCCCAGCCAGGAGCGCAAGACCCTAACGCGGGTCAGCCATCCAATGCAAACGGCAAAGAAGAAGGTGAGTTTGTGAACTTTGAAGAAGTGAAGTAATTAGTTTACAGTCAACAGTTTACAGTTGGCACACTTTATAGATACCAGAACAGCCCTGCCGCGAGGTGGGGCTGTTTTTTATGTGGACTATTACTGACTTTATACCACTTGATAAATAAGCATAAAAATAGTTGGGGATATATGCATAATTCAATATTCTTGTATAGCCAATCACTTAATCCCTTTAAGGGGTAAGAATTTACGAATACGACCTTTGAATCAAGCCGTTGTAGTGAAGTGATTTTTCGTTGAATCAACCGCAATGGACACGTACAAAGAAGAAATATACGCTATAACAGCCGATGACAAACGGTTATAAGCGATATAAAACGGCTAAGTAGCGTATATACAGATGTTGGGCAGAAATTGAAAAAAAAGACGAAATGGAAGATAGGAATATTCGTTTGCAATTCAAAAATCTACAAGATTTTCAGCTATTTAGGCAAGATTATGAAGGAAGAAAAGAATTTTCTAAAATGAAGAATTTGCCTAAATGGCAGGAGATTTAGAAAAAATCTTGAATTTCAAACGAATGAGTCTTGATATATATTGTCTTTTTTTACATTTTTTTGAGCCGTGATTCCTTCGCCAACCAAAGGTAAGCGCAAGAATCACTAAACTGGCTCAAAAAAAATCAACTTCGCCCAACAAGCAAATGGGTGCAATATGCTTGGCAAAAGCCAACAGACTGCAACCATTTGCCCTCCGTTGTGCGTCATTTTAAAAACTGACATCATTGAATAGAACTACAGACATATTAAAAATAAAATCAGTTGAACAAATTCCAACACTTGAACAAATTGGAGCAATTCCACGAGAGCGGAAATTAAAACTTGTATTTGAAAGAGGAGTTCAAAATCAACGAGAAAGAATTGGACAAAATCTAAAAAATCAACTTTTAGATTTTCAAATTGGAATACATACAATTGAACCAGAAATAAACATCGCTAAACTTATAACAGACAAAGAAATTGAAGATAATCAAGATTTTTTTGAGCAGTGTGCAAAGGATTACAGACAATTAGGGGAAGAATTAATATATAAGTTAGTTGACAAACTTGAACTGAAGCTAAATAAGGAATTTCCTTTGGAAACTTTTAACCAATTAATCAGAGAAGATAGAGGAAAGGGAAAAATTGAAAATTGGAAATATTATGTTCACGGTTTTCATTGCGGTTTTGACAATGTTGAAACGGGACAATATATTGAAGTCCCACTTGTTTTCGGACAGGAGTTTGGAGATTTGGACCCTTACTTTTTTTCGAAATATATTAAATCAACAATTAAATACAAACCTCTACCCATTGAGATTTATGAAGATTATGCAGACGGACTAAAAATTAATGAAAAGATGATTTCACTTGGGAAATTTGAGAAAATCAGCTCGAATGTTGGCAATCATTACGGAACCGTAGTTTCTGACAGACAAAAAGTAGAAATAAAATCATATTTGGATTTGGAAAAAATGTACAATGAACAAAACAAACAAAATGAGAAACCTAAATTTAACTTTTGGAAATTTATAGGGCTGAAAAAATAAAAACGAACGCACAACAAGGGTTTTGCGATAGTGGGGCGAAACTGCAAAATTCAACGGCAGTTCTTCGGTTCAACTTTTGTGCAAAATTGAAGATTTGTGCTTCGATTGCCCCACCATCGCAAAGCCCAAAAACGTTATGTGCAATGCTAACCGCTTCGAACAAACTGTATCTTTAATTCAAACAACGAATAATCTAAGACAATGGAACGAATACTACTCTACTATCCTGCCATAAATATTCCAGACGGCAATTGGTTAAGGAACTCTTTACTTTACACAGACAAAGTTGCGAGCATAGTTCCATTTGTTGACATGAACGATAAAAGAGTTGATGATGACACTAAATTACTTTATGATAACGGGTTTTATAAACCAATTTCGGTGTTTAACAATTTAAATCCATCGCACAAAGAATTTAATAAGTTTCAAGAGAACTTTATCAATACAATTGAATCAAAAGAATTCAAGGCATATCAAAAAGTAACAAAGGATTACCCTTGGGGACAAGACAATGGAATTACTGATTATTCAATGTATGCTGAAAAGTTATCGCATGAAATTGTAGATTTTCTTGGCGAAAGAAATTTACTAAAGAGAGGAAACTATGGAGTAATGACAGTGGAGAAAAACTCAGCTATTATTTATATGTCTATGCTCGCAGATTATTTAGCCTCTATAAGTAGCGATTGGATTACACCATCAACTGATGAACAAGAATTTGAAAAACTCACATTTCAATTAGCAGACAAAAAAGTTTTAACCTATCGACTTCAACTTGAAAGTTGCCTACCAACTCCTTCACCCGACACTGACATCAAGGACATTATTAAATTTAAAAAAGCAAGACAGCAAGAGATGCTACAATTCAGAGCAGTTCTTGATACATTAGAGCAAGAGTTAAGAAATGCAGAAGATCAGAACGAGAAAAAATTAAAACTAATTCAGTTCCAAGAAAACCTTCAGAAAGAATTGCTTGAAATAAAAAAACTTTTAGGTGATTCAAAACTTGATTTCATTTTGAATGGATTTAGTTCGCTTCTTGACTTTAAACAGAAAGAAGTTGTGGGAACAGTTTCTGGACTTGGACTTGCAAGTGCAGGTGTTGTAGCAAGTTTACCATTTTTAGGACTTGGGGCAGGTGCTTTACTATTAACAGGAACACTAATATCTTCTTACAAAAAAATAAATAGACAAGTTGAAGCAAATAGCTCAAGTTATATTTACTACGCACAAAAAGCGGGGCTACTGGAAAAATAAAATGATCCATAAATGATTATTAATCGCCTACATAAATTTCTTTGCTTATACGCACAGTATCGCCACGAACGAACAGCACGTGCACATAACAGCACCTACAAGAAATTGGCGGTTCAGTGGTTAAATGAAGTTTTGTGCTTCGTATCCCCCCGTTGCTCGCCGTCTTCCAAAACCCACTCCAAACCAAAAATAATCATAGTGTTTGTAACACGGTAAGTGCTCTTTGAGCTCTACTTCTTTGTTCAGCCTTTCGCAGAAGCTGTTGTTTGTAAAAGCTTACGTTGTTCGGAGTGTTCCGAAGGCCACTCCGAATCCAAAATAAACATAGTGTTTGCAACACGGTAAGTGCTCCATAAGCTCCCTCTTTATTGCCTTCCAAAACTGATTGGGTTTGTGTAGCTTTACCATATGACAAATCACAACGGTATATTTATCTCAATCCTTTTGGATTACGGCTTTAAGGCCACTTTTGGTAACGAAGCTGATACAATTTTTTTCTTCGTAAGGCTTTACAAGCACAGTTGGTGCAGTTGGGGGTGGATATAATTTGGGAGCTGAATTTGGTACAAAAATTTATTTGAAAAAACAAAAATAGTTTATGAAGATTTTAGCTTTAAAAAATCAAGGTGCATCTATGTCAATTTGGTGGGTAAGAATATTCGCCTTTCTTGTATTTCTTTTTATGGTTTATACGATTTTTGTTACTGTCGCTAGTAAGAGTCCTATAAATGAACCAATTATTCAGTCTATTGTAGTTTTTATTTTAGGTATTTTTTTGTACAAATTAGTTGTTACAAATATTGTTTATTTAACTAGTACTGGATTCGAAGTAAAAGGATTCTTTAATACCAATTGTTATTTGTATGAAGATTATATTGGTATTTCAAGTCTGTTTTCGTTTTTAGAAATTTTACGTATTGAATTTAGTGATGGGAAAAAATATCATTTTATTGCCAGAGATATGAGAGCAAATGATTTTGGAAGTTTACTTTCCGAACCTAATGATTCAATAGCTAAATTAAATGATCTAATTGAAGAATATAAAAGTCAATTTAGTGAGTAGTTTTTTTGATGATTACTAAGAGATTTTCTTGGTCTTTGATGTGTGTATTATAAATAAAATAAGTAGTGTAGTATTTATATTTGTTAATGCAAAAAATGAATTATAGATTCTGTCCTAAGTAATATTTGAAATGTATCCCCCGTCGCTCGGAGTCTTCCAAAAACCCTCGTTGTGCGGGGCTTCCGAAGGAGGACTCCGTACTAAAAATAGATAGAGTGTTTGCAACACGGTAAGTGCTCCATAAGCTCTCTCTTTATTGCCTTCCAAAACTGATTGGGTTTGTGTAGCTTTACCATATGACAAATGACAACGGTATATTTATCTCAATCCTTTCGGATTACGGCTTTAAGGCCACTTTTGGTAACGAAGCTGATACCATTTTTCTTCGTAAGGCTTTACAAGCACAGTTGGCACACTTTATAGATGCCAGAACAGCCCTGCCGCGAGGTGGGGCTGCTTTTTTGTAACCGGTACCGGGCAGTTTACCCCTTGACAAAAAAGAATAACAATAGTTGCAAATACAGGCACGACTCACTATCCTTGCACAGGAAATAATGGATACCATCCAACGCGTCACCAATGCAAAACAACCACCTGTAAATCAACCCATTACAACAAATCATTTTTTCATATAATAACACATTTGGCGAAGCTGGATAGTTTTTGTTTCAACTTTCAGGTTGCAGCAGACAGTGTAACTACGGGGCAGTTGCCATTTTTTTGCTAAGTAACTCACCTTTCATCTTATCATTTTCTTAACCTACCCATTATCATGTTCTCCAACAAGGACTATTCCAACATGACACTTGAAGACTTAGTGTCAGAAGAGAAAAAAATGAAATCAGGGGCTATCCCAACCGCATTTGGCATTGGTATGCTGGTTGGGGTGGCGGTGTGGTCAGCCACTGGTGGTAAATTTCTCCTTACGATTGGTCTACTTGGGGTGGCTCTTTTTATCGGCTACCAAAATTCACAAACCAAGAAGGCGATTCAATCCGAGATAATACGCAGAAAATCGGTTGATTAGCTCTTTCCATTGGTCGATGTATTCCGAAGTCCGCCTCGAAACAAAAAAAGTATTTTCAAGCGTCCAAAGAACGTTCCCGTAACTCATCCGTCGAATACGGCATTTAAAAAAATGGAAGAAAAAAAGACGAAATACCCTTTTAAAAATATCCTTGAAAAATACATTTCAGAGGTTCTGGTTATCTTCATTGGTATCTCCATGTCCTTTTTCTTTGACGAGTGGCGGCAAAACAGGCAGGATGAAGCAACCGCAAGAAAGCATTTAACTTTTTTAAGAACCAATCTGATACAGGATACACTGCAATTAACGGGTATGGTACATTATGGCAGTCAGTTTGTGAGGAGTATCCATACATTAGTTTATTTTAAACAAGATTCCGAAATAACCGACAGTATCAATTTTTACATTGACCATGCCGCCAGTTATTTAACATTCAAACCGAATCAAATGGCCTATGAAGAAATCAGGCAAACAGCCCATACCGACTTAATACAAAATGACTCTCTGAAAACGTTATTTTTATCCTATTATACCTCCATACTACCGAATTGTATTGAGTGGTGTAAAGTAGATGAAACACATACCATGACCCAATTAATCCCAGAGATGAGTCTCTATTTCCCAGTGGTCATTGATTCATTAAATATTGTTTCAGCGCCCGAAAAAGCGAAAGCCTTAAGGCAAAAAAAATTGAGAAACTTGCTGTTAACCAATGCTACTTATAAACAGGCGACTCTCCAAACCTTTGCCTTCACTAAAAAATACACCAAAAAGCTTCTGGAAAAAGTCGATAATGAATTGAAAAAGCAGTGAAAAGCATTTCAGGCTTTTGTTCTCATTTTTTACCTAGGCGCTGTGTGAAATTCATTAGACTTTCACTTTCAGAATCTTTAAAATACGTCCATAAACCATTTCACCTCTCAGCCCATGACGCTTCGCACCCTCATTTTAGTGGCAGGTTTATATTGTTGCCTGTTATGTCAACAGAGTCAGTTGCCGTCTTTGCAAGAAGAACAAAGGAGAATGATTGAAGAAGTTAAGATTCAACTTTCTGGGACCTGGCAAATAAAACAAGCCCAAATCCAACGCAGTGAATTGGTCGATATAAACTACCCAACGGGAATTTCTAAAGACACCTTGCTACAAAACCTTGGAACGTTGCAAATTCAACCTGCCACTCAGCAGTCTGACGAACGCATCCTGTCACTCGAAGGTATCCTGGAGTTTCGAAATCAGCTACTGCCCGTCCACCTCAAATTTTATCCTCACCCTTCAAAAGACGCCCCGTCGCAAGGTGTGGTATTTATCAGTTTAGGTGTTTCCGCATCCAATACGCCACTCTCCCAAGCCGCTATAAGCTATCTAAGTGCTATAGGCTTTTTAGACGAAAATTTTTCCATCAAAACCACGCTCCCACAATCCACCATGACGTGGCAAGGACTCAATCGGGCGATGGTGGAAGCGAAGCTCCAAAAAATGTAAATTCTTAGGAAAACACAACCTACATCAAACGCAAGTATTTTGCTATCTTGTGATACCCATTCACAAAGAGAAACAGCAATGACCGAAATCGACAAATTGAGCTTTGCCCTTCAGCAGTTTGCCGGCTTGACTGCCGAAGATTTTGAACTGTCGGCCGCGTATTGGAAACATAAAACGTACAAAAAAGGCGAGTTTTACAACGTTCACCGCAACATTTGTAAAGATTTGGGATTTGTCACCTCTGGTACTTTCCGTTCTTATACCGTCAATGAAGAAACGGGCGAGGAGAAAAACGTTTTTTTGTATTCCTCCCATGGCTTCTTGGTCACTTTCAAGAGTTTTATCAATCAAATTCCCTGCGATTACCACACCCAAGCCCTAACCGACGCCACGATTGTTTACATCAACATCATTGATTTATTATCGCTTTATCGACAATCGCACCAATGGGAAACCTTCGGCAGGCTTTTAGCGCAGGAAGCCTTCAATGTAACCATGACTCGGTTGGAGGGATTTTTGTTCAAATCTCCCGAACAACGTTACCTCGATTTGATACACGACCACCCAGATATTTTCAACAACGTGCCGTTGTACCATATTTCCTCGTATTTGGGCATCCAAGGCCCTTCATTGAGCCGTATCCGAAAAAGACTTTCGCGTAAATAGTTCGATTTTAACTTGGGTTAAAATTATTGCCGTGGGTGAGTGGCACCTTTGTATCATCAAAACAAACCACTTACGACAATGAAATCGACAAAAACAATCGTACTTATTCACGGACTATTTGTAAACAACACAAGCTGGGCACAATGGAAAACGTATTTTGAATCGCAGGGCTATAAAGTATATACGCCTGCTAACCCCGGCCACGAAGGTACTCCTGCCCAACTTCGCAGCAACATCCACCCCGACCTCACCCAAACAGGGTTTGAAGATGTGGTGATGAACATCGTAAAATTGATTGACACATTGCCCGAAAAACCAATCGTGGTGGGACACTCATTGGCAGGCTTGGTCGTTCAAAAATTGATCGAAATGGACAAAGCCGTTGCGGGAGTAAGTATCGACGGAGCGCCTCCAAAAAACGTATTGGCACCTTGGGCCACCGTCAAAATCGTACTGCCCGTGGTCAATTTCTTCAAAGGCAACCAAGCTTATTTGGGAAGCAGAGAGTGGTACCACCGCGCTTTTTTCAATAACTTCACCAAGGAAGAAAGTGATTTGCTATTTGACAAAATTGCTGTACCCGAAAGCAGAAAAATTGCGCGTGACACGCTTCTTGCATCGTTTGCCAAAATTGATTTCAAAAAACCCCACAATCCATTGTTATTTATCGGAGGCGAAAAAGACAATATCTTTTCATCCTCCTTTACAAGGCGAATCGCAAGTTCGTACAAGGATAGTAGTAGTACCACCGATTTTAAGGAGTTTGCAGGACGAAGCCACTTTATAGCGGGCGAAAAAGGCTGGAAAGAAGTAGCCGGGTACGTATTGAACTGGATAAAAAAAGTAAATGCATAATAGGATTTTCAATGAAGAAAACCTCCCCAAGCGAAGTTTAAACTATACTTTTCTTGGGGAGGTTTTCTACCGTACCACTGGCAGCCAAACCGTCATTTCGGAAGGGCCTCTGTTGGCCCAAGCGTAGTAGGGAATCAGTCGCAAGGGCAACGTTTTTTTACTTTTGGATAGGGGTCGGTAGAGTTGGTTCTGCCATTTTTGTTCGTTGATTACCACGGCATTTCCTTCCAAACCCATCACTGAACTGTTGCCGATGGTCACGGAAACGGGTTGAAAGGCCATGTTTGCGGGCAAAGCAATATCAAATACCCTTGTGTTGGCGGGCATATCATTGGATTCGGCGCAATACACAATGGGGCCTCGTTTTACGGCTATCTGATTACGGTTTTCTTCTACCAACGGGTTGGATTCTAGCAGTTCAACGGGCATTTCCAGAGCCCATTGAATGACATCTCCTTTTTTCCACGAACGCTGAAGCGTTACGTATCCCTTTTCAACGGTAAAATCAGTCGCTTTCCCGTTAATCATCAATTTAGCTTCCGCACACCAGCCCGGCAAACGTAATTTAATCTGGAATGGGTCGGCAGGGGCTTGATTTACCGTAATTTTTACGTTACCGTCCCACGGATAATTGCTTTCCTGTTGTAACTGCAACGGCTGCCCATTTTTGAGCGACGTTTGTAATCGACTGCTGCCGAACAGGTTACACCAAACGGCGTTATCGCTCAGACTGTAGGCGTAGTCGCTCACTTCCGTAATGGTACGTACGGTATTGGGTGGACAACAATTGGAAATGCGAATGTACGGAAGGCGCCCCCCCATCCAACGGAGTTGGTACGGAAAATCGTTGGAGGCACTCAACGGATTGGTATAAAAAAAGGCATCTCCCGAAAGGCTAATGCCCGATAATACACTGTTGTACAACGCCAATTCCACGACATCGATGTACTTGGCGTCGCCCGTGAGTGTAAACATCCGTCGGTTGAAAAGCACATTGCCGATGTTGGCGCAGGTTTCGTTGTGGGCGCTGACGTTGGGCAGTTGATAGTCACGCCCAAACGCCTGATGCGTTTTTTGGACATCGTTGGGCTTGTACGACGTACCGTAGGGAGATACTCCGTCAAAAAGCGCACCACAGGCCCCCGTCACGTACATTTTTCGTTGGGTGAGATTATCCCAAATCAGATTCAGCGAGCGCATCAGTGAATCTTCGCCCGTCTCGGCATACACGTCTGCCACTCCAGCGTAAAGATACGTGCCGCGCACGGCGTGCCCCATGGCCACCGTTTGCTGCCGAAACGGAATACGGTCTTGGTTGTCGTCAGTCCCTTCGGTCGCGCCTTTGATGTTGATGAGGTAAGTGACCAGATCAAGGTATTTTTTTTCACGCGTGGTGCGGTACAATTCCGTCAGCCCCATATAGTGCGCGGGGCAGAGCGCATTGCGGGCTTGTTCGGGCGTGGCCACTTTGTAAAAACCAATCAGAAAATCGGCGGATTTCTTAGCAATATCCAGCAATGTGCTTTTACCCGTCGCGCGGTGATGAACGCAAGCTGCCGTCATCAAGTGTCCGAAGTTATAAGCTTCAAAACTGAGTTTATCTTCAAACAGCTTGGTCTTCCCCGTTTTCTTTTGCTCAATGATGGCTTTGGTATAAATGTACCCGTCTTCGCGCTGGGCTTGAGCCATGATGTCAATGGCCTTATCCATGATGGCGTCCCATGCGGGGTCTTTGGTGGCTGCATAAAGGCTCGCTACGGCTTCAAAGGTTTTGTAAAAATCACCGTCATGGAACGACGGCCCTTTAAAATTCCCCTCCACTACCCCAGCGGCGATTTCAAAATTACGGAACGAATGACTGATATTTGGATCTGTATAGACCTTCCACAGGTGCGGAACCATTGTTTCTTTACATACCCGAAAGCGGTCGGCCCAAAAACCACCTGTCCACCGGACGTCTGACATTCCGGGCGAATAAAGTTTTGCGAAGGGGCTTTTGGCAGTGTTGATTAACCCTTCGTTTTGGGCAAAAAGTGGAGCCGAACAAGCGGCCCATAAGAATACAAAAAGGTGTTTTTTCATGGGGATACATCTGGAAGGTGAATAACCCGACCGTTGATGTACAAAAGCTTTCTGGGTGGTAAATCTCCCGCAACGGCTGGGTAATTCTTGGTCGTAAGAACTACAAAGGCAGAAAAGGCATAAATTCCATCTGGACTACGATGACACAACCCACGGTGAAGCTTTCCTTTTGTATATTTGGGCAACCCTTAACATCTCACTTCATCATGAACGCTCTTTTTACGAAAAAACAATTACTATCGGCCTTGTTGGTAATATCCTCTTTAGCGGCTTTTTCGCAGTCAGGTGCGGTTGCCGCCCCCCCCCAAGCCCAGCCCAAAACGATTGGAATTTTGCTTTTCAATAACTTCGAAACCTTGGATGTATTTGGACCCGTGGAGGTCTTCGGTCGGTTGAAAGATTTATATAAAATAGAGTTTTATTCTTTAGAAGGCGGAATCATTTCAAGTACGCAAAACGTAAAAATTGTCACGGAAAAGCTTCCTGAAGACGAAAAATTGGACATTTTCCTCATTCCTGGCGGACAAGGAACGCGCAAAGAGGTAGAGCATGAAGCACTGCTCTCAAAAATCAAAGCCCTTTCTTCCACCGCCGTTTATACCCTGACAGTTTGTACTGGCTCGGCACTGCTGGCCAAAACGGGGCAACTGAACGGAAAAACCGCCACCTCCAATAAACGCGCCTACGATTGGGCCACGTCGCAGGGACCACAGGTAAAGTGGGTAAAAAAAGCCCGCTGGACCGTCGACGGTAAATTTTACACTTCTGCGGGAATATCGGCTGGCATGGACATGACACTGGGTTTTATCAGCGATCGGCACGGCATTGACTTGGCCCGAAAAATAGCCTATGAGATTGAATATACGTGGCAGGAAAACAAAGAGGTGGATGAATTCTATTTACAGGATTTGAAAACCAAATAAGATAATGAGGGTTGACAGTGGCCTGTTACGGCCATTGGGCAGTATTTCAGGAAAACACCCTCAACCTTAGACTTTTTCATGCTTCTACGCGCACTGTTGTTGATTAATATGTTTTTTTACCTCACCGTTTCTACGGACGCTTGGGGGCAAAAAGTGAATGTATTTCCAAAAAAAACCGACGCTCTTCACGTCAAAGTGGAGCTGTATGATCAATTGATGCGCGGCAACCACTGGAATGAGGGCGCCATTATGCAGCACGTTATCTTCCCACCGGCGGGATTGGAGCGCCCGATTGTGGGTTCACAGGCCGATTGCCTAGACCCTACCTCCGAAATGTTGGCGGCTTATTCGCACAAATACGCGCTCACCAAAGACCCCAAAGACCGCGATATTGCCAACCAAATCTTTGAGGCCGTGCTCAAACTTGAGAAAGTAACGGGCGTGCCCGGATTGGTGGCGCGGAGCTTTAACCAAACCGACGAGCCGCTGTGGCACGAAGAGGTTTTGTGGTACCACGAATGGCACCAGTCCACTTCCCTGCCCGGTTATCGTTGGCTTGGAGATCTGAGTTCGGATAAATTTACTTCAATCTGTTACGGGGTTGGCACCTTCTGGGAACTCTGCGCCGATGATGCTTACAAACAAAAAGCGGCGGGATTGCTCGACCGGTTCATGGGACGCGTCGTTGACGACAATTTTAAACTCACCGACCTAGACGGCAAAATGACGATGTGGGGCAATTTTTGCCCTGACCTACCGCACCAGCCACTCAATTCGTTGAAGATGCTGATGGGTCTCAAAGTGGCGCACCGCCTCACTGGCAAAGAACGCTACAACGCAGCCTATCATATGCTTATCGACCGTTACCACTACGACGACGAACAGTTGAAAGCCAAAATGCTCTTTCCGGCAGAATGGCGCAACGTGGGCGACGATTATCACGCGGCCCGCTCACTGTATATGCTCATGCGCTACGAAAAAGACCGAAACCTACTGAACAAATACCGCATGAGTCTAAACCGCCACTGGGAAGATTGGAAAACGATTGACTTTGAGTGGGAAAGCAACATCTGGTTTATCATGGTCTATCAGGCGCTTACGGGCGAAGAAATCATGACCGAAGAACGAAAAAAAGCCATCAAAGATATGTGGGGGTTTGAGCGCACCACCCGCGAATTCAAGATTCCGATGAAAGGTGGCGGCACCAAAACGGTAAAATCGGAAGAAGAAGGCACCGCCGCCGCCATGATTCGCAACTACTGGTTTGGCCGGTATTATGGTTTAATTGACCCAAAATGGTAAAGAAATCAAAGATGAAACACTACCTCTACGCGTTGTATATAAGTTTGGCTGTGGGGCAATCAACGTTGGCCCAACCTACCCCACCCAAAGGCATGGTGTATGTGCCCGCGGGCCCTTTTATCATGGGCAGCCACTACGGCGACCCCGACGAGCGACCACAGCAAATGGCCATGACCAACGCCTTTTTTATTGATAAATACGAAGTAAGCAACGCGGAATTTGCCCAATTTGACCCCGAATTCAAATTTCCAGCGGGTAAAGAAAACAACGCGGTCATCGTGACTTGGCACCAAGCTGCGGCCTACGCCAAATGGGCAAAAAAACGCCTACCCACCGAAAAAGAATGGGAAAAAGCGGCACGCGGAACCGACGGCCGCGTATTTCCGTGGGGCAACGTGTACGACGAATCCTTTGTGGTTTGGGACCAAAAAACCTCAAGGGGTGGCTCGATTGCCAAGCCAGAAAGTCCGTATGGCTGCTTTGACATGGCAGGCAGTGTGTGGGAGTGGACCGCCGACTGGTATAAGCCCTACCCTGGCAATGACGCTCCGATGGAACAGTACGGCGAAACCTACAAAGTGATGCGCGGCGGTTCTAATTTCAACGACCAAGCGTTGACCCGTACCACGCATCGGTATTATTTACATCCCGAAAAAATCAGCCGGTACAATGTAGGGTTTCGCTGCGTTAGGGATGTTGAATAGATAGCTGGTGCTATCATAAGAAGGCCTCACAAAAAGACATATTTTTATTTCTTCATTGTCCGTTTCTGCAACGGATTCCAAATTTCCTGCGTAAATATCCTCAAAAGTCGGAGCATAGATCCCGCCGTATTTGATGCCAACTACCGTTTGATAACTATTTCCTGTTTTTTTTGGCTTTTTTTTTCAGAAGCCGTTCCTTTGGCAAAAGTTCGACGCCGTTTGATACACGCCCCAATCGTCGTTAAACTTCCACACCGTTTATCACAAGTATCTGTTAGTCTTATAGTTAACAGAAAAACAACTAAGTCACATTGGGCGTACACCATTTCCAAATGACTCAACGTCAGTACTTTCCACACCTGGACTTATTGAGGGTAGTTTTTGTTTTTATTGTCTTACTGCACCACTGGATGGCCGAAAATCCGTTTGCTTTTTTACCCTTCGGCAGTACAATTGCATTTGTGCTTTCTGGTTTTTTGTTGACAGGGCCTTTGCTAAAAGGGAAAGAAAGTGAGGCATCTTATTGGTATACTACAAGCCGCTTTTTAGCACGGCGCTTACTTCGAACGTTGCCCGTGTATTTATTAGTTTTGTTCATTTATGTCATTATTAATCGGTATCATTTTCGTCAGTATTTTATCAATTTTCTAACGTTTACGCAAAATTACGTCATTGCTTATCACAAAGACCCCATCACCAACCCCATAGACTACATCCAAACGTGGTCATTGGCAGTTCAGGAACAATTCTATATTTTTCTCCCTCTATTTATTTATCTGATACCCAACCGTTTTCACAAGCTTTTTTTTATTTTTTTGTCCGTTGCAGGGTTGGCGATTCGACTTTGGTACTTTTCATTGGAGCTTCCTTTTACCTATAACCACTACACGACGGAATGTTGCATTGATTGTTTTGGTATTGGGGCCTTAATTTCGTATTATCATTGTAAGCACCCCGACCAACTAAAGAAGCTATTGGCGAATAAAACCCTTTTGGGGATATTAATTTTTCTCTATTTATGCAGCATGCCGGGCTATTATAGTAGTTCGAAAAATGAACTAGATTTTATTTATTACTCGCTTTACAACAACCTTTACCGAATTACCGAAAGAACGTTTGTTTCTCTACTTTCTGTCTGGTTCATTGCATGGGGCATTTATTATCCCTCCCAAACATTGACAAAATTCAGTACACATCCCATCATCAATTACACTGGTAAAATCAGTTATGGGATTTATATTTATCATTTTCTGGCCGCCGCCACTATCCTCAAAGGGCTTTACGCATTTGGATTGAAACCCAATCGATTTGAATGGTGGGTAGTTTGTTTAAATTTTTTAGGCACTTTTGCCGTAGCGGCTCTCTCTTTTGAATATATTGAAAAACCCATTTTAAAACTAAAAGATAAGTACTTTGGCGAAAAGGCCAAGCAACCGAAAAAAGAGGAATTGGCGACCTGAACTTCAACGGAAAAATCAACCCTGAAACTATGCAAAGTGCCTTTGATTCCTTAAAAAAACTTACGCTTTCGATTCAGCCGCTTTCGGAGGAGGAATGGCAAGCCTTTTCTAAACTTTGGAAGCCTTTTACGGCCAAACGAAAAGAGGTCATAACGACCGCTGGCGAGCAGGAGAAGTATTTATATTTTGTGGTTGAAGGTGTTCAGCGGGTCTATTATTTTGACGAACAACACCGCGAAGCAACGCTCGTTTTTACCTATGCACCGTCGTTTGGCGGGGTACTCGACGCGCTGATGTTACAAAAACCGTCGCGTTATTCTTACGAAACCCTCACCGCTTCCGTCTTTTTAAGGGCTTCTTATCACGACTTACAAACGTTAATGCAATTCCATCCTGCTATTGAACTCCTTATCCGACAAGGTATTACGGGAGCACTTACGGGGGTATTGGAGCGACTCGTTGAATTGCAATGCTTTAGTACCGAAGAACGTTTCCGTCGACTACTGCAACGCAGCCCTCATATTTTACAATTGGTTCCTCACAAGTATTTGGCCAATTATCTGGGCATGGATGCGACCAATTTCAGCAAACTCATCAACAAAGTGAAAATGGACTAAATCTTGGTAAATACCAATAATTGTTTGGGCAATGCACCCCAATTTTGTGACCATAAAAATAACAACCATGGAAACACTCCCTAAAGAACAATTATTGAACAGTCTCGAACACCTCGTGGATGGCCACTTACAGCAGGCTATCCAGCATTTTCAAAACATGACCGCGCGCGATTTGCTCCAGCCCGCACCAGACGGTGGCTGGAGCATCGCGCAGTGTCTAGACCACCTCAATAGTTATGGACACTATTATTTGCCAAAAATTCAGCAAGGAATTGCAAAAAACGTTCATTTGACGCCCAAAGACACCTTTAAAAGTTCTTGGCTTGGGGCTTATTTCATCAAAATGATGGACCCCGAAACGGGTAAAAAGAAATACAAAGCGTTTAAAGGGCACATTCCTGCACCCAATTTAGATGCTTATGCGGTAGTGGCCGAATTTATTCAGCAACAGGAAAATTTGCTGATTTTTCTAAAAGAAGCTCGTTCAGCTGACCTAAACGCCATCCGAATCCCGATTTCCATTGCGCGTTTTATCACGCTGAAGCTTGGTGATGTGTTCCAGTTTATCATCGCCCATGACGAACGGCATATCAGGCAGGCTATGCGGAACATGGCTGAGAAAACGTCGGCGAGGTTTTGAACGGGGGCGCCCAGCCCTCGCCGACGCTACCAACTAGAATTTCATCGTCAATGCAATCCGTTTCCGCGACAAGTCTACTTCCACTACCTTGACCGTGACGTGTTGCTGTAGTTTGACTACCTCATTGGGGTCTTTGATGAAACGATTCGCCATTTGTGAAACGTGGACCAAGCCGTCCTGCTTGACGCCAATATCCACAAATGCGCCAAAAGCAGTAATGTTGGTTACGATGCCCGGCAAAACCATCCCTTCGTGCAGGTCTTCAGGTTTGCGTACGCGGCTGTCGAACTCAAAGGCGGTGATGGCTTCGCGCGGGTCGCGGGAGGGTTTTTCTAATTCTTTGAGAATGTCCTGCAACGTCAGCAAACCGACGGTTTCGCCAACGTATTTTTGCGGACTGATTTGACGACGAAGTTCGGGTTTCTTCATCAATTCGGCCACGTTGGTACCCAAATCTTTGGCCATTTTCTCCACTACGGGGTAGCTTTCGGGGTGAACAGCGCTGTTATCCAACGGATTAGCGGCATTTTCGATGCGCAAAAAACCAGCGCACTGTTCAAAAGCTTTCCCACCCAAACGCGGCACTTTCATCAACTGCTGACGGGATTTAAAATCACCATTTTGGGCGCGGTATTCCACAATATTTTTCGCTAAAGATGCCCCTAAGCCCGAGACGTATTGCAACAGGTGCTTACTGGCGGTGTTGAGGTTGACCCCTACGGAGTTTACGCAACTTTCTACCACGGTATCAAGTGCCGTTTTGAGCATTCCCTGATCCACATCGTGCTGGTATTGGCCCACACCGATGGATTTAGGGTCGATTTTCACCAATTCAGCCAAGGGGTCCATCAATCGGCGACCAATGGAAATGGCCCCTCGAACGGTGACGTCCTTGGTCGGAAACTCCTCCCGCGCTACGTCGGAGGCGGAATAGATGGAAGCACCTTGCTCAGAAACCATAAATAATCCTAGGGCTTTCTCGGAAGATTGGGCAGCGATGATTCTTTTAATAAAATCTTCGGTTTCGCGGCCAGCGGTGCCGTTTCCGATGGCGATGGCGTCAATTTGATATTTTTGGAGATAACTTTTAACGGTGGCCTCCGCTTCCATCGCTTTGTCAAACGGATAAATCACGGTATCGGCTAACAGATTTCCCTGCGAATCCAAGCATACAACTTTACAACCGGTACGGTATCCGGGGTCAATGGCCAATACCCGTTTCTGGCCCAAAGGCGACGCCAACAGCAATTGACGCAGGTTTTCGGTAAAGACCTGAATGGCGTAGCGGTCGGCTTTTTCTTTTGAATTATTGGTAAATTCAGTTTCGATTCCAGGCTTCAAAAGACGTTTGTAGGCGTCCGAAACCGTGAGTTCCAGTTGGTCTTTGCAGGCGGGCAACCCTTTGACAAACAGCCGGTCGAGCAGGTCGATGGCCATTTCTTCATCGGGCGAAATATCTACGCTCAAAAAACCTTCTTCTTCGCCACGACGAAGTGCCAACAAACGGTGCGACGGAATTTTGTTGAGCGGCTCGCTGAAATCAAAATAATCACGGTATTTTGCCCCTTCTTCTTGCTTGTTTTTCTTCACTTTAGACGAAACTTGCGCCGTACGTTCAAAAGCATAACGGATTTTATTTCTAGCATCCACATTTTCAGACATCCACTCGGCCATAATATCCCGCGCGCCCTGCAAGGCATCGTCGATGGTGGGGACTTTATCGTTCAAAAACTGCTCGGCTTTGCGCTCAGGATTGGCTTCTTTTCCCGCAAAAATCACCTGTGCCAAGGGTTCAAGGCCTTTTTCAATGGCCATCGAAGCACGGGTTTTACGCTTTTGTTTGTAAGGCAAATAAATATCCTCCAACGTTTGCAAAACGTAGGTTTCTTCGAGACGTTTACGCAATTCGGGCGTAAGTTTTCCCTGCTCTTCGATGCTTTTTAGCATGGCCTCTCGGCGCTTCAAAACCTCTTGAAATTTCTGATATTGCTCTTTAATGGCGTTGATTTGGACTTCGTCAAGCTGGCCGGTCATTTCTTTACGGTAACGCGCAATGAACGGAACCGTGGCTCCTTCGTCAAATAACGTAATGGTGTTGTGGGCCTGACGCTCACTGACTCCTACAATAGGAGCAATAAATTGGGATGCTGTCATTGAATTAGTTCGTATTTATGACGGTAAATCGCTTACAAACGCTACCAGTACTCCTTTTTTGGGGTTGCAAATAAGCAAACAGGAAGCGATTGTGGCAAACATTTTTTCAGTAAAAAAGGGTAATTCGCGTTTTAAAAGTATATCATTACCAGAACAAACTCATCCCTAACGCTTTAGGCAAGTGATGATTTCGAGTTGAAAGCCGCGTGACTGGCATTATTTTTTTATGGTAAATAATTTACAGTCACTATCTTCCGTTTATGTTTTTTTCTGTAAAAACAATCTTAGTATCACAGCAAAACATTCAGCACGAATCATTTTCATTACTCAATATGCACTTAGACATCACCCAACCACACCTCCTCGAAGAGTATCTGAAAAATAAAAACTGGCTCAAACAACACGAGCAAGTACTGATTTTAGAAAAACCGGGCGAAGGAAACATGAATTATACCTTGCGGGTACGCACCCACGACCGTACACTCATTGTAAAGCAGTCGCGACCGTACGTGGAAAAATATCCACAAATCGCCGCACCTGCCAACCGCACCGTGACGGAGGGACGGTTTTATGAAAAGATTCAACCCTTTGCCAGCATCAACGAATTGATGCCTCAATTGATTGGCATAGATACCGAAGCCAATATTCTGGTATTGGAAGACTTAGGCACTGCAAGCGACTATACTTTTTTGTACCAGCCCAGCCAACAGCTTTCCATGACCGACGCGGAGGCCCTGGCGCATTACCTCGCCATGCTTCACCGCCTCACGTGGCAAGAAACGATTGATGCGTCTTTTGCCAACCGTGAAATGCGGGCGCTGAACCACGAACACATTTTCAATTATCCGCTGATAGAAAACAACGGTTTTGACCTTGACACCATCTCTAGCGGGCTACAAATGATTTCGATGGGCTACAAAATCGACACAAAATTGAAACAAAAAGTCAGGGAATTGGGCATGATGTACCTCTCAGACGGGCGCTCTTTGTTGCACGGAGATTTTTACCCAGGTAGCTGGCTCAAAACCACGTATGGCCTCAAAGTCATTGACCCCGAATTTTGTTTTTATGGATTCCCTGAATTTGATTTGGGCGTGATGACGGCCCACCTCATGATGGCCAAACAATCCGAAGAAACCATCCGTAAGGTGTATCAAGCCTACGGAGAAATCAAAAACCCGCAATTGGTAGACCAATTTACGGGCGTTGAAATCATGCGTCGACTCATCGGATTGGCACAGTTGCCGCTGTCTTTGAGTTTGTTGGACAAAGAAGAATTGCTCGAAACGGCCTACGATTTAATAACGCGTTAGTAAGAAATTGTTAATACCCCGGCACAACCGTACCGAGTTCTTTGGCGGCCAAGTCGTTGATGTTTTTGTAAAACTTATACTGACGTTGAACTTCCATAATCTGCGCAAATTCTTCGTCAGAGTTCCCCGTTATTTTTCCCATTTGATTTAACAAATCCTTCATCTTAGTGGCCGAATACGCCATTTTAAGGCGAAGGATTTTTTTAAAGGCAATTTCGTGGAGCAATTCTTCGTCGGTCGGAACCACAATATCGTGCTTTTCCCAATTCTCGCTCAAATGGTGCTTACTTGTACATAAGTCAATCGAAAAACGCTGTATATCAGGGTCGATGTGCGAAAGAAAATAATCAGTAGAAGGAATTTCTCCCAAACCGAAACGTTGACGGAAGATATTCAGGACCAAGTCAAAGAGTTGATTTTCAAACGATATTTCCCCAATCTCGTGCAGTAAATACCGACACAGCGAAATTCCCGTTTCCAGCTCCGTTTGGCCGTGCAAAATCAGCAATTTGACAAACGCCTGTTCCTGAAAATACAGTCTTTGCTTGAACAAATCCGTAGGTGGCTCATGCTTGGGCGCTACATTCGGTACGGAATTGGGAACAGAATCCTCCACCAAAATCCCGAATTCTTCTTCGATAAAGTTATCAGAAAAATGAATATCTGTAGGCTCCTGCGGCCGCTCTCTCAAGCGGTCTTTGGGCTTAGACTGCGTGGGCTTTTCAGCGGCTTTATCCTCCCGCCGGCGCAGGTGTTTATTGCCTTCAGAAATGAGCGTTTGCTCGTCCATTTTCATCAAATCGGCGGTGCGTTTGAAGAAAATCTGGCGCTTTATCGGGTCCGAAATTTTGGTAATACTCGTTACAATTTCATTGATGGCTTCGGCACGCTTAAAGGGATTATCGCCCGCATCCTTCAAAAGCATTTCGGTTTTGAAGGTAATAAAGTCTTTTGTGGCCTGCTGAACGTGTTTTTTGAAGCCTTCCGCTCCCACCTTATACACATAGCTATCGGGGTCTTCGCCGTCGGGCAAGGTCACGAGGCTTACGTTCAGGCCTTCTTCAAGCACCATGTCCAGTCCGCGCAGGGCCGCTTTGATACCCGCGGCATCGCCATCATAAAGAATCGTAATATTATTGGTAAAACGCGCAATTAGCTTGATTTGCTCTTCCGTCAGCGACGTACCTGAGGAAGCCGCCACGTTCTGAATACCTGCCTGATGCAGCGAAATCACGTCGGTGTAGCCTTCTACCAAATAGCAAACATCCTCCTGCCGAATGGCGTTTTTGGCCTGATAGATTCCGTAGAGAATTTTGCTTTTGTGATAGACTTCGGTTTCGGGCGAGTTGATGTACTTCGGTTGGCTCTTGTCGGCCGACAGAATCCGTGCACCAAAGGCAATCACCTTGCCCGATACATTATGAATCGGAAAAATCACCCGTCCCCTAAAACGGTCGTAGTAGCGCGTGGCGCGGTTGGCCTGCGCATCGCCTTCTTTATGCAGGGCCAAGCCCGCCTTTTCGAGCAATTCAGGATTATAGCCTTTTTTGGCGGCCTCTTTGGTCAGCCCGTCCCAGTCGGTAAGGCTATAACCAAGCCCGAACGACTTGATAGTAGGGTCATTGAAACCCCGATTCCGAAAATAGCTCAACCCAATTGACTGCCCTTCTTCGTGCTCCATGAGCAAGTTTTGGTAGTATTTTTGGGCGAAATTCAAGACAATATAGAGGCTGTCGCGTTCATTTTGGCGCAGCACTTCCTCGGGGGTTTGCTGTTCTTCTTCGACCTCAATGTTGTATTTTTGGGCCAAATGCCGCAACGCCTCTCCGTAGCTTATACCCTCAATGTCCATTACAAACTTGATGGAATCGCCTGCCGCCCCACAGCCAAAGCACTTATAAATCTGACGAACGGGATTAACGTTGAACGACGGTGACTTTTCGTTGTGAAACGGACAACAGGCGGTGTAGTTGGACCCTCTTTTTTTCAAAGACACAAAATCCCCCACCACTTCTACAATGTCAGCGGCTTGTTTGATTCGCTCGGTTATTTCGTTACTAATTCGCATAGGGCAAAGGTACGGGATTTAGGGGTGTTTTTGCCATTGATTTTTGGCATAAGCTATCCTCAAAATAAAAATTTCAGCCTTTACCAACCTTTTAATTTGGGATTGCGTCTTTGTACTAACAACGGCTTAGCCTCCAAATTGAACCATTTATTTACATTTTTCAACGGTTCAACCCATTTCATTGGAAAGCTGTTTTGCACCCTGTTAGTTTTACACAAAAATTCATACAGCTATGACAACTTCAATTAAAAAACAAATCGCGGGTATCCTCTTTATCTTGAGCGGATTAACCCTTCTTTCTTTGCTCGTTCTGGCTTAAAGGAGCGAAAAGAAATACCGACAAGTTTGATATACAAAAAGCGCTGATTGATGGTCAATCAGCGCTTTTTGTAATTAATTATAAGCCCCTAAATTATATTTTGGCACTAGCCACGGTTTTTGACCATACACGCCATACGTTTTTGTACATGATGTTGGCAATATCGCTTTCGGAATAACCGCGTTTGAGCAATACATAAATCAGATTAGGATACTGCGACACATCTTTCAGGCCCGTGGGCAGGCTGTCGCCTACGCCGTCAAAATCAGAGCCGATACCGACGTATTGCGTGCTACCAGTTAGTTTCACCACGTGGTCGATGTGATTGGCTACGGTTTCAACGTCGGCAAACAGCACGGGATTCTCTTTCTGGAATTGCTTCAACAAATCTTGGGCGGCAGGGTCGGTAAATTTCAAACCTTTATCTTTCAGTATTTTCATAAATTTCCCTTGCAATACTTCCGCCTGCTTACGGTAATTTTCATCCAGAAAGCTGGAGCCAAAATTGATTTGAATTACGCCACCTTTTTTACCCAACAGCTTTATCATGTCGTCCGACATATTCCGCTTAAAAGTAGGCGTAAAATAACGACACGACGAGTGCGACGCAATCACAGGAACGGTTGAAAGCTCCACCGCCTGATAAAAAGCGTCATCGGAAATATGCGATACATCGACCATGATTCCAACGCGGTTCATTTCTTTTACTACCTCCCTGCCGTAGGCACTTAAACCCTTGTGGGTGAAGGTACTGTCGTAGGAAGAATCGCAAATCAGGTTATCTTTTCCGTGCGTGAGCGTCACGTAGCTAATGCCCTGCTGACGAAAATAAGCTACGTCGGAGAGTTTTTCCAACGGAGCACCATTTTCCATTCCCATCGGAAACGAGATAATACCTTTTTTGAAATTCGCATCCACTTGTTGGGGCGTTGTGGCTACAGCAAACTTGTCGGGGTGCGCCTTGGCGATACCCTTCACCATCGTAATGAGCGTATCGGCCAACTGCTTAGCACCGCCCGTTTGCTGGTACGACGACGGAATATAAACCGACATAAAAGGTGCCGAAAGTCCCCCTTTTTTGGCGCGTTCGTAGTCAAAATCACCCTCGGTGGTGCTGATGGGAATGCCTAAATATTGGCGTTCGAGCCGAAAGTTTTTGATTTTGAGCCGATACGGCAAATCGACGTGCCCATCGGTGAGGATATATTTGTGGGCGATCTTATCGGCCAATTGGCGCAATTCTTCGTCCGATTTTTGCGCCCGTACGCTCAATGAAAGCGTTAAAATCCCTAATAATAAGGTGGTTAATAGTTTCATGATGAATAGATGTTTGGGGTGTTATTGAAAGAAATGTTTTACTTTATTTCCAGTAAATCCAGGTAGCTTTTCAAATCTAAGGCACGTTTCTTTACCACTTCCATACGGTCGTTGATGGCCATGGGTTGATACATGGTGCCTTGCATGGTGGCATAAACGGATGTTTGCATCTTAAACTCTAAATCGCGGTACTCAATCCACTTGCGTTGGGCAGTGAGGAGGGCTGCTTTTTGCGTAACATTGAGTTGGCTTGTTAAGGCTTTATAGTTTTTGTTGAGTTCGGCATCCCATTTTTTGTAGGCGGTATCCAAACAACCCACCATGCCCTGCGTGGAAGGGTTTTTGTCCATGCAGTTGTCTAACGCGACATCAATCGGGTGTTTTTCAGGCTCTTCCTGCGAAAATACGAAAAGTGGCAGCGCGATAAACGCAGGTAATAAAAAGGCAAACGGTCTCATTGAATAGGAAATAGGTTTTGTACTAACCACAAATTAACAAAACTTGGCCTTGATTCCATAACTTTGTCTGACCACTGAATGCACATTATTTGGTCCGTCTTAAACTTTTTCTCCATGACCACCGACGATTTTGTCAGACAAAAGCGAAGCCAACTCATCAAAGCAAAGGCCACCGAGCTGGGTTTTGATTTTTGCGGCATATCGACGGCCACTTTTTTGGAAGAAGAAGCCCCGCGATTGGAGCATTGGCTCAATCAGCACCGCCACGGACAAATGCACTACATGGCCAACCATTTTGACAAACGCCTCGACCCGCGCAAACTGGTCGAGGGCGCCAAGTCGGTCATTTCAGTTTTGCTCAACTATTACCCCGAACAGCGCCTACCCGAAGGAGAAAACGACCTAAAACTCTCTAAATACGCCTACGGAACCGATTATCATTTTGTACTAAAAGACAAAATGAAGGAGTTGGTGGCGCAGTTGCAGGAAGAAATCGGCGAAATCAACGGGCGCATTTTTGTGGATTCGGCACCCGTAATGGATAAAGTTTGGGCGGCTAAAAGTGGTTTAGGATGGGTAGGGAAACACTCCAACCTACTCAACCGCAACATGGGCAGTTTTTTCTTCATCGGTGAAATCATCTGCGACTTGGACGTCTGGCCCGACGGGCCCGTCAAAGACTATTGCGGCACTTGCACCCGCTGCGTGGATGCCTGCCCTACCGACGCCATTGTGGAGCCGTACGTTGTTGACGGCAGCCGCTGCATCAGTTACTTTACGATTGAACTCAAAGAGGCTATCCCTCAGGAAGTAAAGGGCACATTTGAGAACTGGATTTTTGGGTGCGATATTTGCCAAGATGTGTGTCCGTGGAATCGTTTTTCCAAACCGCACCAAACGCCCGAGTTCAATTTGCATCCCGAATTGGCCGAGTTTACCAACCGCGATTGGGAAGAAATCACGCAGGAAGTATTTCAGGAAATATTCCGCCGCTCCGCCGTCAAACGCACGAAGTTGGAAGGAATACAACGAAATGTGGCGTTTGTACGGGGAGAGTGAGCGATGTTTTCAGTTCTATGGTAGGAGGCCTACCAATACCCATCACGGCTCGAGCCGCCCCGTCGCGAGACGCAAGAGACTGCCAAAAAACTACTCCAACTCCGTCAACTCCAGCATTTTGGATTTCCGGGTCAGCAGATGAATGATCCCCCACGCAATCAGGTAAGTACAACCGCAAATGGTAAAGATGATGTTGTACCCGCCCGCGAGGTTTCCAGCGGCTTTGTAGGTATCCAACAGACTACCAATCAGCATCGGGAAAAGAATCCCCCCCAACGCGCCAGCCATCCCGCCGATGCCCACAATGGAACTGACGGCTTGCTTGGGAAACATGTCGGACGGTAACGTAAATACATTGGTCGCCCATGCCTGATGCAACGCCACTGCAAAACTAATTAGCCCAACCGCTACCCACACACTGGGGGCAAACTGAATAAAAATAACGGACAATTCAAGAACTGCAATCACCAAAATGACCGTTTTTCGGGCTTTGATAACGGGCCAGCCACGCTTGATGAGTTGCGACGAAAACCAGCCACCGCTGATGCTTCCTACGGTGGTAGCGGTATAAATAAGCATCAATTCCAAACTCGGTTTTTTGAGGTCAAGGTTAAAAGTAGACGCAAAATAAGACGGCAACCAAAACAGAAAAAACCAATAAATCGGGTCAATCAAGCCCTTTCCCGTAATGTAAGCCCACGTCTGCGGAAAAGAAAACAACTTCATCCAATTGACACTCGCTTTCTCACTGCTGTACTGTTCTTCCTTTTCCTGACCATTCACGATGTATTCGTACTCTTCCGTAGTCAGGCGTTTTTGCTTGGCTGGAATATCGTAATAGATGAGCCAAAAAATCAACCACACAAAGCCGAGCGCGCCCGTAATCCAAAAAACTTCCTGCCAACCGTAGGTCGTTAAAATCCACGGTACAAGAATCAGGGCTACCACCACGCCCACGCTAGTCCCAGCATTGAAAAGCCCAGTAGCCAGCGCGCGTTCTTTTTTGGGAAACCATTCCGCCACCGTTTTCACCGCCGCTGGATAGTTACCTCCTTCACCCAGGCCTAATCCCACGCGGGCCACACCGAAGCCAAAGGCACTACGGGCAAGCGCGTGGAGCATTCCCGCTACACTCCAAAACACAATGGTGATGGAGTAGCCTTGCTTCGTCCCAATTTTATCAATCAACCAACCCAATGCCAACAGCCCAATGGCATAGGCCGCCGTAAACGCCATGATGATGCGCGCGTAGTCGGTCTCTGACCACGCAAATTCTTTTTCTAAAATAGGCTTCAGCAACCCAATAATCTGCCGGTCTAAATAGTTGATTGTGGTGGCGGTGAAGAGCAAAACCACAATAAGCCAACGGTAGTTTTTGATTTTAGGGGCGCTCATCGGCGGGGAAGTTGTTTAATAAATTGTGAAAAATGTGTTTTGAGTTTTTGCCAATCTTTTTCTTGAATCAACTTTTTATCCAACAATTGCCCGCCCATTCCAACGCCGTCGGCACCTGCCTTGAAAAAATCGACCATATTGTCCAAACTCACGCCCCCCGTGGGCAACAATTTGAGTTGATTCAGGGGCGCTTTCAATTCTTTGATGTACGACGGACCCATTTGCGTAGCTGGAAACACCTTCACCATGCTTGCGCCTAAACTCCATGCTTTAAAAATCTCGGAAGGCGTAAACGCCCCCGGAAAGATGGGAATCTCTTTTTTGACGCAAGCCTTGACTACTTTTTTATCCAGGATCGGCGTCACGATAAACTGCGCACCCGCTTCTAGTGCCTTCTTCAAATCGTCTTTTGTACACACCGTTCCCGCACCGATATTCAGGCCATGCTGTTCATTTTCAACGGCATACTGAATAATTTTCTCGGCGTCTGGTGTATTCATCGTGATTTCGATGGTGGTCAAACCCGCTTCCCGGTACATCGGCAAAATTTGCTTTACTTCTTCCAACGACAACCCCCGAACGATACCAACGATGGGCGCCTTGTTAAATAATTCCCACGAAAATGCAGTTTTACTCATAATGTTTGATTGTTCAGCAATAAGGCTTGATTTTGAAAAATTTTAACCTGTCCCACCACGGTCGCTCGGTCCACCATCTCCGCCGAAACGGTCAGCGTTCGGTCCGATAACCCCAGTTCTTCGACGGCCGCTTTGTATAATTCGTATAAATTGTTTCCGCTGCACAGCACCAATTGCCCCTCGGTTTCGGCCAGCAGGTCGTGAATCTCCGATCCAATCAACAACCCGCTCAAATACAAGCCGTTTTCTTTTTTAGTCCATTTTTGAAAAAGTTGATTGGTTCGGACCCTGAAAAGATTCCGAAGCACGCCACGCGCGCCAGACTCGCGCACGCCCATTTTAAACGCATCTATTTCTAGCACTGATAGCTCAAGGCTCGCTTTTTCTACCGATTCTTTCAGGATACTGTGATGAGAAATCATGCTGAATACCTCGCCCGTCATGTAGGTTTGAAAATCAATCAGGCGATTGTTTTGGACATACAAGTGTTTAGAGTGCGTTCCTGGCAAAATTAAAATATACCGTTGATTTTCAGACAAATGCAACAATTCCGCCAACCCAACCAACTGTGTTTCTTCGCCGCGCATCACGTCGTGCTCACTCCGAATTCCCGAAATGAGCAGAATATCGTGGGGCAAATAGGCGTCGGCTTCTAGGCGATGAACCGCCGTTTGCGCCCCATCCACGTCATACGGTAAGGTGGCGTATGGCACCTCGTACATTCCGATGGAAGACGATGCCATTCCCGAAATAACAATTTCAATCCCGTCCAATTCGACCTTAGACTGCTGGGCCAATACGACAAGTTGTTCTTTTAAACGTTGAATAAAAAACGATTTCTTAGTCTCAAATTCTCCTTTTGTTGCTTTCCATGCATCAAATGTACTTGCCACTCCTTCCGAAGAAAGTACTTCACTGATTACTTTATTTTCGACGGTTTCAATCAACCGCAACCGGAACGAGGTGGTCCCCCAATCGCACCCTATCAAGTAGTTTTTCATCCTTTCGATGTTACATTTAATGAACTAAGGCAAGGCAAACGCTACGTATTTACCGCCGGGCTTTAAGTCGTACCGGGTTCCTCCAGCCGCGATGGCAATGTATTGTTTTCCCTTAACCTTATACGTAATCGGCGTGGCAAAGCCGCCCGCTGGCAATGTATATTCCCACACCACTTTTCCCGTTTTTGTATCAAAAGCCCGCAGTTTTTCATCGTAAGTGGCGGCGATAAAAAGCAGACCACCCGCCGTTACGAGGGGACCACCGTGGTTTTCGGTACCTGTGGTCGGAATGCCTTTTTTGGCCAATTCGGGGTATTCTCCCAACGGAACCTTCCAAAGATATTCTCCCGTGTTCAAATCTACGGCATTCAGCGTACCCCAGGGCGGTTTGATGGCGGGGTAATTGTTGGCATCTCTAAACTGACGAAAGCCCTTATTTTGGTACAAGGGCGTATACGGAAAATCCCGCCCTGTTTTGGTCTCAATCGTCGTTACCCGATGAATTTCATCGGCCTTCGTGGGGGTTTCTGTTTTCAGTAAAAAGTGAACAATAGCTTCCCGGTCGGGCTTGGAAATGTGCTGAAAAGACGGCATTCTGCCCCGACCCGTTTCGAGGAGCGTACTGATTTGTTGACGGGTAAGTTTTTTGCCCACATCCTGCAAATTTGGATACGCCTGCGTACTCACCACGGCGACATTTTTCGCATCTATTGCGTGACAAACTGCGCAGTTGGCAGTAAATAATTTTTCACCTTTGGTCAATGCTACCGAGTTCTTGGGGGAATGGGTAGCCTGCATTTTCAACAACCAAAGCATATTATTGGCGTTGACGTACATGATTCCGTTGGGGTCAACCGCACTGCCTCCCCACTCAGCACCGCCACCGATGCCGTAATAAAGGGTTTCAGTCGTGCTCGGCGGAAGGTTTTTCAGCCCTCCCCTACTTTTTTCAAAAACTGACTGCGCATACGCCGCCGATGCTGGCGAAATATCGGTTAAATCTGCTTTGGTAAACGTCTGATTAGCAAAAGGCGCAGGTTTTACGGGCACGGGTTGGGTCGGCCACGGGGCTTCGCCAGGCAGCGCCGCTACTTTTGGCACGGGTACTTCTTTGACGGGAAACAGTGGTTTGCCAGTGTCACGGTCAAAGACAAAAATAAGGCCATCTTTTGTGGCCTGCGCTACGGCATCCACCTTGCGGGGCCGACCATCGGGGCCTTTGTGCATCACCGTAATCAGGTTGGGCGGACAGGGAATATCGCGGTCCCACAAATCATGGTGAACGGTCTGAAAATGCCAGATACGTTTGCCCGTTTCGGCATTGAGGGCAATAACGCAATTGGCAAACAGATTGGTGCCTTTGCGCGCGCCGCCGTAAAAATCAACCGAAGGCGAACCCGTTCCCAGAAACACGGTGCCGCGTTTTTCGTCCAAGACCATGCCCGCCCAGCAGTTGGCCCCGCCCAATTTTTTATACGAATCTTTCGACCAAGTTTCATAGCCATATTCTCCCGGCAGCGGAATGGTCCGGAATACCCACGCCAATTTGCCAGTGCGCACATCAAACGCACGAATGTTGCCGGGGAGTGCGTCACCGCCTTCCGAAACCGACGAACCCATGATGAGCAAATTTTTAAAGATGACACCGGGCGTTGTGGAACGAATGTTGAAATTATTGACGTCGTAGCCCAGCGTTTGCGGGTCGCCAAGCCCAGCGTGCAGGTCAACTAAACCATTTTCACCGAAATTGGCAATTAACTCTCCCGTCAAAGCATTGACTGACAGTAGCTTAGCCCCGATGGAATATAAAATCCTTTTATCAGCGCCCTCTTCCCAGTACACTACTCCTCTGACGGGGTGAAAACTCGGTTTCACGTCTGGGTTGGAAAAAGGGTCATATTTCCACAATTCTTTGCCCGTAGCGGCATCGGCAGCAAACAATTTCAAGCGCGGGGTAGTCCCGTAAAGAATACCATTGACAACAATCGGCTGACACTGAATGTCGTTACCTTTCCCGTCGGGATTGTTGTTTTCTCCCGTATCGTATGACCACGCCAGTTGCAATTTATTGACATTTCCTGCATTTATTTGGGTCAACTCAGCGTACCTACTTCCCGCGCTGTTGCCTCCGTATTTGGGCCAGTCGGTGTTGTTTTCTGAGTCATTTTTATCTCTGTTTTGAAACGCCACCCCACACATCAATACGGCAAAAATACCGCCTAAAAGAGGGTTCTGGTAACTTTTATTCATAGTCTACAGCCGCTGATAGTACAAATTAGACAAGTTTTATTTTGGCGTTTCTACTTTAAATTCATACGTAATTTTCCAATGAATTTCTTCCTGCGGCTTTACCGATAGCTTGATGTAAGGCTCTGGGCATGAAGTGGTATGACATGCCCAAAACACAAATTTCTCCAAGGGCTTATCGCCTTTGATTCGGACGCTCGCGCCCGTTTTGAGGTTTTGAATAAGCATCGAATAGTCGTTGGACGTAGCACCAAAACCCTGCAAACCAGCGCTAAACACAAACTCGCCCGATTCTATCAGCCGTGAATAGGTAATGGCTTTATTTCCCGCTTTGGCAATCATGCCAAAATTGCGGCCTTCGGCGCTTACCTCAAACGGAAAAGTCGTTTTGATATTGGGCCCCGTCGGCTCATTGTCAATCATGAAAAAATTATGGTTGTAGGTTTGGGTTTCGATGGGCTTTGTCCCCGTATTTTTCAGACTGTGTTCCAACACCAACTCAGGTTTTCCCTTGGTCAACCGAACGGTTTTACGGTACACATACCCGTAGCCAGCAGCGTCTGTCAGCTCATGCGTAAATTCTACTTTGTCCTTAAATGGTTTCACCGTCCATTCCCCCTCGTTTTTAAGGGTGTAGGGCGTCATAAAAGAATAGGGTTTGGCATCGGGTTTGATGAGTGTTCCCACGCCGATTTTTAGAAATTCACCACCAATGGGTGCTTCGTTCATCCCTACGGCCACAAATTCTTCCACGGGTCCCGCAATGGCATCGTGTAGTTTAGGATCATAAGGTGCGGGATTCCATATGCCAAAATACGAATGGCCTTTATAGTCCAGACGCGGCATCACGCCCGACCAATCAAACCGGGTTCCCTGATAATACCCCCGCTGGGCATCGGGCAGGTATAACTCCGCTTCAATCAGCCCATTGGTGATTTTGGCCGTAGGAAAATCTGCGGAGGTAATAAACCCTCCGCAGACACTCATACTCAACGCAATAGCAACAATTTTCTTTTTCATCTTATGATTACCAGTCAGTGACAGAACCGTCGAGGGCATTATATGTTTCGGGGTTTTTCCAATCGTGGCCGATTTTATCCTTCATTTTTTCTTCGTCCAATTCGATGCCCAAACCTGGGCCTTTCGGAACCAAAACGGTGCCATCTTTTTCCAGCACAAAAGGTTTTTTCAAATAACCTTCTCCCAATGAGACCTGCTCCTGAACCAAAAAATTGGGGACACTGGCCGCCAATGCTAACCCCACGGCCAGCGAAATAGGGCCCATTGGGTTGTGCGGGGCAATAGGGACATAATACGCCTCGGCCATCCCCGCAATGATGCGTCCTTCGGTAATGCCACCAGCGTGACATAAATCGGGCTGAATGATGCTCGCCGCGCCTTTTTCAAGAATTTCCCGAAAACCCCATTTGGTAAAAATCCGCTCGCCAGTCGCAATCGGCAAGTGCGTCCCCCGGGCTATATCCACCATCGTATCCACGTTTTGCGCCTGACAAGGCTCTTCAATAAACATGGGTTGATACTGTTCCAACTCCTTGATGAGTACCTTGGCGGTTTGGGGTGAAATGGCCCCATGAAAATCAATCGCAATATCCATATCTGGCCCACCAGCCTGCCGCAGCGAGGCAAAATTATCGGCAGCGTATTTAATAAATTTCGGATTTTCGACGATGTTGGCGGGGTTGATTTTCGCCACTCCCGTTTTGATGACCGTGTAGCCTTCGGCCTTTCTTTTTTTCATGTCTTCGGCGTTGGCGGCACGGCCATAGATACGCACCCGGTCACGGGTGGGGCCGCCCAACAATTCATACACGGGTACGTTCAAAAGTTTCCCTTTAATATCCCACAACGCATGGTCTATCCCACTCAGCGCACTGGTGAGAATCGGGCCGCCTCGGTAAAAAGCGTGGCGATAAATGGCTTGCCAGTGGTGCACTACTGCCCGTGGGTCTTTACCAATCAGATACGGTTCTACTTCTTTGATGGCGGTCTGTACCGTAAGCGCCCGGCCTTCAAGCAGGGGCTCACCCAAGCCTACAATGCCTACGTCGGTATGGATTTTGAGAAAAATCCACCGGGGTTTTACCAAAAAAGTTTCGAGCTTAGTAATCTTTACCTGCCCATAGTCTCTGAAAAGCCCTGGGGCACTCGCGTATGACGTTTGTGGCAAGGTCATGGTTCCCATTCCTGCCACGCCCAATACCGACTGTATGGCACTGCGACGAGAGATACCCGTCTTTTTTGAAGGTGATTTCATTTTAAAAAGGATAGAGGTTTAGTGTAAACAGTGTGAATTCTCATTTCATTTTACCAGTTATGAATTGAGCCGTCAGGCGCTTTCAAAATGGGATGCGGGAACTTGGTTTTTTCTTTTACTTCCATCACAAACGTGGCTTTTTTCGGGTCAAACTTCACACCCAAACCTGGGCTGTCGTTGAGGTACAGTTTACCATTTTTGAAGTTGACAAAATCTTCGTTGAAATACGGCGGGCGCTCTGGTTCGCCGCCACCGAGTTCCATCAGACAACGCGCTGGACTACTCGATCCCAGCACATGAACGAGTGTGGCCGTGGCCAACGGGCCCGTAAAATGCGGAATCATGCCCACATAGTGGGTTTCGCACATCGACGCTATCTTCTTAAATTCACTGATACCACCTGTGTTGGGTAGGGTAAAGCGGGTATAGTCAATCTGCCGATTTTCAATCAGTTCATTGGTATCCCAACGGTCGCCGAATTGTTCTCCCACCGCAATCGGCACTTTGGTCATAGCGCGTACGGTTTTATACACCCCTGGATTTTCGGAGCGCACGATGTCTTCTACGAAATACGGTTCGAGGTTTTCCAAGGCCGTACAAATCTTCAAACCGTCGGTCATGTCAAAACGGGTATGCAGGTCAATGGCCCACTTACCGCCCCCACCCACGGCCGCGTCTATTCGTTTGCAGATGTCAATGGTTTTCTTGACGTTATCGTAAAAATCAAAAGGCTCAGTACCGTTTCCGCCCGTGGGGCCAATCCGATACGCCCGCAGCCCCGCCGCGATACAGTCCTGCGCTCTGCCTTCTTCCGTTGTGGCTTTGGAGGCCCGAAACCCTGTTGCATAACATTCGACGAAATCGCGGGTAGCGCCGCCCAGTAGTTCATAAACGGGCACGTTCAGAGCCTTGCCTTTAATATCCCAAAGGGCCATTTCCAACGCGCCCAGTCCGTGGAGTTTTTCGCGGCCCGGCGGATAAAACATGCCACGATAAATGTACTGCCAGAGGTGCTCAATACGGAACGGGTCTTCGCCAATCAGCATCTGAGCGCATTGCTCAATCATGTCTTTTGAGCCGCCTTCGCCAATGCCGATGATGCCGCCGTCGGTTTCTATTTCAACAATGCCCCGGGCTTGATTAAAAAGGGGTTTGTTGTAGCCGGGCGCTGCGTAGTAGCGAATCTTGGTGATTTTTAGTTTGGAAGCGGCCTCTGCTTTGTACAAGGGCAACCCAACCGCCAGCGCGGTTGAGCCCAAAACCGCTGTTTTTAGGAAGTTTCGTCGTTGCATTTTTTAAGGTTAAGGGCGGTTTTTCGCCGAGGTTAAACGTTAAAACAAAATAGTGTTACAGACCAGCGACCCTAGCTTCAGAAATCCATTCCGACTTCGCCATTGAAGATTCCCGGGCAATCAGCTTGGCTTCCATCAATATTTGTTTCATTCCTTCGTCGGGGTTTTTCAGCTTGCCAATCAGGTACTGAACCGCCGTTTTCCCCAATAATTCTAAGGGCTGGCGCAGGTACGTAATCGGGCAATAATACAGGTCAAAGACTTCCGCCTGACCAAAACTCACAATTCCTAAATCGTACGGCACTTTGAGGCGCAACTCATTGAGGTATTTTAATCCATTGATAGCCAAGCCATACGTGGCAAAAATCAGCGCATCCACCTTTTGGTCGGGCGACGTAATTTCATCAATAGCCTCCCTGACTTCTTTCTCAATATTTTCAAATCGAACTTCTTTCAACCAGCCTACTTCAAATCGAATTTGACTGTCTTTCAGGGCCTGTTTATAGCCCCGTATCCGTTCTGCCATATGAAACATATCCGACTTATACGCGACGAGCCCAATCCGTTGATAGCCTCTTTTTACCAAATGAACCCCCGCATCGTAGGAAGCTTTGTAGTTGTTGGTGGCCACAAAATCCGTCTGAATATCTGGAAAATGTCGGTCCAACAGCACAAACGGAATGTTTCTTTCCTTCAAATAATAAACCTGATTCTCAGAGTTTTCGGACGAGACAATGATAAAACCGTCGACTTGTCGATTAATCAATACGTTGAGCAAGTCCCACGATTTATCGGCGTTTTCGTCACAACTTCCGATAATGACGGTATACCCATTCCGTTTTGCTTCGTCCTCCACCACCCGGGCAATGTTGGCAAAGAAAGGGTTGGAAATATCGGCAATAATCAGCCCAATTGTGTGCGTTTTTCCACTCCGCAAACTCTTGGCGAGGTGGTTGGGCTGGTAGTTTAGCTCTTTGGCAATCTCTTTGATCTTTTTGGCAATTTCTTCTCCTACCCTACTCTCCTTCTCTTTACCATTCATGACGTAAGAAACCAACGCAATAGACACCCCTGCCTTTTGTGCTATATCTTTCAGGGAAACCTTTTTTGTTTTCATTGAGAAACCGGGTATAAAAGTTTAGCCTGCAAGTTAGAACAAAATTTCAGGCGGAGATTTTATGCTACCATAAAACCTCCGTCTGCGCGGCCTAAGGGCGGATAATCGTTCCGTCAAACTTCCGGACCTGCCAGTTGGACTTGGTCGTAATGGGATATTTGGCGGCTTCTTTTTCGTTGATATCCACCCCGATACCCGGTACTTCGTTGACCGACATGTACCCGTCTTTCATGGTTGGGCAACCCGAAAAGACCGAAAGTGTTTTTTCGTTGAATGAGACGGCCTCCTGAATTCCAAAATTCCAAACCGCCAAATCAATGTGCGCGTGTGCGGAGTGTCCCACGGGCGACACGTCTCCGGGACCGTGCCAAGCCGTTTTGATATTAAACCATTCGCCCAGCCTAGCCACTTTCATGGCGGGCGTAATTCCCCCGATTTGGGAGACGTGTATACGAATGTAATCAAACCATTGGTTGACCATCGGCTCCACAAATTCATTGATGTTATTGAACAACTCTCCCATTGCAATCGGCACCGAAGTACTGGCCCTCAGTTGCTTAAACCACTTCATATTCTCGGGGGAAAAAGGATCTTCAATAAAAAACGGACGGTAATCTTCCAATTTTTTTATCATGTTGATAGCATCCATCGGCTGAACCCGCTCATGGATGTCGTGCAGCAATTCTATCTCATCGCCGCAACCTTTCCGGACGGCTTCAAACAATTTCGGAATGGATTTCAGATACGTCCGTTCATTCATGTAATTGTCGGTTTCTCCGCCAAAACCTGCTGCTTTAAAATCGGGTTTTTGTTCGGTACTGCCTACAGCACCGTAGCCGCCCTGCTGGATTCGGATGTACTTAAATCCGCGCTCCATGATGCTTTTTACGCTCTCAATCGTTGCCTCGGGGGTATTGCCGTTGGCGTGCGTATAGCACGGAATCGCAAAACGTGATTTTCCACCGAGCAATTGGTAGAGCGGCATTCCCGCCCGTTTACCTTTGATGTCCCAAAGCGCTTGGTCCAAACCGCTGAGGGCGTTGTTCAACACGGGTCCGTTGCGCCAGTAAGAACTCACGTACGCTGCCTGCCACATGTCTTCGATATTGTCCACATCTTTTCCCACACAAAACTCATTGAGGTAGGTGTTGATGGCCACAATCACGGTGGCTGCGCGTTGGGTAAAGGTAGCACAACCCAAACCGTACAATCCCGGTTCAGAGGTTTCTACTTTGACCACAATCAAATTTGAACCCTGCGGAGCCGTTGCGATGGCCTTGACATTGGTGATTTTGATGGGCTTCATCGCTTTGGCGTACGATGGCGTGCCTTTTTCTTCACGTGCTTGGGCGTTGGATACGCCGCCGAAAAGTCCAAGGAGTCCAGCAGAGCCACCAAGGCCCAGCATTTTCATGGTTTCCCGACGGTTTACGTCTGTTTTATTCATAACCGGTTTAATAAGAGTTTAGGAAAATAAAAGGCCTCAAAATCAGAATTTTACTTTTTATCCCACCATACACGCGTGTCCATGTCGTTGGCTCCTTGACGGGTAATGGCCTCGTTCATATTACCCGAGTTGACCACAATTTCGCTGTCGGGATACGGCATTCGGCGGATAAAATCTCCTTTGATTTCGGAACCGGGATACGGATTTTTCTTGAGCGCGGGAAAATCGCTGCGGCGAAAATTGGCAAAGGCTTCATTTCCGTCCAAAAAGGCCGCTACCCAATATTGGGTATTGATTTGCTCAAGGGCTTTGGCGGGGTCTAGCGGGTTGGCCTTTAAGTAGGTCTGAATAGCATCTTCTTTGATGGCTGCCGAAGCATCGTACAGCGCCATTTGCTCCAAATTCGCTCTGATGCCCTTACTGTAATAGTCGGCGGCGGCGCCCGAAACCCACCCGCGAACGGCGGCTTCGGCCAATAAAAGCTGCACTTGCGAATAGGTGATGTGAAATTCGGGGGCATCCAATTTAAGCACGGTATTGAGGTTGACCTGCGAGAAATCCCAAATGCTCGCCACGCCATTTTGCTGCAATACGCCCGTGATGGTCACGTCGTTGTATCCCATCGGCATTCCGATTTGGACTTTGGGGTCGGTCGAGGCGCGAGCTGCTACCTGCTCAGGGCCGCCTTTGGCTCCCACGTACCGAACCGCAATGGACGCCAGACGGGGGTCATTGTTCTCCTTTAAAAAATTCACAAAAGGAGCCGCAAGATAAAAATTGGTTTTTTCCCGAGCGGCCAAATGATTGGCAATGTAATTGTTGAAAATAGCCGTGTGACGAATGACCGAATTGTCATCGTTGGACTGCAATACGCCACCTGCTACTGCTTTTGTCACGTAGGTTTTAGCCGTGGCAGGGTCTACTTTTGTCAAACGCATGGCGGCTCTCAGCATCATTGAGTACCCCAATTTTTTCCATTTAGCTACGTTGCCGCCGTACAAAATATCCGTTGTCACGGCCGCCTGCGTCGTGGTCAGGGCCGAAGATGCCTCGTCGAGTTCCTTTAAAATATCCTTATAAATGGCCTGTTGGGCGTCATATTTGGGGCTGATTACCTCCGTAATGTAACCTTGACCCGCCTCAAAATAAGGAATATCACCGTAGGTATCGGTCAAAATCATAAAAGTATAGGCTTTCCAAATGCGGGCACAATGGTAGGTATTTGATTGCAGCGGGTCGCTTTTGGTCTGGTCTACCACGGCCACGATTTGCTTGACCACATTGCGGTAAGAATTGATCCATACTTGGGAAGTATTCCCGTTGTTTACCTGATTGTAATTGCCGCCCGAAAGGGAGCTTCCGTAGGGTGTAATGATTTGCTGGACAATGCCGAAATTATAGCACAACATCCCCAAAGTAGAAAACCCGTCGAGGTAGGTCGTACTGATGATGGCCTTATTGAGTATCAACGAAGGGGCCAATGAGGTAGGATCAACTTTGTTGGTATTTACCTCGTCAAAAGTTTGGTCACAACTGGTCATTACGCTCACTGTGAGGAGCAATCCCAGGATATATTTTAGATGATTCGTTCTCATAATTTTGTCGGATGTTTACTGTTAAAACTTCAAATTCAAGTTGAAACCAACACTGCGGGTAGGCGGCAGACCGGGCCAAAAATCAAGGCCTACGCCATTGTCGGACGATACCAGCGCTTCTTCTGGATCCATGTTTTCGGTCCATTTTTTGATGACCAACACGTTGTTGGCAACGGCGCTGAGGCGGGCTCCTTTTACAAAGAATTTCGCAGGCAAAAGTTTGCCAAAATCATAGCCCAACGTAATCTGACGCAGTTTCCAAAACCCTGCATTAGACACAAAATCTTCGTTGATTCCCAGCGGGTTGACTGATTCATAAAAAGGCTGAACCGCCGACTTTGTTTGGTTTATTTCGCCGTTTGGATTCACCCCGTTGCCAATCACAAAACCTTCGGCGCGGCCCGGCAAAGTACGCTTAGACAAGCCATGACGCAGGTAGTTGATGTTGCGCCCCGCAATCATTTTGTGCCCCAATTTGAAATCAATCAACGTCGACAAAATGATATTTTTGTAATTGAAGGTATTGGTAATTCCCCCAAAATATTTTGGCAACGCACTCCCGACATTGACCAAGGTGTTGTTGCGCAGAGGCAAACCGCTATTCCTGTCAAACACCTGTCGTCCTTGTGCGTCGCGTAGGTAAAAGAACGTATAAATTTGACCAATGGGCTTACCCACCACTTGGTTTAAATTACGCCCGCCGCCGCTGCTCACTGTAATGACGGTGTCTTTTTCAGACAAGCCTAATTGCAATACTTTAGAGGTATTGTAAGACACGTTGGCGCTCAAATCCCAACGGAAAGACTTCGTTTTAACGGGTGAAATTGTAAACAAAATCTCAAGCCCCCGGTTCATGCTTCGACCCACGTTGATGAGTTTACTGGTGTAGGAAGACGCATCAGACACTTGCGCGGCGAGAATTTGGTCTTCGGTAATTTTATGATAATACGTAAAATCAAGGCCTACGGAGTTATTAAACAGCTTCAATTCCAGACCCGCTTCGGCCTCTTTTATCCGTAGCGGGCGTAGGTTTTTGTTGGGCACCACGGTAGCATTTACACCACCCACGGGCACCAACTGCCCTGAAGGATTGGGAAAGGAGTTGTTGTCAACGGCATAAAACAGTGCGTTGGAGTAAGGGTTTACGTTGTCAGAACCCACTTGGGCGTAGGCAGCCCGCAACTTGCCAAACGATATCCACGCCGGTAGGTTAGGAAATGCCTGTGAAAAAATAAAACTCCCCGTGGCAGAAGGGTACAAAATACTGCGATTTGAAGGTGCTAAGGTCGAAAACCAGTCATTGCGAGCCGTTACGTTCAGAAATAAATAGTCGTTGTAGGAAATGGTCGCAGCCCCAAAAAGCGAATTAATCTTCTTCTCCGACAGGCTGTAAAGCGGGTTTTTTATCCGACCATTCATGACGGTATAGAGATTTGGCTGGATAAAATCCTGAACCGTCACACTGTTGTAGTCCATGCGGGCGTAGCGTTGGTTTCCTCCGAGCGTAAAATCCACCCCGATTTTCCCAAAATTCTTGTTCCCTCCCAAAATCAAGTCAAGGTTTCTTTCCGTATTTTGTCTGACATCCTGCGTAAAAGAGCCATTTACGTAGCCTACAGGCGCTTTTGGAATGGGCGCGTAGCCGTTTGGAATGTTGTAATCCTGATTACGTACGTAAAAATCTTCTGCCAATCTTCCCTGCACATAAAGCCAATCCGCTACCTGATATTTGAGCGAAATATTGCCAAAAATACGGTTACGAACTACGTTTTCGAAGTGTTTGCTCAGTGAGTAATACGGGTTATTGCGCACCAAAAACCGTGAAAACACAAACTCATCGCCGTTGGGCAGGGTCTGATTGTCGCGGAGTGCATCAAAAGGCATGGAATTGGCTAAGGTAAAAATCACCGTTGAAACCGAAAAATCCTGCGTGTTGATCTGGGGCGGATTGATATTGTTTTCTTTTGAATAATTAATGTTGCCCGAAGCTGTCAGTTTTTTGGTGATGTTTTGGGTAAATCCAAGGTTGATAATCTTACGGTTAAAGGTATTATTTGCCATGATGCCCTTGTTGTCGGTATTGGCCAACGACAAGCTAAACCCACCGTTTTGTCCACTGTTTGAGACCGTTACGGTGTTTGTCAGGTTAGTTCCCACGTTAAAAAACTGTTTTACGCGGTTGTAAACTGGCTCGTAGGGGTAGGTTTTATTGTCAAACAAAATCTGGGTCATTCCTGGTTGAAATTTCTCCCCAAAACTCCACACACCCGACGTCGGATTTGGCGTAGTTGGTCGCTTTCCACCTTCTCCCTGACCGTATTCGTACTGAAAATCGGTAAAATCCAGCGGCGTATCGGTGGTATAATTTACGTTGTATTCCACCCCAAAACCTTTGCCAGTGCCTTTGCTTTTGGTGGTAATCATAACCACGCCGTCTTTCGCCCGCGAACCGTACAATGCCGCAGCAGTTGCGCCTTTCAACACCGTCATGGTCTCAATGTCGTCGGGATTGATGCTAGAAAGACCATCGCCGCCGTCTGAACTATTGGCCGCCCGCGTCCCGTAATCGCCGCCGAGTGAGTAGTTTTGGTTATCAATCGGCACCCCGTTGACCACGATAAGCGGGTTGTTTTGACCACTGAACGAAGATTGTCCCCGGATACGGATTTTGGCCGTTCCCCCTGGGCCCGACGAAAGCGTAGAGATATTTACCCCCGCCATTTTTCCTTGAAGACCACTAACCACGTTGGGCGAGCGGTTGGTTGAAATCTCTTCGGCATTGACCGTAGCCGTGGCATAGCCTAGCGTCTTAGCTTCTTTTTTTATCCCTAAGGCCGTGACCACCACCTCATTAAGGTTTTTTTCTTCCTGGGCCATTTTTAAATCTATGATGGAGCGAGCGTTTACTTTGATGGTTTGACTCACATAGCCAATGTAAGAAAACACCAATTGGCCATCGGCTGGGGCCTCAAGTGTGTACTTGCCAGTTGCGTCGGTGGTTGTGCCTTTGTTGGTGCCATCGACCAGAATATTTACGCCAGGAATTCCTTCGTTGGCTTGGTCAGTCACCTTACCCGTAATTTTTATACTCTGCGCAAAAGCAATGCTTTGATACAGACATAAAAAGAGAAGAATGGATGTTAAATTTATTTTCATCAGTACATAGGGGTTTAGGAGGACCCTTTAGGTCCGTGGTGTAAAAGGATAGACATACATTTGAATTTTAGGCAATAAAAATCCTGCGCTCACCGAAGGTGTGAGCCTGCTTATTTCAAATCACGTTACTGTTTAAAACCTTTATTGCGCAAACAAATCACCTAACGCTAATTAATATACGCAACAAAGTAGTGTCACTATCGTACAGGATAATGGGTGGCAATGGCAACAAAATCACATTTTACGGGAAGGAATCGGCGGCAGACAGCCGCTTTTAGCTCCAAAAACCTTTTTAGTAGTGCATAGGCATCTTTTTAAAATAATGGTTTGAAGTAACTAATCTACTATTTTTTGTTTAAACGTTTAAGCAATTGGATATAAAAAAATATTCGTCACTAAAGGTTATTTCTCACCACTTCAGTACTCACTTCTCCGTTTTAAAACTAAAATACTCGAATTTATGTCCCGTCACTTAGGCAACTATCAGGCTAATAAATGGTCAATTATGAATCTACACCCTTCCATGAGGGGATTTGTTGGATTTTACTATGTAAAAATTGAAGGATTTAATACAAATGTAAGTTTAAACGTTTAAACAAAAAATTTTTTATCATTTTTTTTACATTTTTTCTTCAAAAGATACAGAGAAAGCAATACGAGGGCATATCGGCAAAAATTGGGAAGAAAAAAGCCAGCACTTTCTCCATCCCCAAACAACGAAGAAACTGTCGGCCTATTTAAAAAGTAAATAGCCGCAAGACAAGGTCCTGCGGCTATAATTCTTAACCTAAACTAAATCGTATGAGAATTTTTATCTATTAATACCTGCAAATGTTTACTTCGTACTATTAAATGTGCATTTGCATTTAGAAAGTCATTGTTGATTGATGGGACAAAGCTCCAGAAAAAAAACATGCAGCAAATCACCCTAATTGCGCCATTTTTAGCCCGTTATTTTCTAGACAAAAGTAGTTTTCGGAGCTTAATGTATCTGCATTTCATCTGTTAGGCTTTCTTTATGTTTTTTTCCCTCCCTAACTATAGGGGTAACCGTAAATGAGGGATATGACGGTAGAATATTTCATTTTTTGGTCAACAAGCACCCTTCCCCAACTATACAATTCTGCTCAATGCACAAAAAATTCGCCCTTTTGGGCCAAAATCCAACTTCATATTTGGGTAATATCGTCGCTAATAAACCCCTATAAATGGGTGATTTTTAACAAAATTGAATTGGAGAACTTTGTTGTCAGCAATCATAAAAGATTGCTGACAACAGATTAAAAAACCAAATTTTCAATTCATTTATGAAAAAAAGTTTATTGTTCCTGATGCTTGGGGTTTTCCTGAGTGTCATCCACGGTCATGCCCAAAATCGCACCGTTTCGGGCAAAGTGACCGCCGCCTCCGATGCAACCCCGCTACCGGGCGTTAACGTCGTCATCAAAGGCTCTGCCACGGGCAGCACCACCAACTCCGACGGGACCTTCCAAATTCAGGTTCCCAACAACGCCACGCTAGTGTTCAGCTTTATCGGTTATTCCTCCAAAGAAGTGGCCGTCGGTGCCCAAACCACCATTAACGTTATTCTCAGCGACGACGTCAAGCAATTGACCGAAGTGGTAGTAACGGCCGTCGGGATTGAGCGCAGCAACAAATCTCTGGGCTATTCAGTGGAGCGCCTCTCGGCCGATAAGTTGGTGCAGAAATCAGAACCCGATGTATTGAAAGCCATGCAGGGCAAGATTCCCGGGGTTAACATCAATGGCTCCGGAGGGGCAGCGGGGAGTTCGTCGCGGATTACCATTCGGGGAGCCAACTCTTTTTTTGGTAGCAACCAACCGCTTTTTGTGGTAGATGGTATTCCGTACAACAACGACCTAAACGAAAGTGGCAGTTTCCGTGACAACGGAGCCGCCTTCTCTAGCCGCATCGCCGACCTTGACCCCAACAACATCGCCTCCATGACGGTCTTGAAAGGGGCCGCCGCCGCCGCCCTGTACGGAACCCGCGCCGCCAACGGGGTAATTGTGATTACGACCAAATCGGGCACCAACAAGCTGTCAAAGAAAGGATTGGAAATTACATACAATACGTCATACTCCGCCGAGAAAATCGCGAGTTATCCTGATTTCCAGAACAAATATGGTTCTGGTTCGCAGCAAGTCTACGCCAACGCCAACGGAACTTGGGGCCCCGCATTCGGCCTAGGCCGCACCTACAACGCGGCAGGTGGTTGGGCCAATTCTACCGCCCCCGTCGACTCCATTCCGATTTGGGTGGGATACAACACCTACGCAACCAACTACCCCGCACTGGCCGCGCAATATGGCCTGCGCCCTGGCGGAAACGTGGCGTACCAAGCATATCCCGACAACGTGAAGAATTTCTTCCGCACGGGGAGTGTCTACGAAAATTCGGTCAGCATCACGGGGGGCGGCCCCAAAGCCAGCGTTACGTCAGTGATTTCGCGTACCGACCAGCAGAGTTTTTTCCCAGGCTCAGGTTTTGAACGGACCAACATCAGCGTGGGCGGAAATACTACCCTCGACAACGGCTTTATCGTCGGGGCCAACTTAGCTTATACAAATACCATTCAAAACAGCCCTCTCTTTGGGGGCGATGGTACCTCTCCACTGGCGCGGATGTTTCAGCAACCTCGTAACTGGCCACTCGACCAACTGCCCTACGAAGACCCGTTTGGCAATGGTGTCTTTTTCTTCCCGTTTGGACAGGCCGACAACCCGTATTGGTCCGTTAACAACAGCATTTTTACGAGCAAAGTAAACCGCATTGCCCTGAATGGCAGCATTTTGTATGACATTACCAATTGGTTGAACGTAACTTACAAAGGAGGTTTCAACAGCTACAACGACAACCGTTTTCAGCGTATTTCGGCGGGTTCGCTTTCGGGCGCTCAGGGGGTTGGAAGTATGCAGTTTGACGCCATTGAATTTCAAGAACAAGACCACAACGTGCTGTTTAATCTCACGCAAAACTTAACCTCGGACATTAATCTGCGGGCCATTGTAGGCGCCAACTACAACCAACGCGGCAGCGACCAAACGAGCGTAAACGGGCTAGGCATAGTAACCCGAGGCATCGATTTGATTACCAACGTCAGTACCGTAACGCCCAACACTGGCAATACTGGCATCAACAAGCGCCGGATGTACGCGGCCTTTACTGACATGACCTTGGGGTACAAAAATTACTTATTCTTAAACCTCACGGGCCGTAATGACTGGTCGTCTACCCTGCCAGCATCTAATCGCAGTTATTTTTACTATTCTGGCAGTGCTTCATTCATTTTGACCGAGGCGTTCAATATCAAATCCAAAGCCCTGACAAACGCAAAACTGCGGTTGGGTTACGCCAAAGTAGGTCGCGATGCCGACCCTTACCAAACGCTCAATACCTTCAGAATCAATTTCGGAGAAAGCTCGGGACAGACGGGTTCCACCCGCTATAATGATTATCCCTTCAACGGTCAGCCGGGCGCATCGGTGGCTTCTTCGGCATTCGACCCCAACCTAAAACCTGAATTTACGAAAGAGATTGAACTCGGAACCAACCTTGAGTTTTTCGGCGGTAGAGCAGTGATTGATTTTACGTACTACAATCGCCTCAGTACCGATATTATCGCCCGTCGTTCGTTGCCGCAGTCATCGGGTTACACTTCTTTTGTAACCAACTTCGGTTCGATTCGTAACTCAGGCATCGAAGCGGGGATTACCTTGGTGCCGATTCAACTCGCAAATAGTTTTAAATGGGATATTTTTGCCGCGTACACCCAAAATAAAAACATCGTAGAATCACTGGCCGACGGCGTCGAAGAAGTGACATTGCGTAATATTTTTACCAACAACCCGATTCCCGTGGTTCGCCCCGGCGAGTGGTTTGGGGTATTGCGTGGAACGGCCGTGGCCCGCGACGAAAAGGGCAACGCCCTCATCAATCCCAATACGGGTCTGACCATTCCTGACATCCAACAGAAAATCATCGCCAACCCCAATCCCAAATTTATTTTGGCGGTAACCAACACGTTGAAATACAAAGGCTTTACCCTCAGCGGCGTGGTTGATTATCGCCACGGCGGCGACCTGTATTCATGGACAAACCAGTTTTTGCTGGGTCGTGGGGTAACGCAGGACACCGAAGACCGTGAAGTTCCTAAAGTAGTAGCTGGCGTATTGGGAGATGCCAACACCCTCAAACCACTGCTTGGCGGCGACGGACAACCCATCCCCAACAACATTCAGGTAATGGAAAACAACCTGTGGTTTCAGGCAGCGGGCGGAGCATTGGCTATCAACGGCCCCAATGAATTCTCGGTGTGGGATGCATCTGTGGTCCGCTTACGCGAAATCACCTTAGGATATTCTCTACCAAAAACGTTGTTGTCAAAAACGCCATTTGGCGCGGTGAGCCTCACACTAAGCGGACGCAACCTGTGGTATTTTGCGCCCCACTTCCCCAAACACGCCAACTTCGACCCTGAAGTCAACACGTTTGGCAACACCAATACCCAAGGAATTGACTTTTTCTCAGCTCCGTCCGTGCGTCGTTTCGGGGTCAATTTGAGCGTTACATTCTAAACGGAAAACGGAAATATGGAGAACGAAAAATACAATCGTAAATCCAAAATTCCGTAAAACGGACAACGGTAAATGACTACATCACTTAATTCTGAAACACAATGAACCGAATAAATCATTATATAAAATATGGCGTGCTGACGTTGGCCATGCTGCTGCTGAACGCCTGTAATCTCGACATCAATACGGACCCCAATAACCCTTCGGCAGTCTCAACAGCCCAGTTGCTGACCAATGCGCAATTGGACATTGTCAACTCAATTGGGTCAGGGTCTCCAGGATTGTCCAACCCTGCGGGGGTTTTTGTACATCAGGTCACCCAACGTAGCACCAATGACCAATATGCCATTACAGGGCAGGATTTTGCAGGAACACAGGCCTGGGCCAATCTCTACCGTGCCATCCAAAACCTGAATGTACTATCTGACCAAGCCACTGCTAGCCAACAGTTTACCTACGCTGGCGTGGCCCAAATTATGAAAGCACTGGCGTTTAGTTACATGGTCGATGTATGGGGGGATGTACCGTTTACGGAAGCCAGTACTGCGGCCAAAATTCAATTCCCGAAGTTTGATAAAGGGCAGGATATTTATCCGCAGCTCTTTACCCTGATTGACGAAGGAATTGCCAACCTCGCCAAAACGTCGGCGCTCAGCCCCCGTACCGATGATTTAATTTATGCGGGCAATTTGGTGCGTTGGCGGCAGTTTGCCAAATCCTTAAAACTAAAACTGTACAACCAAATTCGGTTGGTACAAAATGTAAGTGCGCCTGTGAATGCGCTGATTGCTGAAGATGATTTAATGAAGGCAGGGGGAAACTTTTCGCTAAACTACGGCACCTCAAGCGCCCCCGATAACCGTCACCCTGCGTTCAGGGAAGATTACAACATCACCACCACGGGGCGTGACAATTACATCAGTCCGTATTTTCACGAAATCCTGCTCGGAACAAGTACATTGAATCCCATTTTGACGGGTATCCAAGACCCCCGGATTCCGTATTATTATTTCAATCAACTTTCGGCGGCGCGTCCCAACGCCCAAAACGCGGTAGAATATCGAAACGGCAACTTTGTCTCCATTTATTTTTCGTCGCAAGGACCGAACCAAGGATTTGACCAATCTTCATCCATCGCAATTATAGGGCTTTACTACTGTGGCGGGCGTTTTGACGACGGAAATGGCGTAAGCGCTGCCGGGGTAAGCGGAGCCTCCGCACGCGGCGACGGTCCACAGCGTATTTTGCCGTATCACTCGCACTTATTTACCCGGGCCGAGCTGGCCCAAACGGGGGTGAGTACGGGCAATGCCAAACAGCTTTTCAGCGACGCCATCAACGCGGCATTTGCCGAAGTCAATGCCTCCGCCGCACGGGGCGGAGCGCCTGCCATCACGGCGGCGGCCATCAAAGAATACGTTGATGCGGTGTTGGTTAAGTACGACGCGGCTTCCGACAGCGGTAAGTTGGAGCTAATCATGACCGAAAAGTGGATTTCAAATTTTGGTTTCGCACTTGAATCTTACAACGATATTCGTCGGACGGGGTTTCCAAAAATTTACGACCCCAACACCGACGGCATCCCCTTTACCAACGTAAATCGGGGCTATCCGCAATCGTACCCCTATCCTACTCCTGGAGAGCTGCAACTGAACCCCAATGCCCCCCCGCAACGCGTGGTAGCAAACGACAAAGTGTTCTGGCAAAAGTAGTTGGCTCTTGAAGAGTGACTCCTTATTTGTTAATCAATAATGAAAAAATCATGAAAAATAGCATAAAAATATCCTTTGTTGGCACATTACTGGCCATTGCTTTTTGGGGCTGCGAGCAGAAAAGCCCTTTTCCTGAAATCAAAAACGGTGCCCATTTCGTGGCATTGCCCGACCCGCTGCCCACGGCCGTTACCGCCGCCAATGTCAACACCATCCCCGTGCCGTTGACAGGTGTGGCCTCAGCCTCGATGAGTTTTACCACCAAAAGCCAAAACGCGGTTGAAATTGAGAAAGTGGACGCTTACGTCAGCCACGTCAGAGGAACCGTCGTTACGCCAGCGGCGACTACAAGCGCCCCGCATGGAGTGATGGTAAAGTCTATTACGGCACTCAACGGTAAAGAGCAAATCTCGGTCAATGAGTTACTGACCAAGACGGGATTTGCGACCGCCAACTTGCGCGCCAACGACCGTATTCGGGTGCGTTTTGTGGCCACCATGAAAGATGGCCGGGTATTTTCATGGCAAAATTCAGGGCCAGGAATCACCGTCAACCCACTCGGTAGTACCTTTACGCCCCTGCTTGATGTCTTGTTACAGTAACACAAAATCAAAATACATTCAGCGGCCCGTGGATTCACGGGCCGTTTTTTTATGTCCTAGCCCATTGATGCACTCAAACATAACACACATTAATACGCTATTATACAGACACTTAACCGAAAAATAAATTCATTTAACTCAATAAATGAACGATTTTAAGGAAGCAATTGTAATATATACAATTACAATTAATGTATTTACAGATATGAGCTTACTTGAAAATTTGCAGTGGCGCTACGCCACTAAGAAAATGACGGGAGAGAAAATTCCACAAGAAAAAATTGACTATATACTGGAAGCTATACGCCTGTCGCCCTCTTCGTCGGGTTTACAACCTTACGAGATTTTGGTCATTACAAATCTAGAATTGAAAGAAAAAATACGGCCCATTGCCTTTGACCAAAGCCAAATCACCGATGCCTCACATTTGTTGGTTTTTGCCGCTTGGGATAAATATACCGAGCAACGTATCAATGATTTCTTTGCTTTTTCAAACGCCGAAAGAGGTTTGCCAGACAGCGCGACGGATGCCTACCGTACGCGGTTGATTACGATGACCACGACGCAAACACCCGAACAAAATTTTGCACATACCGCCAAACAGTCAGCCATTGCCTTGAGTATTGCGATGCTGGCCGCAGCTGAACAAAAAGTAGATGCCACCCCGATGGAAGGCTTCAATGCCGCAGCATTGGATGAGCTTTTGGGCTTGAAAGACAAAGGATTAAAAAGCACCGCCATCTTGGCTTTAGGCTACCGCGATGAGGCAAACGACTGGTTGGCAAAGCTCAAAAAAGTTAGAACGCCTAGCGAGTTGCTGTACACCCACTTGAACTAATAAACCCTTTACGGGTTTATATTCAGCATTTTACCTGTGTTTTTTTACTAATACTTATGCTCTCTGTTTCGCCGCAGAGAGCATTTTTTGTATTCATGAAGCAACACCCTGAACTGACGAAAGGAAACCCCACACATTGGTGTAAAAAACGGACATTACTTCAACTCCTGTCCCTGAATTATTCCTCTTCCAATGCTTCCAACACATCCATTAATTCCCCGAATTCTTTGTAACCCGGACGAATTTCGTCGCTTCCGCGCAGGACAATACCTGCAATATTTACATCATCGAGGAGAAAATCTGCGTTGTCAACCGTAACTCCGAAGCCTAATAAAATGGAAAAACGAGTAGACAGTGTGTTCAAAAATGACGGCCAGTCACCATCTAAAGCGGTGTCTGAACTTGATTCGAGCAAAAAATACGTCGCGTAGGCCGTATAATTGGTCATGATTTCTTCAATGGTGTCGGCATCCTGATCGGCTTCAATGCGGAGGATAAGGGGCTTACTGGTTTCACTTTTAAGCCAAGGCAACAATTCGGCATGACTCACCTGAATCGCATCGGGCTGGTACTGAATCAACTTTTCTAACAATGTTTCGGCCTCAAGGGAGTCCGTTTCGGCTACAATTTGAACCCCAGATACCCAAGACCGAATATCTTGAAAACGCTTTAAGTCAACATAAGTATCACTTGTTTCATCAATCGAAAATCCAAGCATCTCAACCCCCATCCCCGCGCAATAGCGGGCGTCTGACAGGTTGGTAACATTACTGATTTTTACAATGGTTTTTAGCATACTTCCATAAAATTGAAGGACAAATATACGGCTGAAAATGAGAAATCACTGCGGGAAATGCCCACAGTGATTTCTCTACGAATATACCTACGCCCGCAATTACGTTCTCCTTACTTCTTTTTGACCTTTTGAATGGTAAACGGAATGCATAAATCCTCAGGACAACAATTGACACCCGGCTCAATGATGATCGGGCAACAGCCATTGGCAGGACATGTTTGATTGGAAGCCGTGAAAGTATACGTGCCTATTTCAGTCAATAACACGGTGTTGCCAGCGGCAATCGGGGCTGTTCCTCCGTTTTTAAACCATTGCACATTGGTTAAAAACACTGGGACATTGACCTCCACTTTTTCAGTTGGACACAGCTTGAATGGCACCGTAAAACACTGACTTTCGATGTCATCCTCTCCCAGTTTACCATCTCCTGGGGTCGAGTCAATGTCTTTTTCATTGGTCTTGCTGATTTCTGCCGTGTTAAAATGAACCCCTTCCTGAACAGCTTTTACTTTGTACGTCAGCGTAACTGTGTCGCCATTGGCTCCTGCGTTGGCCGCAATACCGCCAATCGTCCACGTAATCACATTACCACTAATGGATGCGCTGCCGCGACTGGCCACAAAACTACCCGCTACAAACTGTACCGTCGTGGCAATGCTATCGGCCACTTCCACACCCGTTGCCGCTGTGTTGGATTGATTGAAAACCTTAATCGTATACGTCAGCGTATCGCCAATCTGTGCTATCTTAGTATTAATGGACTTCCTAAGCGCCAAATCTACTTCAACGGTACAGTTTTGTGCGTTGATGGTGACTGCTACCCGCCCAGTGCTGATGGCGGCGGGGCAACTAGTATCAGTGCTGCGGGCCTGTGCGTAGAAGACGGTATCGCCAGTAACGCTTCCCACTGGTTTATAGTTTAGGCCTGTAAAGACTGCCGCTCCGCCAGATGCCGCAGTAAACCACTCGACCGTGGCCAAACCAACGACGGTTGCTTTGATGGTCGGGAAGGTATCGCCAATACAAGCGGTTAAACTTGGGGTAATCAATACTGGTAACGGTGGATTACAGTTACAGTTTGGCCCCGTAATCAGGGTGTCGAATTTACACACTGCACTCAGGCTATCGGTGATTTTCAACGTAGCTCCCGTCGGAATACCCGTTACGGTGTAAGGGTTATTTCCTGTCAACACACCTTTGTCAACTTTTACCATACCCATTTTATTGGTAACACTGAAAGTCAGGCTGTAGGTTTGCACATCGGGCGAACAAACAGGCGCAGTCGTCAAGGTGATGTTTGATTTGATACAAGGAACTACCAGACCTGCATCAACCGTCAGATTATTGGTCGCCAAGCTATCAGCAGGTGTCGTTGGATTAAAGACTGGAGCAAGCGTAATGACCTGGCTCAAGCCCGAACTTGGGTTAAAATCAGAATCTTTGGTATCGTCGCTTAGGGTATTTTGTTTGGTTGTAATAACACAGGTATCTGGCAAACTCGTTTGGTCGATTTCGACGATGTAGTCGCCTGCGGACAGATTTCTGAACAAATATAATCCGTCATTGTCGGTGGTTTTTGTTTGCAATACGGGGCCTGTTTTGGTGCCTCCCGAAGCTGCGTACAAGTTTACTTTCACGCCCACTACGCCTTTTTCGGTTGGTAAATCCTGCAAGCCGTTGTCGTTAGCATCTTTCCAAATCAAATCGCCAATGCTACCCACAGGCTTGTCGCAAGCGGGAGCCGTGACCGTGATGCTGTCTTTGCAACCGCCCGCACCTGTGATGATAAGTTTAACACTCGCGGTGGTCAATGGAATGTTGGCAATGCTATCACCCGTAATGGTCAAACTTGGCACCGTCGTCACCGTGCCACCTGTGGCGGTAAACTTGATAGTGTAAGCCGTACCGTTTAAGCGGCAGGCAGGAAAACTACTCGCCGTGGCAATGGTCGGTTTGGGATTGACCGTTACTACTACACTCGCCGTGTCTTTACAACCAGAAGCATTTTCGGCTACCAATACATAGGTGGTAGTGGTGATGGGGCTTACATTTGTGGGCGTTGAGACTGATGTACCGCCAGCGGTGGCAATGGTCCACGTTGGGTTAAGTAAAGAAGCATAGTCAATGATTTTTGAAGTCAAATCCACGGTTTCGCCTTCGCAAATGGTGGCTGCGCCGTCAGCGATAATTGGTTTAGCATTGACGGTTAACGTTACAAAAGCAGTATCGGCACATGTTGAATCACCAGTGGTATTGATAATAACAGCATAGTATTTAGTACCTGCGGTTGTGAGCGCAGTACCTGTTGGGGTATAAGAGGCCGTAGTCTGACCCGCAATTGCCGTTCCCAAATTGCTCGTTGTATCGGCCAATGGGCCGTACCATTTATAATCTACGCCTGTACTTGGCGCAACAGTATATGCGGAGGCATTATCTCCCGCACAAATTGTTTGGCTTTTGACACTAACTACGGCTATGGGTTTAATGCACAACTCAACACACTCATAAGTGTACGTCACTTTTGCACTTGCGTAGGCTCTTGTACGCTGGATGGCAAAGATGTTGCCACCACCACCGCTCAACGAAAGACCTGATAATGTACTGACATTCAGAGGAACGTTTCCTGTACCGATAAATGGGGCTAAATCGCCAACAGTTGTATAGGTGAATGAACCCTTTGCCGTATCTTCAACCATCGGAACAAGGAGCATATCATCGTCATTAACGGCATTGCCCGTGGCATTGGTTACCCATCTTGGGTCCGTCCGTGGGTCTTTGAATAAAGTTAGATAATCACTCACCCAAGACGACATACGACCCAAAGTAGTTAGGGTACTACCCTGTAAAACATCCCCTAACCAATTGCCGCTCGCGGGCACCAAAATACCCCCTGGCAGCGTCGTTTCAGGAATAGGCATCGTCAATGAGGAATTAGCAATCTCCACACCATTTAGTTCAATAAAAGCATCCGACGTTCCAGTTGCTTCAAACGTTTGTGATTGGGCCGCACGATTTTCAAAAACGAACGTAGTCTTACCGCCTACTACGTACTCCAACTTAACTGATTTCAAAACTCTTGTGCCACCTTGCTCATCAAACTTGGGAATTATTATTGGTAATTTATCAAGATCAGTTACATCAACTTGAGTAGCATATTCGTAACTAACGGTGCTTGGAGTACCCTCTACGCAGGCTACTGCACAAGTGCCAGAGTCAATAATGGTGAGGGTTGTCGAACAGCCCGTTACATTATCGGTAATGGTAAGCGTGACATTGCCTTTGCCAGCGCTACCCATGGGAGTACGCAGCGCAGCCTCTAAGCCACAGTTGAGCGATGTTGCAGGGCTACCGTTAGAAAGCGTTACTGCCAAAGGATTGCCGCCCTGCGTAGCCGTAACGGTAAAAGTATGCAAACTGATGGGCGTGTCGGCTACATTAATGCTGAACGTCATGTAGTCATCGGTAGCATCTTCTGGCGTTCCGTTGGCATGACAAGCTGCCGTAGCCGCAGGCACACTGATCACGGGCAGCGCCGCTACCGTTACCGTAGTGTCTTTGAAACAATCGTTGGCCCCGTTGAAAACCCGAATTGTAAAGGTTGAATCAGCCGCGTGACTGATGTTGTTTTTTAAAATTACTGACAATGTACCTACCGCCGTGGCCGCCGCATAGGCTGGCCCTGTATAGGTATTGCCTTTACTTATACCGTATTTATCTCCGTTGGTCGCCGTCAATTCGATTTTGCCGGGTATGGTGCACGTAGGATTGGTGGCTACTACAGTGCGAGTAGGTTGTGTACATACGGGAGCGCTTCCACAATCTGTTATTGAACAATCAACGGTGTAGACAACCGTTGTCGCTTGATTGTTGGCATTCACTACATCAAAAGCATTTCCAGCGGTGTTTTGATCACAAAACTTCATGTTTGTACCGTTGAAACCCCCACTGACCGAAATAGTACTCGTGCCGTTTAAGACCACTATCCGCCCATTTGTTCCGGTAACCAGTTTGTTGATTGTCAGGTTACCATCTTCGATAATGAGCGTACCCTCGTTCAACTTACCTGGACCGTTGAAATTCACATTACCCTTCACTTTTACACACCCACTATTGATGTATTCTTTCCCTGGCCCTTTATCTCCGACAATAAACTCACACGCAACTGAGCCAAAGTTGCCACAAATTGTTTCGGTCAACCCCTCATTCAAAAAAGCCCCATGATTATAAAAGTAACGGCCTATTGTAATCTTGCCACTGGCATCATTATAAAAACGAAAGGCTTCTTCGTTCTCTAAGTTGGACACTGTAAAAATGCCGTAATTCTCAAAAGTATTGCCATTACCAATCTTAAACAAAGACGTAGCGGTAGCGGTCATTATCGACGTCGGAGTGTCGTTGTAGAGTTGGAATGTACCTTGATTGTTGATGCCAGACGTTGCCGTCCAAGTCATTGTACTGCTGTTGCGGATAATTACCCCTGAGCCAAAACCCTGGGAGTCGGTGTTGAGGGTAGCCCCCGCATTATTATTTACCTCCATTGTGCCACCACCATTAATATTATAGCTACCGTTCATGTTGAAAGTACCATAATTATTGATGACGAGGTTTCCACTAACGTTAAAGCCAAAAGCCTGCGTCCATGATACCCCCGGCGATATACATATCGTATTGACCCCCGACCCATTGAAATTGATGTTTAATCCACTGGGTGCATTTCCCGTAATACAAAGCGTCTCCCCGCCATTTAGGGTAAAGTTGGTACTTCCTGAACCATTGTAAGTATAGGTGCAAGTGCCAGGACATTGCGCGTTGAGGTTTAGAAAGGCACTTAAAAATAAAAAAATAGTAAACAGTATTTTCATGATTTTAGGCTTTTGTACATTCCCTAAAAACATACCAACTATCCTGCCAAAAAACACAAAACATTAACAATAAATATGCCTATTAATACAAAAAAGCCCAATCAAATGGGCATAAAAACCTAAATATCAATGACTTATATTCCAATACGTTCAATAAATTTAATAACAAAAAAAAGTATATATTTTAAAAAAATATATACCCAATAGGTTTATCCTTATCTAAACCTTCTCTTCTAATGAATTATTGTTTATTTAACAGAATCCATGCCAAATAGCAATTTTATCAACTCTGTTTTGAAATGACCACTGGCATCGTAAATAAGTTATTGCTGCGTTTTTTCTCTTTATAAATCCTTGAAGGGTCTATTTCTATCTCTAAAAAGTATTGACCACTTTTTAAATTTTTGGGTAGTTGGATGTATTGCCCTTCATACATCATTCCATATGTATCATAGCCTCCAACACTAATTCCCTGCTTTTTAGATTTGCAGTCTACATAATTACCCATTCCATAGTTGGGCAGGTTTTTTTGCCCAAAATTCACCGAGTCTACTTGACACAGGCCATCGTTATTACAAATTCCTGAATCAAATAAGCAATAACTCACTTTTCGGCTCTTACCAACCACTACTTTTTTCACGAAAAGCCCTTTTTTTTGCTTCTTTATCAATCTAAACTCCACCCATCCATCTACGTGAAAATGATTATGACCGGGCTGGTCGTCAAAGTAATTGGTGCCAGCATCATAGTCATGCCATTCAATTTTGTCCCCATTTTTTTTATATACACGCTGGTATAACTTTTGCCTTGGGAAAGCCCCATTTGCGCATTTAGAAGCCGAATCCACACGGGTATCTCCGCAATACCATTCTCCTTTGCCAACCGTTTCCAGGGGACCATCGCCAATATTGGCAATAGAAGCCGCAAAACGTAATTGACCTGGATAGTAGGGGTCATCTTTGGGATATTCTTTCCACTGTGTCTGCGTAAATGTAGGAAGAATGATAAAATCTGGTAAAAGTTCGCACGATGCCCCTTCCTCTTCACAACTACATCCAGCTCCGTTTTCGATACTACATGGACCTTTGACTAAGTCGGGCATGGGATTTGAGGAAAACTCAAGGGTAAAGAAATTCAGGCTTCCTCTTGCCCCTGTCTTCAGATCTGAAATAAGAAGTTTCCAAGTTCCATTAGGATTGGTATGATTGTTAAGAAACTCAAAACGTCCGTTGGGCGTATATTCTCCCTCAAAAGGAGCCTTTCCATCTTGAATATACCCAGAGAAACCATTGGCCCGAAAGCAAGTTCCGTTATAATTGGCACCAACATCTCCTCCGTTTCGATTACTCAGCCAAATACTTGCCCCAGCGGGATTAATAAGTTCAATTTTTAGGTCAGATACTTTACTGTGTGTAATGTCAAAGCAAACTTTTGTCAAACCAAAATTCATATCTATTTGTGGGGGCAACCCCTTGATTTGGACAGAAAATGTATCAGCTAGCTCTTTACCGTTAAAATCAGCTATACGCCCTCCTTGCGCATAAAAAGTCTGAGCAAAGCTATCTGTAACCAAAGTTACCCAAAGAAGCAGTGTACCAATAGTATGTACAATTACAAATCTCATTATTCGTATGAAATACTTTAAGGAAAAGCCACATCAGATTCTAAACGCGTGGCATAGTCATAATCAAGTTCATCAATATGTTTCAAAAGTCTTTTTGAAGCACTTCCAAGAAATATAAAATGTGTTTTCTTAATCGCCTATAAAAGCTCAATCCTTAAATACCTTCCCCAACCGACACTTCGGCCAGCAACGTAGACTTGGCCCGACCTCTAAACACCCCCGTGACAGGGGCAATCAGCACTGGGTCGGCAGAGGCCGCTAAATGTACGTGATTATTAATTACCGCATTGCCTTCTGTCGGGTCAAATCCCCTCCAGCCTGCTCCGGGCAAAAAGACCTCAGCCCAAGCGTGTAAATCATGCTCTTGAAGGGCATTTCCGTACAAATAACCGCTGACAAAACGTGCGGCAATGCCCAAAGCGCGGCAACACGCCACAAAAAGCTGTGCAAAATCGCGGCAAGTGCCCTTACGGCCAATAAGGGTGTGTTCGGGCAACATCGGAGGACCAACCTCCCGACGCTCGTACATAAAACTTTGAGAAATATCGCGACACAATGCCGTCAGAAAAGCAACGGTCTTCCAACGTTCGGAAGCCGCCGTTTGACGCGCATATTGCTCCACATACGTAGTTACGCCTTCCCGCACCAGATAAGGTTGAAGCAGTTTTTTTAGTGACTCGGGATATTGAAAAGGAATTTGCTCAGTTTCAAATGGAAACAAGACAAAGCCAAACAGATTAAAGTCATCCGAACGTACTGCCATTTGGACCGAAACGGTCAACGAAGTGGTAGCCTCCCGAAAATAGGCAATATGCTGGTGGTTTCCTTCGGCGTCGATGTTTTGAACCAACATGGAGGGTACGGGGTCAACCGTCATCGAATAACTGACGATTTGTTGGTGCGGATACGCTTTAGGAAAAAGGTAAAACGTATGCGGTTCTAAAATTACCGATTCAGAATACGTGTAAAATAGCCGATGACTGACGTTCAGAATCATAATGTTGAGCCTTCCTTTCTCGATAAACTTAAAACAAAACGGCAGGGAAAACCCCTGCCGCTACTTTAGACTTTTTCACGTAGTTTTTCAAAAACTGGGTCCATCCAGTCATTGGGTAAGCGCTGGACGGAATTTTGGAGCAACATGCTCCATTGCAGCGACAGGTGAGCCAAGTCATCTTTCTGAAAACGATGCTCCGTGACGTGAAAACTATCCCGCTCATACATCACCACATCAATCGGATAATCCACATCATTGGCACTTACCCGGGTTGAGTCAAAGGATAGAAATCCAACTTTCAGCGCCTCCGCCAAGGAAGAGCCATACTTCAAACTCCTGAAAAGCAACGGCTTACCATAATTAGAATTTCCAATCACAAAAAAAGGAGAGGTTTCACCCACCTCCACCCAGTTTCCTTCAGGATAAAGCAAATACAGCATGTGCTCGCCATCGTCTTCCAGTTGCCCGCCAACAATGGCATGTAAATTAAACCGCAACCCAGCTGCATCCAGCGCCTCTTTGTCTTCGTTCGCCACCCGACGAACCTGCTGCCCGAAAGCATTCACGGCCTTGTATAGTTTATTAAAACTATGGTCCTGTTCTTCCAGTACTTCCCGAAAATACGTCACCGCTTTGTCACGTACCGAACGCAACCCCGATGTCATGATAAACATTGAGTGGTGCTCCAACTGGTGAACGGAGATTTTTTTATTGGTACTGACCTCCGTGCCCGAAGTGAGCCGGGTGTCGGCAATCGCCACCAAGCCTGATGCGACTTTAATACCAAGACAATACGTCATAATCTTATAAATAAAAGAGTAAATTCAAATGCACTCATTTTGGCAGCAAATGGATATTTGTACCAAAAATCATTGACTGAATGTAGAAAGAGTAATAAAATACCTCCTTACTGTTCAACAGGTTTTATATCAAAATAGGTTTCAAAAATACTTTTACTTACTTCATTTCCTCTGATTTGGAACTGGTCGAGGTATTGGTGTAAGCCCAATTTGAAAATATCTTCTACTTCCGTAAATTCAATTTCTGAACGGAGTTTACCCATCATTTTTTCAGCTTGATTGCTGAAACGGTTGGTAATCGGCGTTCCTGATATTTCGTACAAAGATAACTCTGCTTGACGAATACAATGCGCCATTGCACGAGGAAAAAGTTTATCCAAAATCAAAAACTCCACGATATGTGTTGGGGTAAGGGTCTGATACTGTTGACGGTACATATTGTAGGCACTTACCGATTTAAGCACAGCAGTCCACAAAACCAGCTCCAAAGTACTGCCCGTAACGTCAGAATCAGGCAATAATGTAAAGTAAGAGACATCCAAAAAACGCGAAGTTTTATCGGCGCGCTCCATAAAACGCCCCAATCTGCCAAAATGCCAAGCTTCGTTACGCGTAATGGTCGCATCCACAACGCCGTAGTAAAGTTGGGTCCCGTTGCGCACCTGCGTATAAAAATTCTGCATGTGGTTGAGGTCCCATTCTGACTGTGGCTTTACATCCTTAATCCAGAGATAAAGTTCGTTCAGGTTTTCCCACATTTCTTTCGAAATACACTCCCGAATGGTCCGACCATTTTCCCGGGCCAACATCAAACAACTGTAAATCGAGTTGGGATTTCGCTTATCAAACGTCATAAAATTGATGACATTCTCACGGGTAGGTTCGTCGTAGTGTTGATAAAAAAGGTAATTGTCGGCAGTAGCGATCAAAAGAGGCTCCCATTGTTCGTTCACGTTGGGCGGTAAATCAAATGCCAAATTAAAATTGACTCCTATGAAGCGTGCATAATTTTCGGCTCGCTCGATGTAGCGATTCATCCAGTAAATGGAATCAGCAACGCGGCTTAACATGGCCATATCAGTAAGGTGGGGGTTGGTTTATTGACAATCGCTAAACTAATGCAATAATCCGATATTTGGCAACTTTTGGCGGTAAATGTTAAGATTGAAGCGAAAATGCAAGAAAAAAAATGAGCACATAACACCCAACAAGATGCTAGAAATCAATTAATTAATATTAAAACAGTGCGCCGAAGAAAACCAACTAGCGGCTTCTTCGGCTTAAAAAATTTATTTTGTTGAAAACTTATAAACCGTTTTGGTCTTGTAAACTTCCCCTGGGCGCAACACTACGCTTGGGAACGATGCTTGGTTGGGAGAATCAGGAAAATGCTCGGTTTCGAGACAAAAACCAGAGCGTTTGGTGTAGGTAACACCGTTTTTACCCGTAATTGAGCCATTCAGAAAATTGCCCGTATAAAACTGTACGCCTGGCTCAGTCGTAAATGCTTCCAGTACCCTACCCGACGTAGGCTCGTACACCGTGGCGGTCAGGGCAAGAGAATCAGCCCCCTTATTGATTACCCAGCAATGGTCATAGCCACCGCCAAATTTAATTTGCTCATCCTTCGGGTCGTCGATGCGCGCACCGATTTCGGTAGCATTCAAAAAATCAAAAGGCGTTCCTTTTACATCACGCAATTCTCCCGTTGGAATCAGGGTTTTGTCAACGGGTACAAATTTATCGGCGTTCAACTGTACCTTATGCCCCAATACATCTCGCTTCCCACCTGTCATGTTAAAATAGGTATGGTTGGTCAGGTTGACAATGGTAGGTTTGTCGGTAGTAGCCTTGTACTCAATTTCTAGGGCGTTATCTTCGGTCAATCGGTAGGTTACTTCCGCAGATAGGGCTCCAGGGAAACCTTCATCGCCATCGGGACTGGTATGGGTCAGTTTCAGCGTTTTGGTATCTTCCAAAATCTCGGCTTTCCAGATTACTTTGTCAAATCCGACTTTCCCGCCGTGCAGGCTATTAGGGCCATTGTTGGCCGCCAATGTGTAGGTCTTGCCGTCAAGGGTAAATTTTGCATTTCCGATGCGGTTGCCATAACGTCCCACCAATGCCCCAAAAAAAGGACTGGCTTTTAAGTAGCCGCTCAGGGAGTCATACCCCAAGACCATGTCTTCAAAAACACCGTTTTTGTCGGCAGCAGTCCAGTGCGTAATTAGCCCTCCGTAATTTGTAATCTTAACTTCTGTACCTTTTGAATTACGAAGCGTAAAATGGTCGGCCGTTTGGCCATCAGGCAGTTGCCCGAAAGTAGTTTTTGTAATCGTGCTCATAGTATCGACAGAGGTGGTTTCGGCTTTCTGATTGGAGCCACCACAGGATAAAAATAAATACGCAATTGTGCAGAATGACAACGCAGAAACAGCAAGAGGACGCATAGAAATCGGATTTAGTAGAACCCTACAAAAAGCATCCGGGCTTTTCTTTCCTACTCACAGATTCGTTAAGTTCTTTGGTAAACAGAAAAGCCCTTGCCCTACTTCTTTATATGCTTCAGCGTTTACGTTCCGCTTTTGGGGCGTGGAGAGCCCGCAGAACGAGGCTTGTTGCTCCGCTGTTTAAACGGTTTTTTCTTACGTGGAGGGCTCGAATTTACTTCACTCCCGCCCGAGTGGTAGCTCGGACCCGCCCCCAAAGCCGCTGGCAACGACATTTTAGGGATTTCTTTCCCAATCATTCGCTCAATGGCCACAAATTTTCGTTGGTCTTTATCATTGATAAAGGTAATCGCGGTACCAGTCGTTTCGGCCCTTGCTGTGCGTCCAATCCGGTGAATATAATCTTCGGGGTCGTGAGGCACGTTATAGTTTACCACCAAACTGATTCCCTCCACATCAATTCCCCGCGACAGAATATCGGTTCCAATCAAAATCGGCAGGGCTTTATTTTTGAATTCCCTCAGAATTCCTTCTCGTTCTTTTTGGTCTAAATCAGAATGGAATGCTTTAGCAGTCAGCTTATTACGACGCAGTTCTTCATCCAATTTTTTAACATTCTCTTTGGTTGAAGCAAATATAATTACGCTGCCAAACTGTCCTTCTTTGAGAATATTTTTGAGCAATGCTATTTTTTGCTCGTCGTAAACCAAATAAGCAAGTTGTAAAATCCCTTCGGCAGGTTTGGCCACGGCGATGCTGATCTGCTCAGGCTTGTTCAGAATTGTGTTGGCCAACGTTCTGATTTTCGGCGGCATCGTGGCCGAAAACAGCAATGTTTGCCTTTTCTGGGGTAAATAACTAATAATCCGAATAATATCGTCGTAGAAACCCATGTCCAACATGCGGTCTGCTTCGTCCAAAATAAGGTGTTGGAGGTTTCCAAAGTTTATTTCACCCATTTGCAACAACGCAATCAAACGTCCTGGCGTGGCAATTATCACCTCACTACCTTCGGCCAATGCTTTGCGTTGCTGACTCCAAGCCGCCCCGTCTCCTCCTCCATAAATCGCGATAGAACTTACGCCCGTAAAGTACCCCAATCCTTCAATTTGTTGGTCAATCTGAATCGCCAACTCCCGCGTAGGAGCGAGGATGAGCGTATTAAGATGTCGGTTATCAGGAGAGGCGTCAATGATTTTATTTAAAACGGGCAAAAGATAAGCCGCCGTTTTGCCAGTACCCGTTTGGGCGCAGGCAATTAAATCTTTATTATTTAATATGACTGGAATTGCTTGAGCTTGTATAGGAGTTGGCTGATTAAACCCCATTGAGTGCAGTCCATCTAAAAGTTCTTCGTCAAAATCAAAATCGTCAAAAGTCAAGTGGTGAAGCGTTAGAGGTGAAAGAATAAGGAAAATAACCCTAGGGCAATTAATGCCATTCCGAAGTTTACAAACGATTAACCTCTAAACCAAAAATGACTCCCAAAAGATAGGTAACATATAATGCAACATATAAAACGAGTACAGGTTGGCGGCGAAGTTAGTGCTTATTTCCTTAGTAAGGCTTTGTTTTTCGCGAATTTAACATAATTCTTCCATTTTTTAAAATCGAATTTTAACTATCTCATTGCTTTCTTGCACATCCTTATGTTTATTATATAAAATAAATATTATCCCAAAACAAAAGTCATTATTACATAATATAGGTTTATATTGCTACCAATTTGGGATATAAACACTCCTACTATAATTGTTAACACACCTTTCAGATAGCCTATTTTATTTAGTTAATACAACAACGTTATGGAAATTCTCTTAGGACTTAGGCCCTCCCACAACTGGATGGCACAAGTAGCTGAGCAATTTGGCACAGTACCTCAATCACCTAATGAGTTTAGTTATGAAAAAGATAATTTATTATTTAAATTAAATTCCCTCATTATTGAACCCGAAAAAGTCGCCGTTATTTTGGGAGAAATACGTTGGGAAGCCTCGCTCAATACGTTAAAAAAATCAATTGATACCAACGATTATTGGATTTTAAGTTTTATCCTTTCCGAAGCCCCTCACACGTACTCTTTCATCCACAACAACACAAAACACCAGATAAAGGCGCTTAAATCAACTCTTTTTTACAGTTCAAAAATGACCGTAGATACGATTTGGCCCGCCGGCAAACGTTCTCGTTTTATCACCATCGGATTCCACCGGGATTGGATTTGTGAAAAACTCGGGGTGGATGCAGGCACCTCGTCCAACGCGCCATTTATCTCCATGTTGCAGTCCGAAAATGGTGTTTATTTTCAGGGAATCTCCCTTTTTGAACGAATTGTTTCCTTTGATACCCTCTTTAGCGATTCCCGTTCTTTGAATTGGGCGCTTTCGGTAGAAGCACAATGCTACGAACTAATCGTTGATTTTATCGGCCAAATTGCCACCATAAAATCCCACCTATCCGACAACAAATTCAGTCCTTGCGACATCAAGAGAGTGATGGAGGTAGAAAATCGTCACTTCATTGCTACCGGAATGCTCCCTGCACTTACGTTTTTAGCGAGCGAAGCCAACATGAGTTTATCAAAATTCAAGAAATGCTTCCGGCAGATTTACGGCTCGGCTCCTTATGAATACCACCTCAATCTTAAACTAGACATTGCCAAAAAACTCCTTTTACAGAACAAATGGACGGTGGCGGAAATCGCCACCCAATTGGGTTATTCAAGCATTGCAAGTTTTAATAAGGTGTTCAAAAAGAAATATAATATGAACCCCACCGCGATTGTCAATGAGCATTTAAATCAATTAGTCTATCGGATTAAATCTCCAGATGAGAATCAACCAGAGTAAGCACCATTCAGTCATACATTAAAATAGGTCGGTGATTTTGTGGCAGTAGCACAAAAGTTAAAATAGTATCTTATTTAGGCAAAAAGAGGGGAGAATTACCCAAAAAAGTCGCCTAAATTTGTAGTATCTTAACCATTTCATCCCATGCTTTTTCTGACGCCTCCCCCTCATCCCAAACGGTTGCTTTTTCTGGTACTGCTTATTCTTTTAAACTTTCCTTCCCAATCCCCACAAGCACAGGGGCGTTTGGAAGATTATCAACGTTCCGAGACCCTCAAAAACCGTCTGAAGGATAAAGTCTACAACGCCCCCGCGTTGGTCAACTGGTCGGCGAGCAGTCAATGGGCTTGGTACCTCGTGCAAACCGTTCGCGGAAAAGAATTCATGGCTGTTAATCCCGCAAACAAAACCCGCCAAGCGGCCTTTGACCACGCACAATTGGCCCAGAAACTCTCCGAGGCAACCAATAAAAAAATAGCCCCATACGCACTACCATTTAGTACATTTACATATAGTAAAGACGACAAAGAAATCGAATTCAGCGCCGAGGGATTGGTGTGGAATTACGGCCTCACTTCCAACACATTACGCAAAAAAGAACCCGTCCGCCCCGAAGAGCGGCGATATTGGGGCGCGGGCGCCAACGACCAAAATGACAAACCCGTTTTCTCGCCCGACAGCACCCGAACGGCTTATATTAAGAATTATAACGTGTACGTTCGTTTTGAGAAAACCAAAAAAGAGACCCAACTCAGCTTCGACGGCTCCGAAGGCGACTATTATTCGGGCTACGTTCAGTGGTCGCCCGATTCCAAAAAACTGATTTCGTTTAAGGTTCGGCCCAACCAAAAACACTTGATTTACTTCGTGCGCTCATCGCCAGAAGACCAACTCCAACCCAAACTCGAAAGCCGCGAATACCTCAAACCTGGTGATGCACTGCCAGTACGCCGACCTCAGTTATTTTTGGTCGATGAGCAGAAACAACTCCCCGTTGATGATGCCTTGTTTAACCACCAATACGGTTTGTCGCGCTCGGAATGGCGCAAAGACAGCCGTGCATTTACGTTTGAGTACAACCAACGTGGCCATCAGGTGTACCGAGTATTGGAAATAAATGCCGCAACGGGCGCGGTTCGGGCGCTGATTGAGGAGCAAAGCAAAACCTTCATTGATTACAGCGGCAAACGCTATCGTTACGACGCAGCCGACGGCAAAGAAATCATCTGGGCCTCCGAGCGCGACGGCTGGAACCACCTTTATCTGTACGACGGTCTGACCGGAAAAATCAAAAAACAAATCACCAAAGGTGAATGGGTAGTACGCAATGTGGTCAACGTCGACGAAGAAAAAAGGAGCATTACCTTTGCCGCAAGCGGCATGAATCCCCAGCAGGACCCGTACTTTGTGCAGTATTATCGCATCAATTTTGACGGCACCGGCCTGACCGCCCTGACTTCCGAGAACGCCAATCATACTGGCTATTTTTCAACAGACAAAAAATATTTTGTTGATACTTATTCACGTGTTGACCTGCCGCAATTGACCGTTCTACGCTCCGCAGTCGACGGCTCAGTCGTTATGGAATTGGAGAAAGCCGATATTTCAGAATGGCAAAAAGCGGGTTGGAAAGCCCCAGAAGTATTTACGGCCAAAGGACGCGACGGCAAAACCGACATTTGGGGTATTATCGTTCGCCCTACCAATTTTGACCCCACAAAAAAATACCCAGTCATTGAAAATATCTACGCGGGTCCACACAGTTCGTTTACGCCTAAATCGTTTATGGCTTACAACCGTTCGATGTTTGAACTTGCCGAATTGGGTTTTATCGTGGTGCAACTCGACGGTATGGGTACATCCAACCGCTCCAAAGCTTTTCACGATGTATGTTGGCAAAATCTAAAAGACGCAGGCTTTCCTGACCGGATGTTATGGATGCAAGAAGCAGCAAAAAAATATCCCTCACTCGACCTCAGTCGTGTAGGAATCTACGGCACCTCAGCCGGCGGTCAAAGCTCCACGGGTGGACTATTATTTTATCCTGATTTTTATAAAGTGGGCGTTTCTTCCTGCGGTTGCCACGACAACCGAATGGATAAAATCTGGTGGAACGAACAATGGATGGGTTACCCCATCGGGCCGCATTATGCCGACTGCTCCAACGTGACCCACGCCGAAAAACTACAAGGTAAACTGCTGCTAATTCTGGGTGAAGTAGACGACAATGTTGACCCCGCGTCGACCATGCAGTTGGTCAATGCGCTCATCAAAGCCAACAAAGATTTTGACTTTTTGATGGTACCCAACATGGCCCACTCCAACGGCGGCGAGTACGGTGAGCGCAAGCGGCGGGATTTCTTTGTGCGACATTTGCTGGGAATTGAGCCACCAGCATGGACCTTGCCGATTACTGTGAATGAAGGCACGAAATAAATCGGTACAGAAAGTAACTCGGAAATAACGGCGGTATCCCGTTTCACCCGCCGCTTTTTCCGTTTCATCAATTTCATGGTTGGTTGTGTGAGGAAGGGTGGGCAATTTTGCCCTGAACAAAAAAAACAGCCAATCATGAAAACATTGCTCTACGCCGCCTTGGCGCTGCTATCATCTTGCATTCCTCCCCACGCACACGTGCATCCAGATTCGGACAGCCCCAAAAAAGGGATTGTTTCGGGCCGCGTCGTTGACACCAGCGGTAAGCCCTTGGCCAACGCCGATATAGTAGTCAACAATTCTCAATTTTATAACAATAACATCTTGGGAAAAACCGATGCCAACGGGCATTACAGTCTATCGGTCAATGCTGGCTCATGGTACGTTCGTGGTACAGTGACCGTCCGTTTTGACAACAAAACCTACGTCCTTGATTTATTTCCCGAAACCACGGGGGCATTTGCGGGCACCGAAGGCGCTATTCGTAACCTGCGTTGGAAGTTGACGGGAGAAAAGCCAAAAGAGTTTGGCATGTCGGGACACTACGGTGGGTCATTGGACGTGTACGGTGCCATCGGAGAATTCTTCGACACCGACAACGTGGAATTTACCTTTAAGCCAGTGGGAACGCTCATTGACGGTAGCACGGGCAAAACCTTGACGGTAAAAACGGGCGATGAAAATGCCAAGGACATTCCTCTCGGAAAATATACCGTTACGGCCCGTTATCTGCCCACCAATCAACCGATGCTACTCCGTCAGCGCAATGCCAATCAATCATACAAAAACTCGGTCACGGCTAGTTTTGACCCTACTTATCCAGGCGCTACCGGCAGTTATCAACTCACCTTGGAAGTAAAGCTCCCCTAGCCAAATCCGTTATCGCAAAAGAAAAGCAGTACTGCCTCCCTATTTGCCAATTTTATGTGAATTAAACCGAGATTATCATTATTTTTGAACACCGCAAAAACAGTTTTTTTCAGAATGATAAAGTCGGATTCCTAATGATAAACATGGTAAAAATAAAAACGGCAGTCCTCTTTTGTTTCGTTATTAGCGTCACGAACCCCGTAAAAAGCCAACCCAAGGGAGATTATCCAATTAAGCCTGTTCCGTTTACGGCGGTGAAAGTCAGTGATCAGTTTTGGGCACCGCGCATCAAACGCAACCATGATGTTACGATTCCGATTGCCTTAGAGCAGTGCTACAATACGGGGCGCGTCAACAATTTTTTGTTTGCCGCCAAAATCAAATCGGGCAAGTTTTGCACCGAATACCCTTTTGACGATACCGATATTTACAAAATTTTGGAAGGAGCGAGTTTTTCGTTACAAACATTTCCCGACAAGCAATTGGAAGCCCGCCTTGACACGCTCATTGAATACGTAGGTAAAGCGCAGGAACCCGACGGATATTTATATACCAATCGAACCATCGACCCCCTACACACGCACCCTTGGTCAGGTTTGAAACGCTGGGAAAAAGAGTCTGATTTGAGCCATGAATTGTACAACAGCGGGCATTTGATTGAGGCCGCTGTGGCACATTTTCAGGCCACAGGCAAAAAAACGTTGTTAAACATTGCCATCAAAAACGCGGATTTACTCTGCCGAGAATTTGGCCCCGGCAAGCTAGACCACGCACCTGGCCATCAAATCATCGAAATGGCGCTGGTAAAACTCTACCGCACCACAAACCAGAAGAAGTACCTTGATTTGGCCAAGTTTTTTCTAGACGTGCGGGGCAAAGGCAAAGAATACAGCCAGGACCATAAAAAAGTAACGGAACAAACGGAGGCCGTCGGGCACGCCGTTCGCGCCACTTACATGTACGCTGGCATGGCCGACGTAGCCGCCATCACGGGCGACAAAGCATACCTCAACGCCATTGATAAAATCTGGGAAGACATCATCGACGACAAGTTTTACCTCACGGGTGGCATCGGTGCAGCGGGTGGCCATGAAGGATTTGGTGCTCCTTACGAATTGCCCAATATGTCGGCCTACAACGAAACCTGCGCCTCTATTGGTAATATTTACTGGAATTACCGCCTTTTTCTACTCCACGGAGATGCCCGTTTTTACGATGTGCTGGAGCGAACGCTCTACAACGGCATGGTGTCGGGTGTGTCACTCAGCGGCGACCGCTTTTTTTATCCCAATCCGCTCGAATCTTTGGGGCAACATTCACGGAGTGCGTGGTTTGGCTGCGCCTGTTGCCCAAGCAATGTGTGTCGGTTTATTCCGTCTGTTCCAGGCTACGTTTATGCCCAACAAAATGACCGCATTTTTGCCAATTTGTTTATGAGCAGTACCGCCGAAATCATGCTCAGCGGAACCGCCGTTCAAATTGCCCAAACGACCAACTATCCGTGGAACGGCACCGTTGACTTCACCTTGAACCCCGCCAAACACAAAAATTTTGAGATGGCCATTCGGATACCCGGCTGGGCGCAAAACCAACCACTACCGAGCGATTTGTATTCTTTCACCAAGAAAGATGACACTCCTTTTACATTGATGGTCAACGGCAAACCCGCCGCGTACCGACTCGAAAATGGCTACGCCATTCTCAAAAGGGAATGGAAAAAAGGTGACGTTATCCACCTGACATTACCGATGCCCGTTAGGCAAGTAGCCGCCAATACGAAAGTAGTTGCAGACCAAAACAAAATTGCGCTTCAACGCGGCCCGATTGTGTATTGTGCCGAATGGCCCGAGCATTCAGAAGGTCGGGTGCTCAACTTAGTGGTCAACCCCGAAACTGCTTTTACGGCCAGTTATCGTCCCGATTTTCTGGATGGTGTCACCGTGATTAAAGCGGAAGTTGAACAATCCAAACGGACAATGGACAATCAAATTAATGTCTCCAAAGCTACTTTTGAAGCCATTCCGTACTATGCTTGGGCTAACCGTGGGCCAGGTGAAATGGCCGTTTGGTTTGGAACAAAACCCTCCGCTTCGCGCCCTCTTCCCGCTCCTACTATCGCATCCAGAAGTAAGCTTTCGGCCTCGCACGTTACCAAAACGCTCATCGCACTCAACGACCAAGCTGAGCCCAAAAACTCCAACGACCACGACAATATTTACTACCACTGGTGGCCCATGAAAGATACGCTTCAATGGGTTCAATACACGTTTGATAAACCCGAAACCATTTCATCCACCAACGTTTATTGGTTTGACGACGGACCGTGGGGCGGGTGTCGCGTGCCTGCTTCGTGGCGGTTACTATACCAAAACGACGCAGGAGAATGGAAACCCGTTCAACCAAAAGGTGCATTTGGGATAGCAAAAGACCAATACAATGAGCTCTACTTTGAACCCGTAACGGCCAAAGCTTTGAAAATGGAAGTAATGTTGCCTAAGGAGTACGCTGGAGGAATTATTGAATGGTCAGTAAAGTAATATGAGGGATTTTTTGCACTTTTTCCCATAAAAATATTATTTTGCCGCCTTACACAACCTATGATGAATATTCCCGACACCTCTGGTACGCATACGCGCGACGCGTACGTGAAAGATTGGCGTAACACCTACCATCTTCATCTTGCTGATTATGAGCGCTCCAGGGCCTCTTTTGTGGCTGGTTTATTGCCTGAATTCGCCGTCAAATTCGACGTTTTTCAGGTGTTAAACATCCTGCAAAAAAAACTCGGCACCGAGACAATGCTGCGGGCACTCAACCCAAACGAAACAATTTTATCCCCATTAGCCACACAAAAAGACAGCCAATGGCTCAAAAAATCCAACATGGTCGGCGTCAATGTGCGGACCATTGGTAGTTTTTGGAACGTCGTCGGCTATGCGCTTACCCTGCCCAAGTTCCATGATTCCATTCACCTTCTACCCATTTGGGAGCCCGGTGTAGTGGGAAGTTTGTACGGAAAAGTAAGCTGGAACATCAACCAAGAGTTTTATAGCTGGCCGCTTCAACAAGCCATTCCGTGGTTGGATACCGTAGAAAAACAACTGAAAGCGGTCGTTAATTTACTGCACGCGCTGGGCAAAACTGTAGGCTTGGACGTGATACCGCACACCGACCGTTTTTCAGAAATTGCGCTGATTCATCCCCGCCTTTTTGAGTGGGTTCGCCGCGATGGTGGCCGACTAACCGACCATTCGGAGCATGTTTGGCAACAGGTAGAAGAAGTGATTTGGCAGCACCTCCACTACTGCGGCACCGCCGACGGCAGTGGATTGTATTTTGACAAATCCATCCTTTTTGACCCGAGCATTCCCTTGCTAAGTGATAAACGGCGACAGGAAATTATTTTTGGTTTTGACCAACAACAACGATTGCACCGACGCATTGAGTTGATGAAGGATTTGCTTGCCCACGGCTTCGAAACCCTACCCATGACCATGGCGCCACCCTACCGAGGACTGCATATCAATCCAGAAGTTTTTGTGCTTGATGAACGCGGAACGCAGTGGTTTCAATACGATTTTGACCATCCTGAGGGTATGTCAAGGGTGTTTGGACCACTAACACGCTACCGTTTTTATCATTCCAAAAATGACAATCAGCACTGGGAGCTGGATTTTGAACGCCCAAACATGGATGCGTGGAATTACTTCTCGCGTAAATACCTTGAATGCCAACAGGAATTCAATTTTGATTTTATGCGCGGCGACATGGCCCACGTACAAATGCGCCCCGATGGTGTTCCTGCCCAACCTGATGCATTTTACGACCCACTAAGCGCCGTTAAAAAATATATTCAGCGGCGCGGAACACCCCACTTTGCGTTTTACGCCGAGACCTTCATTGCTCCCCCCAATGTAATGGGCTACGGCGATGAGTTTGACCATTTAGAAGCCATTCACGCCGACGCTACGCTCGGGGATTTGCAAGCGGCGGTCATCGACTCCCCCGAATTCCGGGAGCGTTTTACGTTGTACGACCAATTGCTCCGCAGTCGCACTTTTGCTCCTAGTTTTACGATTATCACGGCCGACAAAGACGACCCGCGTTTTGATGAATTTTACCGAACGGGCAACCTCATTCGCTATTTTGTTGGAATATTCTTAACGGATATGCCAAGTTATTACAGCCTTGGATTTGAAGTGCGAAACCTTCACTTAACGCGGGGGAAAAACGAAGAATATACCAAACTGTACGTTTTTCAAATCCATGACGATGCTGAAACCGACAAAGTAACCCACGGACCCTTTGAATGGGGTGAAAACATGGAGCAGTTTCAGGAAATCAACGACTTACGTATTTTTGCGGAAACGATTTGGAAACAAATCGCCGACCTAGAAATCAAGTGGCTCTTGCCGCCCGATGCCATAAAAACACTTGTCGCATGGACCCAAGCCACCGCCCCCACCTACCTTTTCATTGCTAATTTTGACAGTCAATTGAGCGCATCTTTGGAAGAAATCAACCTTACTGGTTACGATTTGGTGTTTCAAACTGCTCCCGCAGCGGAGGGCCAAATTGCTCCAGCCAGTGGGCAGGTGTATAAAATCAGAAAGTAAATTCCAACCAAAAAAGGGTCAGTTGCGTCTTTTCATTGCCCCTACATTGACAAATCATGCAGGGTCATTAAACAACAAAAAAACGCTTTTAGCCATGATTAAAATCCCCTTTTTTGCCGTGCTATTGCTCCTGTGCGTGAGCTGTGCGAAAACGAACGTTACGATTGAAGATGAATTGCAAGCCGCCAAAAACGTCACCAATGCCCGGGTAAATTTCAATAAATTGTCTGGAAAATGGACATTTACGGAATACCTGAAAGACAAAACGGTCCCCGCCGACGGCGAAGCCTCCATCGAATTTGCCGCTTCCGAGACCACTGACAAATTGCAAGTGAACGGACGCGCATTCGTAAATTTTTACAATACTCATTTTACGTTTAATGAAGCTAAATCCAGCATTGAGTTCGTCGCGCCAGTCAGTACTACCAAAATGGCCGGCACGCCCGAAATGATGAAAGCCGAGTTTAATTTCCTTAATAACCTAAAAAATGTGACCAAATTTTCGGTCGATGGAACGTCACTTAAACTTTACGTAGGGGAGCCCGTTTCGGAAATTATGTATTTCAAGAAATAAACAATGTCTTTTCACATCCACTTTGAAAGTAACCTGTTTATAGTTTAGGTTAAATTCCTAATCTCGACAAAGAACCAAACTTCTTGATTTTAAGGACATAATCATGATATTTAATAAACCAGCATGAAGATTGAGTTCTGGTTTTTTAATCCTGAACTCAACCTTCATGCTGGTTCTAAGCAGGCCAGCATTATGCCTTCATTCGCTTTTGCTACCACTTTTTGCCATGTCAGGGGCATTATGCGCAGGATGGTTTTATTAACCTCCGATAACACAAAATTGAACATTAGCTTTCTCGGCAACTCCAACGTAGACCAGCCCAATGCATCATTCTCTGTCTATTATGACGAACATGCTACTTGGTTGGCCCCTTTGCCTCAATCCTATGCCAATCCTGCCACTCTCTTTAAATTTGGCTCAGTTATTCAACCTAATCAGAGCGCTACGATGGTGATTAATCGGTATTTTTTTAATAGATATGAACAAAATTTAACCCTTTCAGGTCATTGGCAATTCAAATCCATTCCTACTTTTCAGGCATTTACATCCCTAAAAAATCAGATTGACAAAAAAGCCTATGTTAGCGTTCTAAGCCGATAAAGAAAGGTTTGTCCCCGTGCGGAGGGTTGCTCACAACCAGCTAGACTGTTTACCTACTATTTCAAATGCCCTAAAATTTATGCTTAAGTTCTTAAAATGCTAAGTGAAGTAAGGCCGAATATTAAGGGCAACTAATCTGTGTTCGAACAAAATTTCCCGCATCGTCAATTGTAACCCGCCAACAAAATCCGCTGGGTGATTTTAAAATAATTCCTCGGTTCGGGTTGTCGATATACACATCTCCGTTGCTGATCTGTAATTTAGATTTTGGTGTTTGACCGCCTATTCCTACATTCCCCACTTCATCAATTCTCATTCTTTCCAATGAAAAATTACCGGCAGGATCATTCCCTGTCATAAATTTTATAATGCCATTTGGGTTTTGCGAACTGCCCGAACGTAAAATCAATCCATTGTCTCGTGCATATAGTTGTCCGAACCCTGCAAAAGCACCATTGGCCTGTGGAAAATTATATTCCCTTGCCTGATGTGACAGAAATGTTGATGCCGAAGCACCACCGCTACCAGCCGACAGCTCCACAGAGACTAGAGAAGAAGGAATGGTCGCATCATTTCTTAATTTCAAATAGGTTCTTGTATCACCCGTTGGAGAAAACGGCGTCAGTCCATTATTCCCTTTCATGAGTAGAAAATTATTGATACTCTCTGATGATTGCCCCGACACAGCATACGCGATAAACATAAAAGATAGCGTGCAGAATAAAAATGTTTTTTTCATCGAGTTAGCTCTTTACTTTTTTCGACTGTTTTTTTATATAAACCACAATGGGTGCAAATAAGATCAGCGAAATCACCAGATAGGGGTACTTATAACGAAGATTTCCCTGCGACCCAACGTAGGTCATCAGAAAGCCTAAAAAAGTAAAACCATTGATGATCCAAACAATCAGCGGGGCGGTGTAGCGGCGACGCCAATAATAAACCAATTGATACCCCCACAATCCTAACAGCAGCAAGTAATACGTACATTGAAAGGTATGAATTGCCAGAAAAGCACCACAATAGACCAACGATTGTTGCCAAAACTGCCGCTGTTGGCGAGGCAGTCGGGCATCTTTGATAAAACGTTCAAAACGCCAATTTGGATTTCCCAACAGCGGGCTAATGGCGATGTCATCGTTTACAAAGGTGGTCTTAATTTTATGAGGCCAAAAGGAAAGCCATTTTGTCGGATGACTCACAATCCATTGTACAGCACGCGCTTGGATGTATTCCCCTTTTTCATAAAATGTTTTTTTGGATAGATAAACCGAATCATTTTTGAGAATGGAATCATTGTACACGCCCGTAGCTCCGTCAAACCCACTCATAAGCAGATTGATCGGCCCCGTGGTGGTCGAATACACAAACTGCCCCGTTTGCGACTTGCTGTACATGCCCATCGGCACCACAAACAGCAATACGCCCAAGACAATTCCTATCAGTTGTGTGTAGTTATTCTGTTTTTTATACCTCCAAGTCCACAGCCACACCAATCCATACACCAACAGTAATGCCACAATCAACGGACGACACCCCAAAGCAAATCCCGCCATCAGTCCCGACAAAAGGCCCCACGTAAACACAGGTTTCTGAACATAAAACCAAATACAGAGCAACGTACAGGCCGTAAACGTCAATTCACTTAAATTGAGCACCACCAACCCCAAGCTGTTCAGGTACAGCACGTACATCCACGCCGCTATCCAAGCGCTTTGTTCTCCAAAAAATTTGAGGGTAAGCCGATACACCAAATACAATTGTGTCAAATTGGCGGCAACGTTCAACAAATGCAGCGTTACGGGTGCGTTATGGATGCGCAAGAATAAGGCTCCTAAATTGACGTGAAACAGGCTTGCCAGCCAAGGATCATAAATGGTTTGTGGATACGGAAACCACGTATGCATTTGGGCTGCCTGGCTGGCCCACGTAAAGTAAATCAATGAATCACTATAAAGAGGGTACTGGCGAAACACCGCAAAAACCACGCAGATAACGGCATATACGCCAAACAACCACCAAAAACGTTTAGTCGGTTTAGTGTCCATGACCTGTGCTGTCAAATGTCTAAACAATTTGTATCTCGGTAAAAAATTGTGGTGCAGGTAAGGTGCGATACAATAGGAGCCATTCCGTAAAAATCAATCCAACGAAATCCAAGGGCACGCATAAACCCCTTGACTTCGGCATAACTTTCCCGCTCAGAATTATCTAAAATCAAGACACCGTCGGAGGTTAAAAAATCCACAGAAAACCGCATACAATCTACGCGCTTTCGGCCATCAACGACGATGATTTGATACTTTTTACCCGATATTTGAACGGCGCTGACGTATTTTTCGCCCAATGCTCGGTAGGTAACCTCGGCATTGGCTGGAAGTTGGCGCGCTACTTCCTTTACCCATTCTTCATCGTGCTCTACTGCCTGCACCGACTGTACCTGAGCGGCATACCAGCGGGTAGAGTTACCCGAGCCGTACTCAAACACTTCAAAATGGTTTTTCAAACGCGGTTGAATAAACGCAATAAACGGGTATGTACACCAAGGAAGCGGGTTTCCGGCGGCATCCACCGAGCGCTTGGTATGATAACTTCTAAACCAACCGTTATTTTTCAACTCACTTTCTAAATACAACTGTACACTCCCTCCCAATTTCAACGCGTTCAGCCATTGCCAAACCTGTTTTTTTAATGCCTTAATCATTGTCTGATTATCTATCAATTTTTAATAAAAATTACTTAAATCGCGCCAAAACCGTGTCAATTAGACCGTTAATTTCTTCCGAAATACGCCATTTCCACACATAAAAACCCAACAGACCACAAACTACACCCGTACGAGCCACAATCCATGCCATGGCCATCAGGGGCGTTTGGGTATGCGCAGGTACCAGATACGAAAACAAAAATACTACTCCAAACACTGCTAAAATCTGAATACTTTGCGCCGAATACGGTGAAATACCAAAACGATATTTGATATATCCCACCCGCAATACTGAATAGACCAACGTTGTAAACGAGGTGGCAATCGCGGCCCCGATAAAACCATAAGAAGAAATCAGCCAAAGATTCAGAAAAAATCCCAACAGGGCCGTAAAAATGATGATCCAAGTGGCCATCCGATAATATTTTGAGTACAGAATGATTTCGGTATTGAGTCCAGCCGCCATGTCAAACAGCTTCGTTATCAGCAGAAAAAGAACCACGTATTTTCCTTCGCCGTACACATTACTTTTGGGCAATAAATAAAAAATATCATCAATGTTGACCCATATCAGCAGAAAAACCAACCCGCCACTGAGCAATAAATGCAAGGCCGTTTTACGGTTCATTTTTTCCAATTGCACAAAATCATCATTGCGTAAATGCTGCGTCAGGATCGGAATGGAAATCTGGGCCAATGCCTTTCGTGGGATTTCGATGACGCTCGCCATGTAAGAAGCCACAATGAAAATTCCCGCATTGACCAAATCACGCTCTCCCGCCAGCATGGTTCGGTCAATGAATAAAATAACGTTTACGCCCAACGCACCCAAAACAGTAAATGAGCCATATCCCAGCATTTGTTTAAAAAGCGGTCGGGTAAGAATCGTCCGGTTGGGCCAGCGCCAATAGCCTTTCCCTAAAATACCAATGTAAATAATCAACAAAATCACCGCAAATCCGTAAGCGGCGATAATGAGGTAGAGCATCCAGTCAAAACTAATCCAGCCTATCCCAAAAATAACCACCAACAAGGCATTGGCTACCCGCAAATATACCTCCCGAATAAACATCGGTACGGCAATGCGGGAGTTGTTTCGGCAATAGGCATCTAAGACCGTAATGTAAATCCAAAAAACGGTTAGCGGAATTACCAAGAAATGATAATCAACCAATAAGGCGGAGTTTTTGGAAAAATACCCCACAATCAAGGGGGTAAACAACCAATACACGAGCGCAAAAAGAATAACGCCCACCAAAGGCAACATCAACAAAAAGCTCAGAATACCACCGTGTTTTTCGTCATCGTTTCGAAACAAACTAAAGTATCGGTCTACAATGAAAGGAGTGCCCAAATGCGCAAAGGAGGCAAACAAAAGACTATTCTCAAAAAGAATACGCGACAAAGCATACTGCTCTACCGACAAAAACTCGGTAGAAACGTACATCTGATTGATTACTCCTACCAACACGCCCAAATAGGAGCCTACACCAGCTTTGAGGCTTTGACGAACAACAATACCCACAGGCGTTTGTTATGGTTAAATAAGATCGTTATTGATTGAATTTTTGCACTAACACCTCCGCAATCCGCTCGGCGGCGTGGCCATCCCAAAGCGGCGGAATAACCCCTTTTTTGGCCCGACCTTCGAGGGTTTCTATTACTTTTTCGTGTACAGTCACGGGATTCAAATCGGCCAATAATTGATTGGTTCCGAGGTCGACCGTCACGGGGCGCTCCGTGCTATCACGGAATGTCAGGCATGGCACCTGCAAATAGGTCGTTTCTTCCTGAATACCGCCCGAGTCAGTAATGACCAAAGCCGAATTTTCCATCAAATGCAAAAACTCCAAATAACCCTGCGGCTCGGTCAAAATCAATCCTTGGATAGCATCTAATTTTGCTGTTAAGCCAAATCGCTCAATGTTATTTTTGGTCCGTGGGTGAATCGGAAACAGTACTTTTTTGTACGGTGTCGTGTTTTCGATAATCTGCAAAATACTCGTCAGCCCTTCGGCGGTATCGACATTGGCGGGTCGGTGCATGGTCATGAGCACAAAATCATCTTTAGCTACGCCCAATGAAGGCATGATGTCCAAAAGACCGGCCTTTTGACGATAATAAACCAGAGAATCAATCATGCAATTGCCCACCATAAATACTTTTTCGTCGGGTACACCTTCGTGTTTGAGGTTGTCAATCCCCGCCTGTTCGGTCACAAACAGATAATCCGAAATACTGTCGGTCAAAATACGATTGATTTCTTCGGGCATTCGGCGGTCGCCGCTCCGCAATCCCGCTTCTACGTGCGCAATCGGAATGTGCATTTTGGTCGCCACCAAAGCGCAGGCAATGGTGGAGGTCACATCGCCCACCACCAACACCAAATCTGGCTGCTCGGCTTCCACCACTTTTTCAAACTCCAACATGATTTTGGCCGTTTGTTGGGTGTGTGAACCGCCGCCAATTCCTAGAAAATAATCGGGCTTGGGCAATTCGAGTTGGTTAAAAAATACGTCCGACATCTTGGCATCATAATGCTGCCCCGTGTGGACAATTTTTGATTCAATCTCGCTTTTTTTCTGAAAAGCACGATGCAGCGGCGCTACTTTCATAAAATTAGGCCGTGCGCCTACGATGTTAAGAATCTTCATTTTTTGTTTACGAATTCAAATAGGTTCCGATACCCTTCAATGGCCCACCCCAAGCAGCATACCTGAATGGAATATCACACGCATTTAGCTTAAACCCAAGCCACCGAATTTCCAATAAAAGAACGGATGCAATGTTAGGGTATAAAAAATTAAAATAACACCTACGGGCTTTCTGGTGACGATTAAAAAATCCCGTCAACGTTATTTTTGAGGCGCAAATGTACAAATTTCTAGTTAGGCTTCAGCGTCCATGTTCGGTCGGCTACTTGCTTAATTTTGTCTTTGGAAAAATAAACGGGGAAATAACCGTCTTTGGCCCATAATTCAAACAAATCGGCATAATGTGGGTCGTCGGGGTTGGCCGATTGGCCCGGACTGTTGATTCCCAAGGTTTTGTCCCAGTTTTCGGTATCCACCAAAATCCGAAACGAAGCGCCATGCTCCTGATTGAGGTTATTGCCGGTATTGCCCACCACCTCGCCGTAGCCACCGCGCGGCAAAGGCCCGAGGTTAATTTTGGCGCGTTGCTCCTCGCCTACCCACTCGCTGAGTGCGTGCGTGAGCTTGATGTGTTTATTTTTGGCTTGACCGTACTGCCATTGGTCCATGTCATTACCTAATCGCGCGTTTAGCGCCTGAATCGCCTTTTCTAAACTACTCACAAACAGTTCATTACGTGCTTTAATGGGATCTTCGCCAAACTCAGGACGGGGCGTAACGACCCAATCTACCATTCGCTTAGTGGGCAAAGTTTTAAAATACGTCTGAATATTTTGGGGGACGGTCAGTTGATACACCGTTTTCTTTAATTCTGTCTCCCACTGTACATAAATGGCCGCCGCTACCGAATTGGGCTTTAATTGATGGTCCCACGCCTGCAAAAGCGCCTTGGCTTTCGCTACTTCGTTGCTTTCTTTGGCCGCATTGGCATTGAGCGCATTGATTAAAACAGGCACCAACGTTCGGGCCGTTCCAGACAGATAATCAGTTTGCAAGGTCGCGAAATCCTGCAACGACATGCGCTTTCCAGCGTTCAGTACTTCTTCGATGCGGTGCGCCCGCACAGGGTTGGCCCACGTCCAGCCAATGGCGTTGCGGTTGGGAAAATCAACGGGTGTCATGTTGTTGTTGGCCGTGACCACGTAGCCTTCGGCGGGGTCTTTTTTGTTGGGCAACAGCTGAATGGGTAAATAACCCGCCCACTCATAGCGCCCGTCGCCAGGCACGGGCACAAGACCCGTCCAGTTTTTACGGATAGGCGAAATCCCCACCGCCTGCCAGCCGATATGACCGTTTTTGTCGGCATAAATCATGTTTTCGCCGGGTATACGGCTAAAACTGCACGCGGTCCGAAACTCTTCCCATGTACGCGCCTGATTCATGCGCAAACTCGCCAAATAGGGCGCACAACCCACCTCCAGCCACCCCGCCCGCACGGCATACAGTTTGTTTTTACCTCCCTCTTCAAACACCACCGGCCCGTGGCGGGTGTACTTGAGCGTTACTATTTCGGGCTGCTGCCCCGCAATGTTAACCGTGTCTTTCAGGATTTTGAGGTTTTCCCATTTTCCTTGATATTTATACTGATTTGGATTTTGGGGATTGGTTTCGTAGACGTACAGGTCTTCATTGTCGGTTTCAAAAATGGTCAATCCCCACGAAGCAACTTGGTTGTGCCCAATCGAAACGCCCGGCAAAGAAGGTTCGCCCGCCCCCACAACGTTCCAGCCGGGAGCATGCAAATGCACCCAATACCGCAACGACGGCACCGATTGCGCCCGGTGGGGGTCATTGGCCAACATCGGATAGCCGCTTTGGGCGCGGTTGCCGCTGATAATCCAGTTGTTGGAGCCGACGTTGGCCTTTTCTTCTTCATACCAACTGTCAAAATCAAACGCGGGTGTTCGGCTCGCTTTTTTATCGTCTTTGACAAATTTCAAAGGCGCCCGGAAGGCTTCGTATAATTCGAGAATGGGTTGAAAAAGGTCTTCACCTTGGACGAGTTTGTCCAAGCTCAAATCGGGTTCATTATCGGTTTTAGTGGGGTGAAACCACTGCAACTCACGCAGCTTTTCGGCACCCACCAACTGCACAATTCGAGCATTATTAAGTTCGTCTTTGACGTTGCTCAGCAATCCCTGGTGCCGACTGATAACGATTTCGGGCGTCCAGTAGTCGGGCAGGGTGTTTAAGACTTTAAACTCAAACGGAAGTTTTTCGGGCGTTTGGCGCATCTCGCGGATGTAGGCGTTGATTCCTTCCACAAAGGCATTGATGATGAGCGCACTGCGCGGATGATAGTGGGCCAACTCGGTCGTAAGATTGCCCCTAAATTTAAACAATCTACTGCCAATGTCGCGTTTCAATTCTTTTTTTCCGAGCAGTTCAGCCACCGTTCCCGTGGCTTGGCGCCGCCAGATTTCGAGTTGAAACAGGCGGTCGGAAGCGGCCACGTAGCCCTGCGCCATAAACAGGTCGTGGTCGTTTTGGGCGTAAATGTGGGAGATTCCCCAGCGGTCGCGGATGACCTCAACGGGTTGTTGGAGGCCTTTGATGGTGAGGGTTTGGGCGCAGGAAGCCGTGCAACGCACGAACACCCCCACCGCAAGCAGCATTATAAACGGTTTCAAGGATAGCGTTAGGTTAATGAAACTTAATGTTAGTGAAATTTGGGAGAATTCTCAAGAAATAGCGACGAAACCGTTTTGATGAGTGACTATTTAAACAGAATGTGTTCTAAATAGCATATTGTCACTAATTTATTTCAATATGAGAGGACTTAACCGCGTAACTCTAATTGGAAACCTTGGAAATGTGCCTGAATTTCAGACCTTAGAAGGCGGCGTAAGCGTAGCTAAGTTTTCGCTGGCCACCACTGAAATTTTCAAAGACAAAAATGGTCAAAACCACAGTCAAACCGATTGGCACAATATCGTTGTATGGCGTAGCTTGGCAGATTTTGCAGCCAAATATCTCCAAAAAGGAAGTTTGGTTTATGTCGAAGGTAAAATTAAAACACGTAATTATGAAGATAAAGACGGCAGCAAAAGATACGTAACCGAGATCATTGTTGAGCAATTGATTATGCTTGATAAAAAGCCAGGAGAGACGCTATAAAACCTTGATTGTCGGTTATAACCAGTGATTCACCCATAATTTGTTTCGTATATACATCGTTTTAAGACTACTTTACGCTACTGATGATCAAAGCGAGCAAAATACTCCATCGAAACGAAGAGCGCATCAAAGTGGATTTTCCGTACAATCGCGAAATCAGTCTTGTACTAAAGCAAATCCCCGATGTACAATGGAGCAAAAGCCACAGTGCGTGGCATATTCCCTACACAAAAAAGGCTTTTGAACTGCTGAAAAGCCTTTTTCCCGACATTGAAATCATTTCTCTCAAAGAAACACCCACCGCTCAGGCCCCGCTGGCCGCCGAGCCGTCTCCCCTTCCTACCCAGAGCAGCATTGTGATTGAGCTTTTGAACAAAACCCTCTTGCTGCGCATGCCCAAATCTGACGCGGATGTTCAATTTGTGTTGAAATTTAAGTATGTACGCTGGGATAAAGAGCGCCGTACGTGGCTCATTCCGCATACCGCGACCAACCTACACGCGCTGCAAGTCTATTTTGGTGGACGAATATCGCAGTTTATCGAACACAAAACCGCAATTGAAAACGCTCGGGATGAAACACCCCTGCCAATCGAAGGCGAATTGGTCTTGGTGAGAGTAAACGCCCACAGGTTGCGCGTGATTATTGCCTATAACCCCCAATTGGTGAAAGAAATCAAACAGTTACCATTTGCCAAATGGGATGACAAAAACAGATGGTGGAGTGTACCGTTTTCTGACAAAATCGTGCAACAAATCAAGGATACGGCCCTGACCCACCGGCTCAAATTTACGTATAACGAAACCCTCTCGCCACTCGCGGTCATTCCCCGAAAGGCAAAAGAGCTCATGGTCAACCCACGTCCGTGCCCTACCGATATGATACTAAAAATGAAAGAGTTACGCTACAGCGAAGCTACCATCAAATCCTACGGAGCAGCTTTTGAGGAGTTTATCAATCATTTTCCGCTTGATGCCATTGATGAGATAGACGAAAAGAAAATCATTGAATTCTGTCGCTATTTGGTCCTTGATCGCAAGGTGTCTGCTTCTACCCAAAACACGGCCATCAATGCCATCAAGTTTTATTATGAAAAAGTCTTGGGCGGTAAGCGGCGGTTTTATGCTCTCCAACGGCCTCAACGCGACAAAGCCCTGCCAGTGGTGCTCAGCAGCGATGAGGTACAGCGGATATTGAATACGGTTCAGAACCTCAAGCACAAAATGATTCTAAGCCTTATTTACGCATCGGGATTACGAATCAGTGAAGCGATTCGACTCAAAATCAAAGACATAGACTCCCATCGAATGCAAATACGCATAGAGCAGTCAAAGGGCAAAAAAGACCGTTATACGCTGCTATCGCCCAAAGCCTTGGAATTGTTACGAAAGTATTACGTACAGTACAAACCCATCGATTATTTGTTTGAGGGGCAAGATACGCCCATGTATTCGACGCGTTCCATCCAACAAATTCTGAAAGTAGCTTGCCAAAAAGCAGGCATAAAAAAAAACGTTACGGTACATACGCTGCGACACAGTTTTGCGACTCACCTCCTAGAAAACGGCACCGATTTGCGCTACATCCAACTCCTGTTGGGGCATGAAAGCAGCAAGACTACTGAAATTTATACCCACCTTACTACCAAAGGGTTTGACCAAATAAAAAGCCCTTTAGATACCTTGGAAATATAAATTGAGGATGGTATGTTTGTTATTAACAATCAATCACTTTGTAAAACTACTTTCCATCTCGCTCAATGCCAATATATACGCAATAGCAAAGAGAAAGTAGCGTATATACAGATGTTGTGCGTCAGCTTACAGAAACAGTTACTAAATGACAGACGAACTGAAAATAGAAATTGAAAATTTATACTCGACATTTTCGACTTATAATTTTAAATCGACAATCGAGGGATGTCCTTGTTGTGTATCAGACACTGACAAAGAAAAAATTCATTCAAAACAATTAAGAGAACTTACGGAAGAAGACCTTTCAAGGTATACAGCAAAAGCTATGACAACTTGGGGAGATGAAGACGATTTTCGACATTTTCTTCCAAGAATTTTAGAACTATTATCAACGACAAATTTTATTGTTTCGACTTTTATTGTATTGGGAAAACTTGAATATGGACAATGGAGAGAATGGAAAGAGAATGAACAAGTTGCAATCGAGAAATTTTTAATTGCTTGGTGGGCAGAATTGATAAAAAATAAAAACTCTTTTGACCACGAAGCCTTTATTGAAATTTCAAAACTTACTGACAACATTGACGAATTACTTAAACATTGGACAATTGATTTTGACAATTACAGTTTTGCAAATTATGTTGACTTTGTTTATACATATTACAACGACTTGAATTCAAAGAGAACAGAATTCAAAGAATTAAGTAAAGAAACATGTGACAAGATACTTAAATGGACAAAAGAAAAATCTAACATTTTAGAAAAAGGATTTTTCGAGTATGCAGACAAAGACAAAGATTTTGCTGAAAGAATATCTATAACACAATACATATTTGAACGAACTTAAATAACAAAAAGCCGAACGCACAACATGGGTTTGGCAAAAGTGGGGCTTTTGTGCTAAATTGAACATTTGTACTTTCTATTAGCTTTTGTGCTAAATTTGAACTTTAGTACTTTTTAATCCCCACCTTCGCCAAGCCCAAAAACGTTATGCGGCATTTTGAAAAGACCGACACCAAAAGAATAGAATGCTAAAAAAGTCATTTAAATATCTGATTATATCGACAGTTAACCTAATCGTGTTGACTACTCTACTTGCAATCTGGACAGACAAGCTTGAACTAACATTTAACGAGCTTGTTAGACCATTTGAGTTTTTAAAAATACTTGGCTTTACGATACTTTCGCTTATCGGTATGAGAATACTAGTTTTTTACTTCCAAAAGAAAAATATAAAAGCGACAAGAACCAAATTAAAATTAGCAATGCTACTGACATTATTAATCTCATCTTACTTGTATGTTGACTATTCTATAAAGCTTGTAGAGAATGTGATAGTAAACAGACAATTTAGAAACAAAATTGCGTGTAAAATAAAACCATCAAACGGTCTTGCTAACGGGACTACAGCAGAGAATTTGACAATCAAAGAGTATCAACAAATTGCCAGTATGAACTGGTTTCCAAAATTACCAATAGAAGCAACAAATATTATGTACGACTATCAATATGACGGATTTTTACCTGACTATTTTTTCTCGCTAACGTATGACTTACCACAGGAAATGAAAGTTGACACAATAAATTATACGAGCGGAGACTTTACAAGATATCAGACATTTAAACTTATAGACAATAAAAAACGGGTTACTTACAATGAAGGAGAACATTAAAAAACGCCGCATAACAGCACCTACCCAAAAGGCGGGGTTTTGTGCACAAAAGACAGATTTGTAGTGAACGAAACTTTAGTACTTTTAATCAACATTTGTGGTGAATCGCCCGCCCTTCGGGTAGCTGCAAAACGTTGGCAGCAATATGAATAAGAACTTAAGACATACAAATAGGAGGAATAGACTTTCAAATCTTTTTCCACTACTTACGATAGTTGGTGTCGGAATTCTTGTATTTGTTGCCTCGAGCTATGAACCAAATTGGATATATAACTGGAATGGAATAAGAAAAGAAATAAAAGATTCTATCCTACTAGTTGAAATGCATGGCATAACAAGTGGCATTGCAGGTAATGGAATTTCAAGTCAAAACGAAGTCGAACGAAGAAAGAAGATAATGAATACCGCTTCTCAAGCGGAGCTTATGAAACTACTTCAATATCCAAATGGAAGTGTTAGAGCAACTGCATATGAAGGGATGTTGAAAAAAGATGATTTCAAGGGAAAAACAGATTTGATTATTCAAGCTATAAATGACACTACATTTTTAATTAATTATCATTCAGGTTGTTTCGTTTGGGACAGAGAGATTGGAGAATACATCGTTCAAGATGTGCTAATGATTGATGATCAAATGCCTCCGCCGTCCAAGAATTCAATAGAAAACTTTAATCTTTCCAAGTCAGATATCTACAAAATATTAAAAGAGTTTAAAAAACGTCCAAAAAATGACTTCTAATACTGCTGCCAACACGCGTTTGGCTGCAATGGGGGTATTAGTGCTAAACTGAAACCTTTTCGTACTTTAGTACATCGTGCTAGCAATCAAGTATGGTGCTCCTAAATCCCCCACTGCGCCAAGCGCGAGAACGTTATAGGCAATGCTATCCCGAAACAACAGAAAAATGAAAATAAGTCAAATTTTACAAATTATTTTACTAAATATTCTACTAACAAATTGCAACAGTAAAGATGAAATTTATGCTTCAATTGAAAAGTTTGACAATTCTTTAGATTACTTAATTACTCAAAAAACATATGATAGGGCTAAATATTTGGTTTTTCAAGCCGACACATTGAAAAATAATCCCAAAGAAATTATAGAATCCTGTTATTTAATGACAAGTCAAAAAGATTCTATGAAAATAGATGCAAATTGCCATATATATAAATTTATAAATAATGAATTGTTTATTAATGCAAGCGAAGACCAATTAGGTAATAAATTTGTTCAAAAAAATATGTATTTTAATAATAAAATAGATAACAAATTATTAGACAATTTAAGAAAGCAAAAATCTGATACAGTTTATATTGGAAATCTAAAAAAATATGACGAAAAAGGTAATTTAGTAAAAATGATTAGAGCAACTGAATGGAAGAATATACAAAGTGATGGCACGATATTAATTAATGATAATAGATTGTTAGAAGTATATTCTAAAAATAAAAATGGAGATATAAAAGCGTACAGAAAAGAATATTTTAATAAAAAATATAATGTTGATAGTTTAAAGAATGTGAAAAAACAAGAATTTGCAACGACTAATTTGTGGAATAATGACAAAAAATAATATTCTTACAAATTTGACAAATATGGAAATTGGATTATGAAAAGAAAATTAAACAGTAAATACCCTGAAGTTTATTATCGAACTTATAAATATTAAAAGCACTGCCTATAACAAGGGTTTTGCGTCAGGCGGGCTGAAGTGCAAAACTCAACGGTAGTTTTTCAATTAAACTTTAGTAATAAAACCAGCTTTTGTGCTTCGATTTCCCGCCCGAACGCAAAGCCCCAAAACGTTAGTACACATTATAGAATGAAAAACCATAATAAATAATTAGAATGAAAATAATTAGTGTTGCATTTTTTGTTTTATTTACGACATATCTATCATTTGGACAATTGCTCCCGCATAAACAAGCCTACCCACTGAACGTTAAGCAACTTCATAGTGGGCATAGCTTAACTGACCCTTTGTTTAGTGACGGCCACCTTCGGCACCTAGTCGGTAATATTTTAGGTGGTCCTGTAGCGAACATAGGTAAATCAACTATTCCAGGGTCGTCTATGAAACATAGATGGGAAAACCAGCCTCTATGGGGAGAACCTTCTGCCAGACACGCTATAGCAAACTGGGAACTTTTGTCTATTACAGAAGGAGTACCACTATCGTACGAAGGAGGAAGTACAACGAGGTCGTATCTCGATCGCATTCAAGAGCAAAAACAATACTTATCTTTGTTTGTAAACAATGCATGGAATAATGGTAACAACAGAAATGGAGCACCTACACTTCTATGGACAACCTGGACTGGTATTGACAAAATCAACAGTAACGGCCCATGGCGACAAATGCTGGATCTACAAGGTGCAGAATGGGAAAGAATGCAAGACTATGCAAATGCAAACAAACCAACTGCTGCAACACCAGTATTTATCATTCCCGGGCATAAAATGATGGCAAGATTGTATGATGATATTCAACTTGGAAAGGTGCCAGGTATTACAAATATTAATCAGTTTTTTTTAGACGCCATACATACCAATTCCCTTGGTAACTACGCTATAACAATGATTCATTATGCTTGCATATATAATAAAAGTCCAGTAGGATTAACAAATAACCTATTTGCATCTTCTAATACTAGTCCTATACCATCTATTGCACTTGCCACTTATTTACAAACTATGATTTGGGAAGTAGTAACAAGTTATCCCAGAACTGGAATTAGTAATAATCCAATATTGAGCGTTTTACCTGAGGGTTCAACCAAAGAGAATTTTATTATTTATCCAAATCCAGTTAATAACATTGTACATTTAGACAAAAACATAATTGACAAAAATACACAGATAAGAATCTATGATACACTTGGCAAACTAATGTATTCAGGTAATGAATTATCAATTGATGTAAGTCAATTTCCTTCAGGTCTTTATTTGCTTAAATATAAAACGGTAATTGTTAAAATCGTTAAACAATAATTGTAAGTAATACCGTGTACTAACATGGGTTTGTGGCAAGTGGGGGCTGACGGAAGTAATTGAACATGTGGAATTTTATTGTACTTTTGTTGTCGGCGGACGTAACCCTTTTGAACTTTTGTAAGTAATTGAACAGCAGTAATTTATATCGGCAGACGTTCCAGCATACGAGTTTCAAAACCCCCACCTGACCACAAGCCCTGTACGTTAGCGGCAAGGTGACCGCAGAGACTGAAAAATATGACATTTAACGAAAATCTAAAATGAAAGTGAAAGTGAAATTCGCATTGACGCTATTTTTAACAACAACTATATTTTGTAAAAATATAGTGGGACAATCTACTAGCAAAACGACACCAAAGACTTCAATAGATAGTTTTATTGAAAGCAAGATGAGCGAAACAGGAATAGTTGGCATTGGAGCATCTATCATCGTAGATAAAAAAATAGTTTGGACAAATGGTTACGGCTATGCTGATAAGGAAACCAAAACTCCTTTTACCCCTTCGACTATTATGAATATTGCATCCATAAGTAAAACTTTTACAGGTTTCTGTATTATGAAAGCTGTTGAAGAAGGAAAAGTTTCACTTGACGAGGACATTAATAGTTACTTGCCTTTCAAAGTGATTAATCCAAATTTTCCCAATGGAAAAATAACATTAAGACATTTGGCAACGCATACATCAAGTATAATTGACCGTCATCCCATTTATTCTGAAACTTATTATTATGGTGGAAATAAACCAGAACCATTAGGAGATTTCTTAAAAAACTATTTTGTAGAAGGAGGAAAATATTACTCAAAAGATAATTTTCTTAATGCAAAGCCAGCAACAAATAGAGATTACTCAAATATTGGTGCAGGGTTAGCGGGATATATAGTTGAATTAAGAACAGGAAAAAAATTAAATGAATACGCAAAAGAACATATTTTCAACCCTTTGAAAATGCAAAATTCAGGTTGGAGTTTGACTGAAATAGACCTAAATAAACATACTAAACTTTATGAGAAAAAGGGCGACAGTATAGTGCAAGTACAATTATACGAAGGTACAACCTACCCTGACGGTGGTGTTAGAACTTCTGTAAATGAACTGTCTAATTTTTTCATAAGTCTACTTAACGAGGGGAAATTCAAGAAAACAAGAATTCTAAAAAAAGAAACAATTCAAGAAATGCTTAGATTTCAATATACAGAAACAAATAAACCTGAAAATGTAAAATTAAATAAAGTTAATCAAGGTATTTTCTGGGCTACTAAGTTAGGAGCTACTCGTATTGGACACAATGGTTCTGACCCGGGTGTTAGAACTTTTATGCTTTCAGATTTGAATAAGGAATATGCAGTAATTGTTTTTTTTAATACTTCATTAGAAGAAAAGTATGAAGGCGATTTTTTTGACATTTATGAGGAACTCTACAAATACGCAAAAGACTTGAAGGCGAAACAAACAACCAGCCGCTAACAAGGTATTGCCAAAAGCGGGGCTGACGGAATTCTAATCAACATTTGTACTAAAACAAACATAAGGAATTCTAATCAACTTCAGTGCTAAAAGTCCCCGCCTTCGGCAATACCCGTACCGTTACAAGCCATTTTATGAGAAACATCCTACTCTTAATTTGCATTTCGACTTTTTCCTGTACAAACAATAACACTTCTACTGCGACAAAGCTCTCACAGTACGACTCAATTCTTGTAGCAGAAAACTTCGACACAACAATTACAAACGCTGACAAAAGTTGCCTGTATTACAAAGGCAAACCTCTTTTAGCCTTTGGACAAGATATAAAACTGTTTGACACAACATTTTCTTTTAGATACGACCCCAATGGTGCTTATCAGGACTTTTTCAACCAAGACATTACTGACTATTTATCACTTGATGACTTTTATAGCACAAAGTTGTCGACAGGTACAATTGACGGTGCATTATATTTTTCTGCTGACAATAAAAAGAGAGTTTTCAAGCTTAAAGCAACTTTTGGAATTGAAGGCGACTTGTTAGACACATCAGGAATGGAAATTATGAGCTATTTACACGACAAATATTTTCCTTGCTTACCAGCTGACTTTAAAGGCAAAAAAACATTTGAATTGACACATAAATATTTTGTCGAGCAATTTCATTTATATCCATCGCCAGACAGTGCAGATGTAGAACATGGTTTTAAACCACATTGGGCTTTGGACTATACAATTAGACCGACGAAAAAAAACGGCTTGTAACAAAAGGTTTGGCGTTATGTCGGCGGACTATAACGCAAACTTCAACTTTGGTACATGTGGCATCTGTAGTTCCAAGCTTGACGGATATCGCCGAACAACAAAATCTTAACTTCAACTTTTATTTCTTTAATCAACTATCGTAACGGGCTGACGGTTTTTCAAATTCCGCCACAACGCCAAGCCCCGAACGTTATGTGGCATTTTAAAGACCGACACCACGAATGATAATTGAAGCTGAAATTATAAGTCAACCATATTCGGGAGAATACACCGAAAGAATTTACGACAATGAAAGTGCGTGGAATTCTCAAAGTTGGACTTTTATAAAATTTACCAATGACGACTATTCAGAATGGTGCGGACAATTTCGTGGCTTCCCAAGACAAGTGGCTATCTCGACACAGAATAAGATTGTTTTGGTTTTGACTTCTGACTATTTATTTCAGCTTGACATTGAAAAAGCAAACTTGGTTGACATTGAAGACCAACCCCAATATCACAACTTGACAGTTGCACCAAATGGAGATTTCATTCTCGCTGACTATTACAACTTTGAAAAAGTTGCGACAAACATTAAAGATAAAGAACCAATTGAAAGCCCAATTCAAATGGACATAATTGAATTCAAAAAATGGGACAATGAAAAACTTGAGTTTACCTGTGACGAATTTTTAAATTGGGACAGACACTTAACAATGGTTTATGACAGCGGAACGAATAAAATTGAAATAGTAAATGGTTAAGTTTAAAATACGGTTTGTTGACGTTGTTTATGGTATAGCTATAATCGGAGCAGACTTATTTGTATTTATATTACTTGGACTTTTACTTATGGGTTATGACGATTGTTATGACAGTTCAAAAGGTGAATACTGGAGTTTAGCAAGTATGAACTCGACCGAAAAAATAATTTACATTTGTTACAACGCTTGGATAATTTTAAACATAATAGCACTTGTTTATATTGGACGAAAAATATACAGAAAGACAAAGAAAAACGCCACATAACAGCACCTACAAGAAATTGGCGGTTCAGTGGTTAAATGAAACTTTGTGCTTCGTATCAAGTTCAGTGGTGGCAGACAGTTTTGTGCTTCGAAATCGCCAACTTCTTGTAGCTGCAAACCGTTATGTGATATTATAACCCAACAATACGAATGAAATTTATTCCAAGAAGAGAACCTGAATACTTTAAAGACTTAAATCTAAGTATTGACAATTATCAAAGGTATTTTAGACAAATCCGACCTGACATAATTAGAGAATTTAATAATAAGTGTGGTTATTGTGAATGTGATTTAAATCTCACAAGCTTGCCTAACATTGATAACTTTTATCCCAAAAGCATTTATCCTGAAAAAGCCTTTGAATGGAATAATTTAATTCTTTGTTGTCAAGTATGTAATATTAGTAAAGCAAACCGCTTTCCTCAGGACGAAAATGGAAATTCATTATTAATTAATCCGTCAATTGAAAATCCAGATGAACACATAGAATTAGACGCTAATTCTGGTTTGTTAAATGGGTTAACTGAAAAAGGAAAAGTTACAATATCAACCCTTGGTTTAAATAGACAGGAATTAGTTGAATTCAGAAGGAGAAATGAAAATGTCCAACAAATTCAATCATTATTCCCAAGTATAAATATTGAACAGGACAGGAACACAATTTATCAGACATTTATAGATAACACGAAAATGATTTCTGATGTAAATAGTAAATTAAAATATAATTCTAACGAAGACACACTTATTGCATATTTACTTTACGCAAATATCATCACATCACTCGAAACTTATTTAGCTGATATTTTTATTAACACAATTTTTCATAACACACTATACCTAAGAAAGTTTGTGGAGACTTATCCTAAATTCAAAGGAAATGAGAATGGACATAAGTTTACGCTTTCTGAAATCTATAATAAATATGATAAAATTGAAGAAATAGTTACTGACGAGATACTAGGAATTATCTACCATAATCTTCAAACTATCAAGCCGATGTTTAAAGACACATTTGAAGTACAATTTCCAAAAGATATGAGAAATATATTTATCGCTATTCAAGTTCGACACGACATCGTTCATAGGAATGGAAAAACAAAAATCGACAAAGAAACTAAGTCATTTACTGAACATACAATTGGAAAAGTAGAAATTGAAAATTTAATTATTGAAACATCAAAATTTGTTGAGGAAATTGATAAACAAATGATGAAATTATAATAACATCACATAACAGCAGTTTGGCAAAATGGCGGGTTTAGTGCTATATTCAAGTTCAGTTCTTAGATTGAACTTTTGTACAAAACTGAACATTTGTGCTTCGATTTCCGCCACTTCGCCAAGCTGCAAACCGTTAGCAGCAATTTTTCGACAGACACAGTGAAACATAAATTATATCAAATAGACGCTTTTACCGACACAATTTTTGGAGGAAATCCTGCTTGTGTGGTGCCACTTGACAAATGGTTGCCTGACAAAATCTTGTTGAAAATAGCAAAAGAAAACGCAGTTGCTGAAACTGCTTTTTTTGTTGACAAAGGAGAAAAAATTCATTTACGATGGTTTACGCCTGAAATTGAAATGGATTTGTGCGGTCACGCTACACTTGCAACAGCTCACAGTTTAGCGACAATTCTTGACTATAAGAAAGATAAAATTGTATTTGAAACTTTAAGTGGCGACTTAATTGTCAAAATTGAAAATGGGCACTATAAAATGGACTTCCCATCAAGAATGCCTATTGCCGACATCTTACCACCGACAATTTCAAAATCTTTGAATATTCAACCGAAAGAAATTTTGAAAGCAAGAGATTATGTTTTGGTGTATGAAAACGAAGCTGAAATCAGAAATATTAAAATTGACAGACAATTGCTCGACCAAATAAATCTCGACCCAGGAGGTGTAATTGTAACAGCAGTAGGAAATAACTGCGATTTCGTTTCAAGGTTTTTTACACCACAAGCATCAATATTAGAAGACCCCGTAACAGGTTCAGCACATTGTTCTCTAATTCCATTTTGGGCTAATAGACTCAATAAAAAAGAACTTTATGCTCAACAAGTTTCTGAACGATTAGGGAAATTGTATTGTGAAGACAGAGGAGAACGAGTGATTATTAGTGGACAAGCAAAAACATATTCAATTGGAGAATTTTGGACAGAATAAAACAACTGCTAACATGAGTTTGGCAATATGACGGCTGAAATACTACTATGAAACGTTAGTACAAGGTTTAACACTAGGAATTCTATTGAACTTTTGTGCTAAAATCCGCCACATCTCAAAGCTAAAAAACGTTAGCAGCAACGTTGGTGGTAAGGGTAACAGACGACAATAACATACAAAAAAATGCAAGACATATTATTTGACTTTATATCAAAATACGTTTCTCTCACAGAAGATGAAAAGAACGCAATCGTTTCTTTGGACATATTTCGCTCGGTAAAGAAAGGGACGACTTTACTCAAAGAAGGACAAAAATCAAAACATAGCTACTTTGTTCTAAAAGGCTGTATACGAACATATTATGTTTTAGATGGTGAAGAAAAAACTACTGGTTTCTACACAGAAATGGACGCTTTGACTCCCCCTTGTGTAATAAGCAAAACTCCTTCTCAATATTTTATTAGTTGTGTTGAAGACAGTATACTTTTAGTTTCAAATTCTGATATGGAAGTAGAAGTAAACAGTAAATTTCCAAAGTTTGAAATAATGTGTAGAATATTGTCAGAAGAATTGTTAGCTAAACAACGTATAGACTTTGACGAATTTAAGACCTCTTCACCCGAACAACGATACCTGAACTTAATACAAAAAAGACCTGACCTTATTCAACGTGTGCCACAACACCAATTGGCGAGCTATTTAGGTATCAAACCTCAATCTTTAAGCAGGTTAAGAGCAAGAATTATAGAGAAAGATAAAGGGTAAGCTGCATTTCTTAACTTAAGTGAACGAGTTATTGTATCTAGCCAATCTACTTTTGCATCATCGTTTAACATCAATTAAAACAGCTATGCAAAAGAAAATTTTACTGTTCGCTTTGGCCTTAATCATAACAAGCACTTTACAAGTTAAAGCACAAAATGACAAACAAGTCAGCACCTATAAAAGGTGGTTCATTGGAAGTACACTCTTGTTGTTTGGAAATTTAGACAAAACAAACAATCCCGAGTATGTACAATTAAATGTTGGATATAGGATAACACCTAAAGATGTTGTTCAATTTAGATTTAAAAGGTCCATTTATGCTTGGCCATTAGGTATCCCTTTTGGCCCTTCATTTGATGCGCCTGGACTAAACTATCCAGGACGTGCACGCATACTTGCTCCTCAAATAGGATACCAGCGGTTTTGGTGGAAAGGAGTCTACACATCCCTTTATGCATTGAATGCTTTTGAAAAATATATGGATGAGAACAATAAAAAGATTGGAAATGGATACACTTTATATCTTGACTTCTATTTAGGTTATCAGTTTAAGTTTTTTAAAGACCGCTTCTTTTTTGAACCAGCTATTGGAATTAGTTATTGGCCTGTAAGAACTAACGTTCCAGCATCTTTTAAAGCAGTAGAACAAAAATGGCCTAACCACTTTATTCAACCTGGGCTTGATTTTGGATTTAAGTTTTAAAACTACAACGATTAGATGAAAGCAGTTATTTGCAACAAATATGGACCTCCTGAAGTTTTGCGACTTCAGGAGGTTTCTAAACCAATACCCAAAGACAGTCAAATTCTTGACAAAATAGTTGCTACTGCCGTCAACTTCATTTCTTAACTTAAGTGAACGATTTTAAGGCTTTTGCCAATTTACCTTTGCATCATCTTCTAACATAAAAAGTAAAGAAATGCAAAAGAAAATTTTATTCATTGGTTTTGTCTTAATGATGACAAGTACGCTCCACCTCAAAGCACAATACTCTAAAACAGACAGTACTTACAAACGGTGGTTCGTTGGTAGCACTTTGTTTTTAGTAGGTAATCTAGCTCCCGTAAACCCTCCCAACTTCGCTCAACTCAATTTAGGATATCGGATTACAGGAAAGGATGTAATTTCACTTGAACTAATAACTTGGAAATATGCCTGGCCACTTGGTATTAACCCATTTTTTAACAAATCATACGGCAAGCCAGAAGAGAAATTCCCTGGTTATATAAGAGATTATGGTATTGCTCTTGCTTATCAAAGGTTTTTTTGGAAAGGCCTTTATGCAGCAGTACACGTAATGCCTATGTGGCAAACATTTGTGAATGACGACGGTAAAAAGGTGGATAATGGTTTTCATCTATTCAACTCTTATCGGGTTGGCTATCACATTAAACTCTTTAAGGATAGGTTTTTTTTACAACCATCACTTGGTATAGCTGGCCGTCCTTATCACACTAAAATGCCTAATGGTTTTAAAGAAAAAGATGACAAGTGGTCAAAATACACGCCTGAACCAGGGCTGCATTTCGGATATAATTTTTAGTTGATAATTATGAATACGCAAAAAACATCACAAAATGCACTAGAGGAAATCAAAGTCAGTTTGAAACTAAAGCTGGCAGCGCTGTGGGCAAGTTTAATGTTTCTCTATATCTATGTAGATTATTTCCACTTATTTATGCCAGGTACACTACAGGATATGTTAGCAGGCAAGGTATTTGTATTTGATATTACGCAAGGGTTTCTTTTGGCAGCACTCGCCTCAATGACAATTCCAGCACTGATGATTTTCCTTTCTGTTGCCCTGCCAGCTAAAGTAAATCGCTTTACAAACATAATCGTGGCTACGATTTATATTCCCTATACTTTGTTTAATTTGGCTGGTGAAGCTTGGATGCACATGTTATTTGGCGCTGTTGTAGAAGTCGTTCTTCTTTGTCTAATTATCAGTTATGCATGGAAATGGCCTCGCACCCAACTTAGCGCTTTGACTGAAAACTAAAACTTTCCATCGGCACATAGGTTTTGCCATTTGCATGTACCCCCTGCCGGGAACTATGCAGTGTAGGTGTGGATGCAGTGATAAATTTTGTCCTCACGTATGAAAAACGGTAATCATGCCCATCTGCAAGCCCTTATTTCTGCCAAACGTTTCCATGCTTTGCCATGCCGAACCAAACAAAGTATCATAGATCTATTTGGGCTGATGGAGTGTTAGTTGATTCAATTCAGAGGGAAGCGTAAAGACCACATGGAAGGATGGCACAGGCAATAAATCGCCCCCCCGTGCCTGTATCCATTCTTCCCGTTTGTGGCCTTGGCACTTTGGACAGTGTCTAATGAGGCAAAAATTATAGCTAATGCTGATGTTTCCGCAAAGCATCACAGGCGTCCAAATGAACGCCCATAACCGAAGTATCGCCCGCAAGGTGCGCAGTTGCAAGCCGTTTAACTCCAATACTTCAATGCCTGCTCCCAAACAATCCAGCACATGGGCAACTTCACGGCATGGCTGCATTCCAAAAACTCAAAACGTTGGATTATTTCCTGAAAGCTGGGCACTTCTCTGCCGGCACGATTGATAAGCTTATTCGCATGTAGCTCATCAAAATTCTTTTTTTGTCATGCTAAAGTTAAAATTGGCCTTACAATTAAGCCTTTTGTCGCGATATAGCTACCGAAGGATTTGTTCAACAGACGTTTGTGGCAAGTGGGGGTTCAGTGCTTCGTATGACAGTTTTTCTTAACTTCGTATGAAACATGGTGGCAAAATCGACACCTTCGCAAAGCCCGAAAACGCTGTATGCCATTAAAAGAATAGCCAAAAATATAAAAATCCGATGCAAATCATTATGTTGAATAAACTTGAGCAATATTATTATGAAGCAAAGGGAAACAAATGGTATGGCTACTTTGCCATATTTTGCCGTTTGGCTTTGGCTGTTGCATGGGTAATTTCAGGATTAGTAAAAATTAAAGGAGAACGCTTTGCAGCAGGTTTATCTTCCAATCATCCATTAGGACAGTATTTTGATGCTTTACTCAATACTGGATACTATTATACATTTATTGGTGTAGGGCAGGTAATAGTTGCTCTCCTATTACTCATTCCAAGAACTGCACTACTCGGTGCCATTAGCAGCTTCCCTATTATACTGAATATTTGTGTACTGACATATTCTGTTCGGTTTGAAGGCACTCGTGCAGCAACATTTATGTTATTGGCCAATTTATTTTTATTATGTTGGGACTACAACCGCTTAAAATCTATTCTTCCATTCAAACAAGATAAATTGGATGCACACTCTATTAAAGAAAAACCCTTAAAAAGCAGGTTCCCATTTTTATTTTTTGGAGGGGTTGTGGCAACTCTTGCTTTAGTTGTATTTTTAAACAATATCATATATGACATTCGACCTGGTAATTCACCAGAGGAATGTACAAATGGTTGTCCTGATAATAGTAATCCAAAGGCTTGTCAAGAATTTTGTGATTGTATTCATAACAAAGGAAAACCTATTGGTAAATGTTTAGAAGAGTACGAAAAGGCAAAATAAAGTGAAAATCAGGAATTTGAAGAAAATACCTGACAAATAAACTGCTCCCAACATTTGATTTTGAGCAAGTTGGGCAGACAGAATAACAATGAGCATTTATAATTCTGTTGGGCTTTTGTTCGGGCCAGACGTATATCGCTGAAGTTTAGTTTTTATCTTTAACTTAATATTTTCAATCAGCAGCGGTTCTGGGCAGATGTTTTTCAAAATCCCACCTTTGCCAAGCCCAAAAACCTTATCGGTCATTGTAGAGCGACAGTACTGAACAATAAAAAGAATAAAATTATGTCATTTCAAGCTTACATAGACAACATTAAAGCCAAGACAGGTAAGACACCTGATGACTTCAAAAAACTTGCCGAAGAAAAAGGATTTTTGCAAAATGGACAACTTGTAAAAACTGTGAAAGCCACTGAAATTACAAATTGGCTTAAAGAGGAATTTGAATTGGGATATGGACACGCAATGGCAGTATATGCAACCTTCAAGGGGAAAACTGAATGATAATAAATACAACCAATCGTAATATTATTATGAACATACAAGAACAAATCAAAAAGTATATTGACAGCCAACCTGAACCCAAACGTTCTGAAATAGAAGCGTTGCACCTACTTATACTTCAAGCCTTATCAAATTGCAAACTATGGTTCATAGACGGAAAAGACGAGAAAGGAAAAATTGTTTCTAATCCTCAAATAGGATATGGTCTTCAAACAATAAAATATGCTGATGGAAAGACCAAAGAGTTTTACCAAATTGGTATAAGTGCAAACACTACAGGAATTTCAATTTATATTATGGGCATTGAAGACAAAAAGTATTTGCCCGAAACCTATGGAACAACAATAGGTAAGGCAAATGTAACGGGCTATTGCGTCAAGTTCACAAGGCTAAAAGACATAAACATTGATATACTTGAAAAGGCAATACGTGATGGTGTTAAGCAAACAAGTTAACTGACAATATTTAAGCAAGCACATAACATCGGTTGGGAAATATATCGGGTTGAGTGCTTTTATGGAATCCCGAAATCAATCAAAATGCTAAAAATCCCCCACATGGCCAAGCCCCAAACCGAAGCGGTCATTGTAAAAAGACGGTAACAAGCCACAGAAAACAATAAAAAAATAGAACTATATGAGAAAAATAATTTCATTTATGCACATATCGCTTGACGGCTTTGTTGCAGGACCAAACGGAGAAATGGACTGGATTAAAGCTGATGAAGAAATTTTTGATTATGTCGGTAAGCGGATAAGCGAAAGCGACACTGCATTGTATGGACGAGTAACTTATGAGATAATGGAAAATTACTGGCCTACCGCAGCAAATAAGCCAACAGCAACCAAGCACGACATTGAACATTCAAAATGGTATAGCAAAGTTCACAAAGTTGTTTTATCAAAAACAATGAAAGACACAGGTTTGACTAACACAAAAATGATTAGTGACAACCTTTCGGATAGCATATATGAAATAAAACAATCCCGTTCCGCATCAGGCGGAAGCGAGAGCAAAGACATCTTGCTTTTTGGTAGCCCTACAGCAACACATTCACTTATGCAGCAGAATTTAATTGACGGCTATTGGTTATTTGTTAATCCTATTATTCTTGGACAAGGCATTCCATTGTTTGTAGACATCAAAGACAAAATAAAACTAAAATTATTGACTACTCAACCATTTACTTGCGGAGTAACTGAGCTGAATTACACAGTGGAAAGGCAATAACTATGAACCGCTAGCATGGGGTTTGTTACTATGCTGGCAAGTGAATAAATATTCTTGTTTTATTCGTTATGAGCAACGGTTCCAGGCAGACGGAATTCTATTCAGCTTTTAAGAGAACCCACTAATATTTCAAGCATATATGAAAATAAAGAAAATTCATTATATTTCAGGACTGGCAATTACGCTTTTTGTAGGTATTCATTTGTTTAATCATTCCTTGAGCGTTTGGGGGGATGACAGGCACATTGAAATGATGAATACTTTGCGAATATTTTATCGCAATATTTTTGTTGAAACAATTTTATTAGTTGCCGTATTTACACAAATTGTTTCAGGCCTGAAACTTTTTAAAACGAACAGAAAAACAGCCGTTTCTTATTTTGAAAAACTTCAAATTTGGACAGGGCTTTACTTAGCTTTTTTTTTCATCATTCATTTAAGTGCCGTTTTGGGTGGGCGGTACGTTCTGCAACTTGACACAAATTTTTATTTTGGAGTAGCAGGCCTGAATACATTTCCTCTTAACCTCTTTTTTGTTCCGTATTATGGGCTGGCAATTCTTTCCTTTTTTGGACATATTGCAGCAATTCATAACAAAAAAATGAAAAAATCTGTTTTGGGTTTGACCCCAAACCAACAATCTACCCTCATCGTGGTATTGGGTTTCATTTTGACAATATTCATATTTTACGGATTAACAAACCAATTTAACGGCGTAACAATCCCGAAAGAATACGACGTGATTATTGGAAAAAGCCTATAATCGTACGTAAAGAGTATAATTGAATGATGGATGAAAGTCCGAAGAAACATACTGAAATAAACCTAAAGAATGCAAACTTGTAAGCTCGTTTTTCCCCACCAATTATTTCAGTTTAATCCACTATTTTCCATTGAAGGTGATATTTATCTGATAGAGGAACTTTTATTTTTTCATCAGTACAACTTTCATAAGCAAAAAATAGCTTTCCATCGAGCAACTATGAAATATTACGAAAATTACCTACTCCAAAAGGGATTTTCTGTAAAATATGTTCAAGCCACCGAACAGGAAGCAGACATTAGACTGTTGATCATTCATTTGCACAGTTTAGGCGTCGATTCTTTAGTCATTGTCGACCCTGTTGACGAGTGGTTATTAAAAAGAATTAGAATCAGTTGCGCAAAACTAAAGATGAGTCTTAAGATAATGGAATCCCCCATGTTTTTGAATACATCTCAAGAATTAGCACTTTTTTTCAACCCCAATAAAAAGAAATTTTTTCAAACTGAATTTTATAAACAGGAACGAATCAAAAGAAAAATTTTAATCGACTCATCGGAAGGACCAGTCGGTGGTCAATGGACTTTTGACGTAGAAAATCGAAAAAAATATCCCAAGGGTAAGTCAGTGATAAAAGTGGCGTTCCCACCAACAAATAACTATACCCAGGAAGCTCATAGCTATACTCATCAATACTTTTCTGGCAATATTGGTAGCCTAAATGATAGCATAACTTACCCCATTGGATACGAAGCAAGTGCACAATGGCTAAATCAATTTTTTGAACATCGTATGGCAGAATTTGGTGAGTACGAAGATGCCATTTTGCGCAAAGAAATGCTGCTCAACCATAGTTTGCTGACACCCATGCTCAACGTCGGTATGCTTACACCTGACCAGATTGTAAATCAGGCTTTAGATTATAGTCGGGACAACAGTGTTCCCATCAATTCGCTTGAAGGGTTCATTCGCCAAATAATTGGTTGGCGGGAGTTCATCAGAGGAGTTTATATTACAAAGGGAAATGAAGAACGAACCAAAAACCATTGGGGCTTCACCAGAAAAATCCCAAAAAGTTTTTATGATGGTAGCACTGGAATTACCCCAGTGGATGACACTATTCAAAAGATTCTAAAAACAGGGTACTGTCATCATATTGAACGACTTATGGTACTGGGCAACTTTATGTTACTTTGTGAGTTTGACCCCAATGAGGTATACCGCTGGTTTATGGAGTTATTTATTGACGCCTATGACTGGGTGATGGTGCCCAATGTGTACGGTATGAGTCAGTTTGCCGATGGAGGATTAATGGCCACCAAGCCCTACATAAGCGGCAGTAATTATTTGATGAAAATGAGTGACTATCCCAAGGGCAACTGGCAGGCAACTTGGGATGCTTTATTTTGGCGATTTTTAGACAATCACCGTGCTTTTTTCCTCAAAAACCCAAGGTTGAGTATGCTGGTTAAGACTTTTGATAAGTGGGAAGAAAGCAAAAAGAAAGCAATCCATCAAAACGCAAGTGATTATCTCGCAGGCTTGACTTAAATACGGTATTCAAGGCCATATCCAGGCAATATTTAGTCATTTTTACTCCCGGTATAGCAAAACCCTTGACGTACTTCCTTCTTCTACGGCGTAAAATTCTGAGCCAGAAAGCCACCCAAACTGGAAAGTTCCCTTGGTGACGGGGCGTAGTTTTTCGGTCATTATGTCATACAACCAAATGTGCGACTGCCCCGAAAGTGTGGCAGAAAACAACAATTGATTCCCCGTAGGCGACAGCTTAGGCCACTGAACCGCGCCTTTAGGCGGCGTCACAAACAGGGTTTTGGTGACGGCATCCTTTTCGGGGTCGTAGTTCACAATCTCCTGCGCCTCTCCCGAAACCGAGCTATAACGATGCACCAACAATGAGCGGCTGTCGGCGGTCCAAGCCATGTCGTAGGGCTGGGGCAGGGTCGTGCGTTTCTCGGTATTGGTCTCAGCATCGTAGAGCCACACATTTCCTGTGCGGTTATAGTCGGTGTAAGCGATTTTTTTACCGTCGGGAGCCAGAGCCGCCACCCAAACATTGGCCGTTGACGGCAGCGTAAACTCACTAAAGGTTTCCTTATTAATGTCGTAAATGACGTACTTTCGACGTTGATTTACCGAAGTTTCAAACAGAATTTGTTCCCCACCAGCCCCCCAATTTCTAAAAAAAATCGTTGACGGATACGTAAGCTTTTGGGCTTTCCCCGAAACCAACTGATTCAACGTCAACTCTTTAGAATCTTGTGACTGAACTAAGGAATAAGTACCCGCCGGAGACAAGTAAAAACTGACGGCATTGGTGGTTTGCAACAGTTCTTTGACTGGTTTCAACCGGTTAGGAATCACCAAGATAGGCGTGCTTAACTCTGACCAATACTCACCTTTACTGCCTTTTACGGCCACATAATACACTTTATCCGCCTGCAGGCCCGCAAGGTCAATTTTTTTTTGTTCGGTGGTTTGAACCAATTTCAAATTTGAAGGGCTACCCTCCGACATCCACACCTCTGTTTTATCAAAATCCACGGGTCGTGGCCCAGTAGTCCCGACAAAAACGCTGCCGATAGATTCAATGGTCACTTTCTCCTCGGTATAGTTGGCGACTGCGCTCATCAGCAGGGGGTCGTTGGGAGAGGGTTCGGGGGTTCTATTGCATCCAATGGTCAACAATAGCCCAACGAGCAACGCCGCAAAAAGGGGGAACGTCTTTTTCATAACAAACTAAAATGGTTATTTCTACCTACAATGACGGTTTTGCGGCGGCAATAGTTGTATGGCTGCTCAGCTATTTTTCGACCGACAAACCCGCCGTAATCTGTTTCACCAACGCCTCGTTTATTTTTGCGTAACTTTCCTGCGTCCAGCCTGCCACGTGGGGGGTCAGTATTACCCGCGATGAGTTGCAGAGGTAGTCAAACGATTTTTGTTGTTCGGGCGTCAAGGTGTTCAATTTTTCATTTTCAAGAACGTCCAAACAGGCACCTCTGATTTTGCCGCTTTCCAACCCTTTGACAATGGTATCCATGTTGACAATTTCGCCCCGCGCAATGTTGAGCAGAAAAAACGGACGGGCTACATTTGCCACAAAATCATCATTGATCATGAGTCGGGTCTCGGCGGTAAGCGGCACGTGCAGGCTGATGACATCGGCCTGAGACATGATTTCTTCCAACGACGATTCCTGCGCGTACTCATCGCCGTAGTTGACCAAATATTTATCGTACGCCAACACTCGGCAGCCAAACCCACTCAATCGTCGGGCGGTGGCACTACCGTTGAATCCGTAGCCAATGAGGCCCACGGTTTTTCCCATCAGCTCAATTCCGCGATTTCCTTCACGGTCCCAAATTCCCCGCCGCACCTCGCGGTCAGCCTTGGCGATATTGGCAAACAATCCTAAAAGCATCCCGATTACGTGCTCGGCCACAGCGTCGCGGTTTCCTTCATTGGCCGCAAAAACCTGAATATTCCGTTGTTGCACGGCCTCCAAGTCAATCAAATCCAGCCCCGCTCCCGCCCGAGCCACAAAGCGCAAGAGAGGAGCTTGGTGCAGTACTTCTTCATCAATAACGGTTTTACTCCGAATAATAAGCCCCTCATATTCACCAATGTGACTTAAAATTTGAGGACGTTTGAAAGTAGGTTCATAACGATACAACAGGCCCGCCTGATCTAACATCGGAAACAGGGAAGGGTGCATCTCGTCAACTATTAAAATCTTCACGACAGTGTCAGTTAGTAATCGGCACAAAAATAGTGCGGTTTATTCGTAAATTGCAGCGTCATTACTAAAACGATTTTATTGATTTTTGGGGTTGACGTGGCAAAAACGGCAAATATTTATCCGCTGAATCCGCCCGTTCCTCACAAATCTAATTTTTTGATGCATCATGAGCGAATCAAATCTTGATAAACCTGTCATTGGCATAACCATGGGCGACTACAACGGCGTAGGACCGGAAGTCATCCTGAAAGCACTGCAAAACAACCAATTAAACCGTATTTGTGTCCCCGTCATTTATGGCTCCATGCGCCTTCTGAATCGCTACCGCAACCAGATGGACATGAAGGACTGGAACTTGTTTGGCCTTCAAAAAATTGAGCAGGTAAACCCAAAAGTAACCAACGTCATCACCTGTTGGCCCAATACCGACGAGGATATTCAGCCCGGAAAAGTAACCCCCGAAGCCGGCAAGGGAGCTTTTGAAAGCCTCAAACGGGCCATGGAAGACCTGAAAGCGGGCAAACTGGACGCGTTGGTAACTGCCCCTATCAACAAAAACAACATCCAAAACGACGAGTTTAAATTTCCAGGTCATACCGAATACTTAGCGGAAGCCTTTAACATCAAAGAGCCGCTCATGTTTATGGTGAGCGACGTTCTGCGCGTTGGGGTCGTGACGGGTCACGTGCCGCTGTCGGAAGTAGCGAGCCAAATCACCAAAGAAAAAATTGTCGTTAAACTTCAGGCCATGCTCAAGTCGCTACGCGGCGATTTTGGCATCCGTAAACCTCGGATTGCGGTGCTAGGGCTGAACCCTCACGCGGGCGAAAACGGGCTTTTGGGTTCGGAAGAAGAGGAAATCATTACTCCCGCGCTGAAAGAACTGCGCAACAAAGGGCAGCTCATTTACGGGCCGTATCCAGCCGATGGTTTTTTTGCCGCCCAGACCTACCGCAAGTTTGATGCGGTATTGGCGATGTACCACGACCAAGGGCTTTCACCGTTCAAAACCATTGCATTTAGCGAAGGTGTCAATTTTACGGCGGGTTTACCCATCGTTCGCACATCACCCGACCACGGCACTGCCTACGACATCGCGGGCAAGAACCAAGCCGACGAAACCTCCATGCGCCAAGCCATTTACACCGCCTGTGACGTAGTAAAGCACCGAAAAGAACAAGCCGAACTCGAAAAAAATGCGTTAAAAAAGAATCCTGTCGTTGAAAAAATGACATCGCAGGAGGAAAAGTAATAAGCGGCCAAAATCAAAAAAGCTTCGGCACTCAACACCGCTGCGGAAGCGCAACATTTGTAAAGAGTCAGAAGCGTTAATTTCTGACTTCCGACTTCGGGTACTCACTACCGACTTCTGATAACTACTATATTTATGCTGAAATCAATGACCGGCTACGGAAAAGCCACCTACGAATCAGAAAGCATTTCGGTCACGGCCGAAGTGAAGTCACTGAATTCCAAATTTTTAGATATTTACTGCCGTATTCCGCGTAATTATTCAGAGCGAGAAATCGAAATTCGAAACCTCATCACCCAAGCCCTCGAACGCGGCAAAGTAGAGTTTAACCTCACCGTCACACCCGTAGGACAGGGCGGTTCGGGCACCATCGTAAACCGCGCGCTGGTGAAAGCCTACTACCGCGATTTGCACCAAACCGCCGAAGATTTGGGGTTTGCGCCCGTTCCCACCGACGTGCTCCGCATGGCGCTTATGATGCCCAATACCTATCTGACCGACGCCACCACCGAAGACCAACAAGTCGCGGATTTGGCGTTGATTCAAAAAACGGTACACGAAGCCCTCAGAAAATGCACTGAATTTAGAATCCAAGAAGGCGTTGCGCTCAACAAAGCCTTCAAAGATGCCATTCAGAGAATCACCGACATTCTCATTGAAATTGAAGAATTAGACAAATTTCGTATTCCGGGGGTGCGGGAACGACTCCGTAAAAACGTCCGTGATTTACTCGGCGATGAATCTTTTGACCAAAATCGCTTTGAGCAAGAGCTCGTGTATTACATCGAAAAATTTGATATTTCCGAAGAAAAAGTTCGTCTCAAAAACCACCTCACGTATTTTATCGAAACCCTCCAAAGCAAAGAGAGCAACGGCAAAAAACTCAATTTTATTTCGCAGGAAATCGGCCGTGAGGTCAACACCATCGGCTCCAAAGCCAACGATTCTGCCATCCAACACTTGGTGGTGCAGATGAAAGACGAGTTGGAGAAAATAAAGGAGCAAACGGCTAATATTATTTAAGCAATACAAAGTAGGGAGTGAGTATTTATTCCCAACTTACTCCTTGCTTTTTAGCTTCTTTTTGACCACGTCGGCGGGGTATTTGAGCGCTAGTTCACGGATTTCATAGCTAAAAGCTTCGAAAGTTTCCCGCCACAACTGTGCTTCTTCGGGCGTGTATGAATAAAATCCGTGGGCATTTGCCACGCCCTTACCACCTGCTTTCACGATGTCGTCAATCAATGCTGGTACTTCGGTACTTGTGCTTAGGGTCGGAAACAAATCTTTTAATACCGTATGGTAGGCGGGTACGCCCGTCAAATCCATCCAACGAAAAGGCCCGACCAAGGTCATCCAGTAACCTCCATTGTTGCGACAGGCACGGTCTACATCTTCGACCGTTGCGTAGCCATTTTCAACCAGATTAAACGCTTCCCGGTACAAGGCATACATGAGGCGATTGCTAATAAACCCACGAATATCTTTGCGAACCAACGTGGGTTCTTTACCCCATAAATGTGAGAGTTCGTACAACCATTCCCCTTTCGATTCATCGCTCAATTCTCCGCAAATCACCTCCAAAAAGCGCGTTGTGTGCGAAGGTTCTGCCCAATGCAACCCCAAAAAGCGCTCTGGCTGGCGTACTTCTTTCTGTAAAATGCTGATGGGAATGGCCGACGTATTGCTCGTAATCACGGCCTCTGTCGACACCACAGCCTCAATTTTTTCGTATACAGATTTCTTGATGGCAAGATTTTCTAACGTACATTCTATCACCAATTGGCAATCGACAAGCGCACTGTAGTCCTCTGTAATCAACAGTGCTTCAAGAAAATGGTCGGGTGTTTGCGTGGTTAGGCCTTCTTCCAACGATTTTTTGAGGTGTTCATAAACACGCGGGTGCGCCGTGGGCACATCCATCGGAAGCGGAGCCACGGCCACCACTCGGTGTCCAGCCAATAACAAACAAGTAGTGATGCTGCAGCCCATCAAGCCGAGTCCAACGACTCCTACAGAAAGTTGGGAAGGGTTCATAGTTCTCTTAAATTCCAAAAAATTAAGCCTTAAAAGTTCTCAATATAAATGGTATTATGGTTAAGATAAAAGTGATTGTCCACAAATAAACAATCCCTTTGGTGAAATCATGACAATTCTGACGTCATGCTTTCACCAAAGGGATGAGAAGGAATTTGACAGTAGTTTATTTTTGATTCAAACTTTCTTCCGAACCTACTGTTGCTGGAACCGGGGTTGAGCAATCACCGATGACTGCCAAAAAGCTATTGCCAGTGGCTGAAAAACCAGGGGATAACGTCACCGAGTTGGTGGCCTGATACACCACCTTCGCACCCGAAATCTGATTGGTCGCCGTGATCTTACCCGCCACCTTCAACACCGTACCCGACGTAATGGGCTCCTTCACAGTCAGGTTATTGGGCCCAGTGCTGCCTGTACTCTGACTTTCGTACACGCCCATATCAGCTATGCCGATACCAATCGGATAAGGACGTGCATTGCCGTCCAAATCTACATTGGGTGCCCCGGCATTGCTGCCCGAGTTGATAGCTGGTGAACAAGCCTGCAAATGATAATCTCCCAATACACCCATCGGTGCCAGTCCGTTCGCATTGGGATTGACAAACAACGGATTCAGGTTCAAGTTGCCCGTACCCGCGTAGCCACCCTCCACAATACTGTTGGTGATGTTGCTGCCAGCCGTTGATTGCAGCGGGGTATTACCCCACAAAATGCTGTTCTGAATTGTCGTTGCCGCATTAGTGTTGTAAATACCACCCACGTTATTGCCCCCATCTTTGTTGGAAGCAATGGTACAATTCATTAACCTCGGTTGACTGTGATTGGCATACAGCGCCCCACCCAATCCTTTATTGATGGCAAACAATACATTTTCAAAATACGGTTGGCTTCCGCCCAACACGTACACCCCTCCCCCGAAGGTGGCTTCATTGCCGAAAATAACGCTTTGGATGATGTGTAGATGAGAGCTGTCTCGTAGGTGCATCCCTCCTCCGCCAGTGGCGCGGTTGTCAGTGATGGTACAATTAATAATAAGCCCCTTACTTTTATCAATGGCCAGAATCCCTCCTCCAGAGGCCTGAATACTAGGATCATCCAAGTTATTTGTTTGGCTACCAGCGAAGAATTCAGCAAAGCCCCTTACAATTTGAAAACCGTCGAGCTGGGTAGTGTCATTTGTAGCCTTAAACAGCACGACGTGGTACATATTGTCATTGAGAGCGGTGGTACCGATCTCTCCGCTGAGGATGGTCGGGTTGGTTTTCCAGTTACGTTCTGAAAGGAGGGTTTCGGTACCAACAAATCCACCGAATACTTTGACGCCTGATGGAATTGAGAAAACATCTTTGCGCAATGTGCCAGGTTTGTAAGTACCCTGAGCCACCCAAACTTGCACCTTATTTGGAGAAGCCTGCAAGGCAGCGGCAGCGGTCAGCCCTTGTTGCAAGGAAGCGAAAGCTTTACTCCAACTACTGCCATCCTGCCCAGGAGCATTATTGGCCACATTGACATAAATCACGGTGGTCAAACTGGGAAGAACCGTCACGACAAACTCTGTTGATTTGGCACTTTGGCAAATTACATCCAGACGAGTTTGTTCACAACGGGCATAATAAGCGGCGGTCTGCAAAGGACTCACTGGCATAGAAACGGGGGCATCATCGGCGGCTTGGTACCAGCGTAACGTGAAACCCGGCCCAGTACATCCAGTGGCCGTCAGGTTTATGGAACTGCCAGCATTAATGGTATCGCCCTCCGCCACGAGGGGCACCGCAGGATGCAAAATGTAAATCTTAACCGTATCCAAGCCACCTTGACATACATTTGCCCCCGGGTCGTTGCTCATGGCGCCAAAACTGAGGCTATCCAGTAGCTTTCCCGCTGCATTGAGCACAAATTTAGCGAAGGGTTGCGTATCAGGGGTGATAAATGTCCCAAAGGCGACGTTCTTCTGCCAAACCATGTTGGTAGCCACCCCAGAAAGCGTCGCGTTCAACACAATTGTATCCGTATTGCAAATGGCTTGGTCAGGCCCCGCATTGACTATTGATGCTGGGTCATAAGTAATGATAACCGAATCAACGGCGGCTTTACAGATGCCTGCGGGGTCATCGGTGGTTAATTTCAGCTTCACACTTCCTGCCGCGATTTCGCCAGGAGTGGGCGTGTAAGTAGCATTGAGCGTGGTATTGTTGGGCGTGAAGGTCCCAGCTCCGCCGCTCCATGTGGCCACCGTAGCTGTACCACCCTTGCTACCAGCTAAAGTCACCGTTGGGCTACTTGAACAAACCCGCTGTTCAGGTCCAGCCTCTACCGTGGCGGCTCCGTGTTGAATGTAAATTTTGACCGTATCCAAGCCGCCCTGGCACACATTACCACCTGGGTCGTTGGTCATGGCGCCAAAAGTGAGGCTGTCCAGCATCTTTCCCGCTGCATTGAGCACAAATTTAGCACTTGGACTCGTGTCGGGACCTACGAACGTACCGAAAGCCACGTTCTTCTGCCAAACCATGTTGGTAGCTACCCCAGAAAGCGTCGCGTTCAGATAAATCGTGTCCGCATCACAAACGGTTTGGTCGGGACCCGCATCGACAATGGCCGCGGGGTCGTATTTGATAACAACCGAATCAACGGCCGCTTTACAGATGCCTGCGGGGTCATCGGTGGTTAATTTCAGCTTCACACTTCCCGCCGCGATTTCGCCAGGAGTGGGCGTGTAAGTAGCATTAAGCGTGGTATTGTTGGGCGTGAAGGTCCCAGCTCCGCCGCTCCATGTGGCCACCGTAGCTGTACCGCCCTTGCTACCAGCTAAAGTGACCGTTGGGCTGCTTGAACAAACCCTCTGTTCAGGTCCTGCTTCTACCGTAGGACCGTGTATAATGTAAATTTTGACCGTATCCAAGCCCCCCTGACACACGTTGCCCCCCGGGTCGTTGCTCATAGCTCCGAAACTCAGGCTATCTAGCATTTTTCCCGCCGCATTGAGCACAAACTTGGCATTAGGCTGCGTATCAGGCCCTATGAACGTGCCAAATGCAGCATTCTTCTGCCAAACCATGTTGGTAGCTACCCCCGAAAGCGTCGCGTTGAGATAAATCGTATCAGAATCGCAGACGGTTTGGTCGGGTCCCGCATCGACGATCGACGCTGGGTCAACGGTTACCGTGCCCTTAATGGTATCGGAGAAGCACCCATTTGCATTCTTGAGTTGCAGATTAAACGCCATAGATGGTAAAGTTGCACCACCCGTGAGATTAACGGTAATTGATGAAGGCGCCGCCGCTAAAACTGCATCGTTGACCGAAGTAATCCCAGGTCCTGAAATTGAATAACTTATAGGGCTGCCAGTAGTAGCCGTGTAAGGAATGGTAAATGATTTTGTTCCCTCGCAAATCTTAGGAATAGCCCCCGTAGTAAGCGTGATAGGGGTTATACAGTTTACCTGAGCAAGGGCGAGGTCGGCCTGCAAAAGCCCGTAGCCAGTGCGGAAATCAAAGCCCGTTTGAAAGCCCGCAATGTCGGGGTCGTCCATGTCGATGGTCGAGTTTTGCATCACGGTTTTGATTTGATCGGGTGTGAGCGGCGGTTGTCCATTGCTCGACTGCAGCTGAACCATCAAGGCCGCTACTGCCGCAGCATGGGGTGCCGAGGCCGAAGTCCCGAAAAAATTACGAAATGAGTCCGTATCTTCGGCGATTTCCCTTCCAAAGAAAGAGGTATTTCCGCCATCGGGGCCCGTAATTTCAGGTTTTTGGTAAACAATGGGTGCTGGTAAACGATTTCCAGCATCATCAAACAGAATGGGCGTACCGCCCAAAGACGAGAACGACTCGATCTCGGGGGGGGTGACCCCATACGCCGGCGTACGATACCACGGTGCAGCACCGACCGATATAGCTCCTGGAGTATTGGGATGGCCTACGAGGGTAGAGGCATTGATGCCCGGCACAGCCGCATTGCCAAAAGTAAGCGGCAATCCGTTGGTATAAATAACAATGCGCAGATTTTGAGGCGCAGGACCCGCAAAATGTCGAATAGCGATGTTTCTGGTACTTCCCAAAGGAATAACTTGCATTATTTCTATCGGATCTCCCCCAAGATTATCGGTGGCTGCAGAACCCGTCGGGATAGTACCATTGGCATTGTACAAATACATATCCAAATCAGTCTGAGCTCCCGCTCCACCACTTACTGATGGGAAAGGCTCATCCCATTGGAGTACTATGGTATAGGCTCGACCTATAGAAAGATTGTTCAACTGCAAAAGATATACGTCCGGATCGCCAGGGGCGGCAAAGTTATGGGCCGGCACCATTCCCGATGTTAGTAGCGGAAACCTAAAGGAGCCTGCCCGAAAGTTATTGGCATAGGCAGTTCTGGCGTGATTACCCGCTAGTGAAAAATACGTAACGCCAGCTGCATTCACGGTATTGACCGCTTGGGCAATGACACCATTTTGAAAAAAAGGTTCTGCGAAGTAAAAAACATCATCTACGATGACCTTGCAAGTAGCATCTTTTAAGGCAATGATGTTATTGGCAAACCCAGCCTGACCACCCACAAAAGCAGTTGCAAATGCTTTGGTGGCCCCAGGCGCCACATCATGGACAATTTCTATCATAGCCCGGCCTTCATCGCTAGTAAAAAGGGCGGGGCCCTCTGCCAATAATTCAACTGGATTTGTAAAGCCATTGGGATTACCAGGACCCGGCAATTCACCATTAGCAACCCCAGTGGCGGCTCCTCCCAGGCGGTTATAACTATCGGAGAGGACACCGACTTTTACGCCAGCTCCATTTACCCCGTAAGTAACACGTGCCAGCTGGCTTTTCATGGCGGTATCCCCCTGAGAAACAACTGCTCCATGGCTTGGTTTATATTCGGGTTCAGCCTTTCTGAGTTCCTGAAGGGTCTCTAAGTCATTTAATTGCGAAACAGGGACCGAAACCGTCACCGTAAACTTAGTTGAAGTAATAACAACGATGCTTTTTTGGACTTTTAGTTCATTGAGCAATGCTTCAGAAGTAGTTTTGGCAAGTAATCTTACCACTATGTTACCATTTGTCTCGTACATAAGATGATCATAGACCGCCTCATCTCCTTCCGTTAAAATAGGAACGAAGCCAGGTACAAGTCTTTGCAAATCATAATTAAGCTTACTGGCAGGCTTTTGGGCAACACTCGCCAAGCTGCATAAGCATAAAATTAATAGAAGTAACCTTTTCATAATTTGAGATTTAGGATTTTCAATGCGTATATGAGCTAGGAATTAGCCCCAACGAAAAAAATAATATACTCAAAAACAATAATAGTATTTTTTTTATTAAAATATATACTAAACAAGTTTTTATTGAGACAATTTGGAATAGAAAAAAACACCGCAAATGCTTCATTTAAGAAGTTGGCGGTGTCTACTGAGTCAAATTTGCTTTTTTTGTCGTTGGGGTATGTTTCCCCACAATCTATTTTATTATGCCGTTGGAGGGTGTTCTCACCCCCAACCTATTCCGCTATTTCTGCGTAAATTCTTCCAGTATGGTCTGGTATTCCTTCAGAAATACCTTGAATTCTTGCTCTAGTTTGGGCAAATCTTCCGCGAGCGTACTCGTATCGTTGGTTTTTAATTTTCCTTCACCAATACGAGCAATCTCGGCCACACGCGCTACCCCGATGGTGCCCGCGCTTCCTTTGAGCGTGTGGAGGTTGCTTTTTACCGTGGCAATGTCATGGTCTGCAAATGCGGCCACGGCCTCATTGACCAGCTCGGTAGCCTCAGCAACGAAATCTTCAAAAATAGAGCTGACCAACTCCATTCCGCCCAGTTGGCGCAATTGCCCAACAATCTCTAAATCAACGATGGGCAATTGCAGCTCCTGCGCAATCTCTTTTTGTTTTTTCTGCAAAACAACCCCCTCTTGAAAGGTTTTGCCCGCATCAATGATTTCCTTCACTTTTTGAATCAATACCTGCGCCCGAATCGGCTTAGGCACGTAGTCGTCCATTCCTTGACTCAGAAAGCGCTCGCGGTCTTCTTTCATCGAATAGGCCGTCATGGCTACAACAGTAGGTAGCTTGGTACCAAACAGCTCACGCAGGCGCTGGGTGGTTTCGATGCCGTCCATGTCGGGCATCTGAATATCCATGAATATAGCATTATAATACGGCCCCGCCGAGGCAAAATTATCATCCACTAGCTGAATGGCTTGCTTGCCGCTTTCGGCGGTATCAACCACACAACCCGATTTCTTGAGGATTTCACTCGCTACTTTTCGGTTCACGAAGTTATCATCCACCAACAAAAGGCGGGGGTGAAAATCGCTAAAGAAATTCTCAAATCTAATCTCCTGACTGTCGGACTTTTGTTGCGTAGGGCTAATCATCGTTTCTTTGGTTTCAAACGTAAACCAAAACGTGCTGCCCCGGTCCACGTTTGATTCCACCCCGATTTCGCCCTTCATCAGGCGGCAAAGCTCCTTTGAAATGGCCAAGCCCAACCCCGTTCCGCCAAAAGTTTTGCGCGAGGAAGTATCGACCTGACTGAAGGCATTAAACAGCAGATTCAAGTTCTCGGTCGAAATCCCAATGCCCGAATCTTGCACTTCCACCTTGATTTTATGGAATTTACCTTTCGTCCAGACCGACGACACTTTTAGTTTTACCGCGCCGTTTTCCGTAAATTTAATGGCGTTTGAGGTCAAATTAGAAAGAATTTGCAGCAGACGCGTTTGATCCCCAATGATAAATTGCGGCAGGTTTTCGGCAAAATGATAGCTGAGCGTATTATTTTTATTTCGGGCCGTTTGGGCAAACAACGCCGTCAGTTTTTCAAATATTTCTTCCAACGCCACGGGGGCTTCATTGAGCGCCATTTTGCCCGCTTCGATTTTCGACAAATCAAGAATATCGTTCAAAATATTGAGCAACGTACCCGACGAGCGGCGCATGGTCAGGATATAATCTTTTTGTTCGGGATTCAGCGGCGTTTCGTTCAGCAAATCAATCATCCCGATAATACCATTCATTGGCGTTCTGATTTCGTGGCTCATGTTAGCCAAAAACCGTTCCTTCACTTTCAAAGAGCGTTCGGCCTCTTCTTTGGCTTTGACGAGTTCCTCCTGATTACGTTTCAACTCGGTGATGTCGCGCGCCAAGGCCGCCACAATAGGTGCTCCATCTTCATCGCGCAGGAGGAGCATATTAAACATAAACTGCCGAACGGTGCCGTCTTTGATGCGCAACTCGGCCTCAAAATTGCGGAGGCTTTTATCCCGACGAAGTCGCACAAGTGCTGCATGAATGCGGCCTTGATCTACGAAATAATCGGTAATATTGGTCCCCATTGCCTCATCAATGGTATACCCTGTGCGTTTGAGTACGGAAGGACTAATCATCGTGATTTTACCGCTGCGGTCGGTACGCACGTATATATCCTGAAGATTAACGAAAATCCCCCGGAACTTCTCTTCGCTTTGCTGCATCGAAAGTTCGGCCAATTTACGAGGTGTAATGTCCCGCGCCACACCCGATACTTCTTCTATCACTCCTTCTTTGGGCTGAATCGGGTTTAAGCTGAATTCTAGCCACATATCACCTTCCCCGTTACGGGTTTCTATTTTCATCTCAAATCCCTGCGGATTCCCCTTAAACGCCTGCCGGTAGCGTTCTTCCATTTGCCTACGATTTTCGGTGGTCATCAATTGCCACCCCAAACGCTCGGTGGTGGTGTTGATGGCAGGCGTGGTACGAAGGTGCTGTTGCAAAAACGCCGAATAATTTTTATTGAATGACGTGAGTTGCAGGGCCTTATTTACCGACCAAATCAGGTAGGCACTGCTGTCAAAAATAGCATTCAAGCGCGCCGTTTGGCGGTTCAAATCCGCTTCATTTTGCTTTCTGGCAATGGCCAACGCCACCTGCCCCGAGATAAACTCCAGCATTTCGAGGTTTCGTGGGCGGTATTGATTGGGGTTTGAATACGATTTTACGCCAATGATTCCCGTGACCCGATCGCCGATGCGTAAGGGCACGCAAAGCAACACTTTCGGGATTTTTCCGTACATGTAAAGCCCCTGTTTTTCGGCCAGCTCTTCGATGTCTTTTTCGTACAAAAACAAGGGTTTATTGGCTCGAATTGCGTATTCGGTCAGTCCATTTCCGATTTTACGTTTGGTAAATCGAACATTTCCTTTGAAATATTCATCCACGTAATACGGAAAATACATAAAGCTTTTGGTAGGATCGTAGAGCGCAATGAAGAAGTTGCGGGCGTCGATTACCTTCCCTAATTCTTCGTGGACCCGGGCGTAAAACTCGTCCAAATCCTGCGTTTTAATCATCCAGTTGGCAATACTGTAGTACAAACTCTGCGAACGCTCGGCCCGTACCCGGCTCGTGGCATCGTGAAGAATACAGCGAAAAGCCGTCGGTTTATCGTTTTCGTATCGGCAGGTCACACTCCCCGTAAGGTAAATCTTTTTGCGTTGTTTGCTCCAGAAAACGGTCTCAAAATCAGGCACTTTCTCCCCTTCTTCTACCCGTTTCAGCAGTTGCAGGGTTGCATCTGCGGCATCAGGCCACAGCACATCTTTGAGCGAAAGCGACACGAGTTCGTCTAGCTCATACCCAAGTCGTTCGCGCCACGCCCGATTCACAAACAAAAACCGTCCGTCAAGCGATACCAATTGAATCAAATCGCTGGTGTTGTCAATTAAATCTTGCAACTGCGCATTGGATTTATTGAGCGCATTGGTGACGCGAAGCTTGTTGGTGACATCTTCGCCAATCAACGTAAAGTCGGCAACGTCTCCTGATTTTTTATTGATAATCAACGAATTGACCTGAACTCTCCTCAAATTTTTATTTTTGGCTACCAAAGGAATTTCCCGAAACTCGGCCAATTGCCCTCGTTCGAGCGATTCGTTTAAGAAAGCCTGTATTTCATCCCTTTGTTCAGTGGCCAACAAATCTTCAAAAAAATTGAACCGTTGCAGGTCCTCCACTCCCCATCCCAACATCCGGATGGTGTACGCATTGGCGTAGCGGATGGTCCCGCCGGGCGTAACGGTCAATCCAAAAAGGTTCAGTTGTTCAAGAAAAGGGTTCGATTCGATAATGATTGGGGTTTCCACAATGCGTTCCGATTTGTGATTTACAATGGGTGATTTTTGTTTGCCGATTCCCGGCCACTATTTTCGTTATCCAACATTAAGGCAGCAAATTATTAAATTCTAACGTTGTTTGTGCTAGGGCAAGGTCGTTTATGAATAAAATCAATCATTTCTTGAAATTATACCAGTTCATTTCCAGATTCAATCCGCAGACAAGCCACGGGCAGAGGGGGAGCCTTAATACTTTGCGACTTTCGGTGATTCAATTTAGCCAAAACTAACGTACTTTCGTGCCATAATCGCTTAAACAAGCCAATGGCTTGCCCCCGAAAGCATGAAAGTAAGACCCAAAAAACACTTAGGACAACATTTTTTGCGTGACCTAGACGCCTCAAAACGCATCGCTGATTTGTTGTCAGGACACGGAAAGTACGACACTGTTCTGGAAATTGGCCCCGGAATGGGCGTACTGACGCAATTTATTTTGCCAAAATCAGAATATACCACCTACGTCATCGAAATAGACCGCGAATCTGTCGCTTACCTGAAAGTCAATTTCCCCGCCCTCGAAGGTCGCATTATTGAAGGCGATTTTTTGCGCATGAATTTGAAAGAATGGATCGAATCCGTAACCCAAAAAGACGCGAACGCAATTGACGGAGAATCACCGAAATTCGCCATCATCGGCAATTACCCGTATAACATTTCGTCCCAAATCTTGTTTAAAGCACTGGAATACAAAGATTTCGTACCCGAAATTGTCGGTATGTTCCAGAAAGAAGTGGCAATGCGTATTGCCTCGCCGCCCGGAAAAAAAGATTACGGAATTTTGAGCGTGTTGTTGCAGGCGTATTACGACATTGAATATTCGTTTTCCGTTCCACCCGAAGCCTTCGAACCTCCTCCAAAGGTGACATCAGGCGTAATTCGATTGAAACGCAACGCCGTAACGCACTTGGAATGTGACGAAAAAAAGTTTACTCAGGTCGTAAAAGCAGGGTTCAATCAACGACGCAAAACCCTGCGAAACGCCCTCAAACCCTTGGGAATTCAGTTTGATCATCCTTTGTTGGACAAACGGGCCGAACAACTAGGCGTGGCAGAATTTGTATTGCTGACAAACTTAGTGACCGCCCACAGTCAAACAACCGCTGATAAAAGTCCGCAGCTTGAGGCTGACAATCTATCGTTTGAAGAAGACCTTTTTTAGTCTAATATATCGTCCGGAGTCAACATTCCGTCTGTTTCCCAAACTTACCCCACATCCTGACCATTGACGCGCAATGACGTTTGAGTTGACCAAAGAATACCTTGAGGAAATTGAGAAAGCCGTTGAAGCGCACGATGAAAAGTATCTGCGCGCGGCCATGGAGGAACTGTATCCAGCCGATATCAGCAGCATTTTGTACGAACTTGATACCGAGCCAGCGCATTATCTGTTTAGTTTATTGACGACGGAAATTGGGGCGGAAATTCTGGCCAACATCGATGAAGATGACCGCCGCCGCTTTCTTCAGGATTTTTCCTCCGTCGAAATCGCCCGTTACATCGAGGTATTTGACTCCGACGACGCCGTGGATTTGCTCAAAGAACAGCCCATTCAAATTCGCGAAGAGGTCATCGGCTTATTGCAAGACCGCGAGCAAGCGCGTTTTATCATTGACCTTCTCCCCTACGACGAAGACGTGGCGGGCGGATTGATGCAGAAAGAGTTGGTCAAAGCCAACGCCAACTGGACCGTCAACGAGTGCATCGAAGAAATCAGGAAGCAAGCCGAAGACGTTGAAAAAGTCTATGCCGTGTACGTGGTCGACGACGAACAAACGCTTTTGGGGCTGATTTCACTCAAAAACTTGGTATTGGCCCGCAAAAACACCAAAATCGGCAATATATTCGACGAAGACATTCACTACGTCGAAACCTACCGTCCTGTAGAAGAAGTCACCGAAATCATGCAGCGCTACGACTTGGAAGCCATTCCCGTCGTCAACGTTCAGAAACGCCTGCTGGGGCGAATTACGATTGACGATATTTTGGACGTAGTGACCGAAAAAGCCGAAGAAGACATTCAGGCGATTTCGGGTATTACGGGCGAGGTCGAAGAAGACGACAGCCTTTGGGACCAAGTGAAGGCGCGTTTGCCGTGGCTCATCGTGGGCGTAATCGGTAGCTTGATGGCCGCCACGGTCATTCGTTTTTTTGAAGGCGAATTGACCAAAATCGCCGCGTTGGCCATGTTTATTCCCATCATGGGTTCTACGGGCGGCAACGTAGGCATCCAAACTGCCTCGCTCATTGTACAGGCCCTCGCCGACAAAACGGGTCTGGAAATAAGCTGGAAAGAACGTTTACTAAAAATCGTGGCCATTGCCTCCCTCAACGGTCTGATTATCGGTATTTTGGCAGGCGTGTACGTACTTATTTTCAGCGAAACCCAGCTTTTCTGGGTCGTGAGTTTATCATTGTTGGCCGTGGTGTTGTTAGCTTCATTTATGGGAACCGTTACACCCCTGATTCTCAACCGATTTGGCATCAATCCCGCCGTGGCATCGGGCCCATTTATCACCACCGCCAACGACTTGGTGGGCATTGGAACTTACTTCATGATTGCCCATTTTTTGTTGAAGATATAGACGTATTGAAAGATGGAAATTCAAACACACCAACGCAACGGCGTGAAAATAGCGGAGGTAATTTCAGATACCCCCGTGATTAACACCGCAGAAGATGGACTCGATTTATTGGGGAATCTGTATTACCAAGATTTTGATAGAATCTTCATTTACCAACAAAATATTACCCCTGATTTCTTTGATTTAAAAACAGGTATTGCGGGCGAAATACTTCAAAAATTCTCAAATTATCGGGTTCGTCTAGCCATTGTGGGCGATTTCAGCGCGTATCAGAGCAAAAGTGTCAAAGACTTTATTTTGGAAAGCAACAAGCACGGACACGTCAATTTTGTTGAATCAAAAGCGGAAGCGATTGAGCGATTATCAACATAAAGCCTATGTTCTGATTGCGCATCCCAACCCCAACGTTGCTCAACCAAACTGATTTTTACAGCGCGATTTTGGAAAATAGACAGTAGAGTCGTCTCCGCTTTTTTACTAACTTGAACAGTCGAAATCCAAAACTGAACAAATCCCATGAAACTACGCTTTTTAAACAAAATAATGGGCTTTCTATCCATCGTGTTTTGGGCAACGGTTACCCAAGCCCAAAGCCCCGCCGACTCCGTGGCAATTCAGAACATTATTAATGAAGAAGTGGTGGCTTGGAACAACGGAGATGCCCAAACTTACGCAAAGCATTTTGCCACCGACGGTACGTTCACCAATATTTTAGGTACCTTTTTTGTGGGACAAAAAGAATTTCAGGCGCGGCATGACCAGATATTTAAAGGAATTTTTAACCAAACGGTGATGAAACAGGAAACGGTTTCCTTCAAATTCGCCAATCCTGATGCAGTAGTTGTCGAAACCCTGACCTGGGTCTCTGGATTTTCAAATCAGGGCCCTCCCCGAGGCACATACCTTGACGAAAAGGGGCGTTTACGCACCCGACTTCTACAAGTGATGATAAGAGACGGAAATGCGTGGAAAATCGTTGCGTATCATAACGTGGATGTAAAACAGGGAATCCCCGTCCCTGAGCCTCGTTGAATGTAGAATTTAACTTAAAAAATGAATGAAGCCAGTACTCTCCACTTTTTTGTTCTTTTTTATCGCAAAACTATCACTTTGTCAGTCGGTTATACCAATACAAAGCGCGACTCCCAAGCCCTTTGTACTCGGTCTGATTGATGAAATAACTTCGGAGCAACTGGCGGAAAAAAGAATCCTCAACATTTACCTTCCTGAGGGTTACAACAAAAACGACACGATAAAATACCCCGTTATTTATCTCTTGGATGGCTCAGCCGACGAAGATTTTATCCACGTAGTTGGGTTGGTACAGTTCAATACTTTTTCGTGGGTCAACCGCCTTCCTAAATCCATCGTCGTGGGTATCGCCAATACCGACCGCAGGCGGGATTTTACGTACCCGACAAACATTGAATCCGACCAAAAACGCAACAAAACCGCAGGAAAGTCCGAAAAATTCATTGCCTTTCTGGAAAAGGAATTGCAACCTTACATCGAGCGTACCTATAAAACGACCAACTCAAAAACAATCATTGGGCAGTCGCTGGGCGGGCTTTTGGCCACCGAAATTTTGCTCAAAAAACCCACTCTTTTTAACAAATACATCATCATTAGTCCGAGTCTTTGGTGGGATAATGCGTCGTTATTAAAACAACCTTCTCTCCTTTTTGAAGAATCTTTCAAGCACAAAACGGACGTTTACATCGGAGTAGGAAAAGAAGGGCTTGCCCCGACCGACATCCCGCACGTGATGGAAGTGGACGCAAACCTGATGGTAGAAAGGCTCAAAACGACGAAAAGCAAAAACGTCACGGTTCATTTTGATTACTTGCCGCAGGAAGACCACGCCACCATCTCCCACCAAGCTATTCTTAACGCGTTTCGACTGCTGTATCCTTCGGATGGAGCCAGATAAATGCAGTTTGCGGATCCCCTATAAACGATGATTCAACGTTCAAAATGTTCTTTTTCTTCGTTACTTTGCCAAAATTGACTTGAAAAACAGTATTCCATAACCAGAAGCTATCAGCTTCCCCAGACAAAGACGAAGAGTACATGAAAAAAATACTGCTGGTAGAAGATGAAACAAGCGTTGTTGACTTTATAAAAAAAGGATTGACGGAAGGAAATTATGAAGTATCGGTCGCTTTTGACGGCAATACCGCCATCAATATGGCCCTAGAATCTTCATTCGACCTTTTTATTCTGGACATTATGCTCCCCGACAAAAACGGGCTTGAAGTATGCAAAGAACTGAGAATCAGAAACATCAAATCTCCCGTTCTTTTTCTGTCGGCTTTGGGCACCTCCGAAAACATCGCCCTCGGCCTGAACATCGGGGCCGACGATTACCTCATTAAGCCTTTTAAATTCATTGAGCTACACGCTCGAATAAACGCGCTTTTGCGACGCTCCTCCCAAAAGGAAGTCACTCAAGAAGAAAAATCTAAAAATGTATACCTGATCGGCGAATTGGTGGTCAATGATGATGCCAAAACAGTCGCTAAAAACGGCAACGTCATTTCTTTGACCGCCACCGAATACCGCTTGTTGTTGGTTTTGATTAAAAATAAGGGAAAAGTGCTTTCTAGGATAGACATATTGGAAAGTGCTTGGGATATTAATTTCAATTTGGGCACCAATGTCGTGGATGTGTACATTAATTATTTACGCAAAAAAATTGACCCCGAAAATGAGCTGATTCATACGGTGGTCGGAATGGGGTATATTCTGAAAGAGAAATGAAAACACAAACTAAAATAGCATTGTTATTGGGCATACTTTGTATATCCATTGTTATTTTATTCAGTACCATCATTTACTATTTTTTAAACAACTACTCGTACGTTGATTTTTATAAAAGGCTCGAAACTCGGGTGCGCATTTCGGCCAAATATAACTTCAACAGCGACACACTTGATGCGGCTTATCTCAAATCCATTAAAAATCAGCACCTCGAAAAACTCGAAAAAGAGAAAGAATATATCATTAAAATAACGCCCGAACTTACGCTTGATTCGCTATCTAAAAAACATAAATTACCGAAAACTTTCATAGAAACATTATTGAAAGAAGGGAAGGCAAAAGAGAAAGATGGAAGCTTTTTTTTCGCGGGCAGTAAAATTCAAAACGGACCCAATCAGCACCTTGTGATTGTATCGGCCGAAAATTACTACGTCACCCACCACCTCATTTTTTTAAGGAATATGCTCTTCGGGAGCATTGTGTTGTTGGTGTTGATTGTGCTTTCGCTTTCGGTTTATTTTTCAAAACACATTTTCAAACCCATCAAAGAAATTACGGACAATGTAAAACAAATCAGCACCGAAAACATCCACCTTCGCCTCGAAAACAACAGCATCAACAACAACGAAATCAGCGAACTGATAAATACCTTTAACGACCTTCTGAGCCGAATTGAAACGGCCTTTGAAACCCAAAAGAATTTTATCAGCAACGCCTCTCACGAGCTAGGCACTCCCCTGACGACCATCATCGGCGAAGCCGATGTAGCCTTGCTCAAAGTCAGAACGCCCCAAGAGTATGAGCAGTCGCTAAACAGTATTCTCCAACAGGCCGAGCGGCTCGACCAAATCACCAAATCGTTGCTTTTTCTGGCCCAAACGGGCTACAAAGGCAAGACCATCGTCTTTGAAATGCTGCGGATTGACGAAATTATCTGGGAAACAAAGGGGCTGATTGACAAGCTGAACCCCGACAATAAAATCTTTGTTGACCTGAACCTGCTGCCCGAAGACCCGAAAAAACTGAAAGTAAAAGGCAATAAACAACTGCTGCACCTCGCCTTTGCCAACATCCTCAACAATGCCTGCAAATACTCAAACAACAGCCCCGTAACGGTCCATATCGCCTCCAGCAACACGCAGGTAGTCATCATTATTGAAGACCTCGGCATCGGTATTCCCGAAGCTGAAATGGCTTATATCTACGACCCTTTTTTCAGGGCTTCCAACACCAAACTGTACGAAGGCTACGGCATAGGCCTCCCGCTGACGCGCAACGTAATCAATCTTCACAAGGGCGAGCTTTTGGTTAGTTCGGCCCTGAATGCGGGCACCAAGGTGCAGATAAAACTCCCGCTGATTCAGTTCCCACCCACTACGGCTTACCCCTACAACGGCCAATAGGCATTAGCCCTCCTTTTGGGATTGCGACGCCCTTACTCTTTCGCCTTTCATTGCCTTATTGGGCCTTGTAGTATCCCATTCCGAACGCTTCAGATACCGTTTGATAACTATTTTATGGGATTGACGTAGAAAAAATGAATTTTTGTCTTTGTTGGGGATAAAAAGCCTCAAATGGCGGTTATCTCCCATTTTGGAGGTATATACGCAATAAAGGTGCGTATATACAGAAGTTAGCTGAAACCTCATGAAACACATAGAAAATTACTAATTTAAACATGAGCTATAATGAAGATTTACTAAATAAACTTAGAGATTCAGACAATTGGCCACATATTCCACATTATGAATTTCTTGACGAATTAAATGAAGTAGCTGATAATGCTTTCAAATTGAAAACAATTGAAGGAACTTTGGCATCATTATTAATTTATCATCAAATTGTTGAAGACATGATAAAGACACTTATAAATTGTTCTACATTTTATCTTCAACTTTCAATTTTTCCAAATGAGCTGTCAAGTAGAGATTTAAATGGAAAAATGTTTGGTCAATTAATTAATGAATTAAAGCAAAGTATATTAAACAATAATATAAAAGAATTTATTAAACAAGCACAAGAATTAAACGCAGTTAGAATTGAGATGGTTCATAAACTTACGTTAAAGACTTCAACCAAAGAAATATCAAAGCAAACATCAAAAGTTAAAAGAATTTTTGATAATATATTCAAAATATACGAAGACATTTATGAAAATTATAGAGTAACATTTAGTTATTATAAAAAGTACATAGAAGATTTAGAAGAATTGACTGAGACATAGAATTACAAAATGAAAGGCTTGAGCTAACAAGGGTTTGGCAAAATGGGGGCAAAAGTGCTAAATTTGAACATTCGGCCTTCTATCAACATTGGTGGTTAATTGAACATTTGTGCTTCGATTTCCCCCACTTCGCCAAGCCCCAAACCGTTAGCGGCAACCCGTGACAGATACCCTCAAAACAACTGACAAGTAAGAACAATAAACTATGAATGACATTTTAACGAACGGAGCAGAAATTAAGCAAAGAATAATTTCTGAAATTCAGAAAGCAAGCCAAAACATTTTTCTTGCAATGGCTTGGTTTACGGACAGAGATATTGCTAATGCTATTATTACTGCAAAAAACAGAAATATTACAGTTGACATCATACTATCATCAAACGCCCAAAACGAAACGGTTAAACAAATGTTCAGAGCCGAAAACGTTAGTATTCACGCATTTGAAACAGGTGATGAAAGAGGAATGATGCATCACAAATTTTGTCTTATTGACAATAGGATTTCCATAAATGGTTCTTACAATTATTCTTACAATGCAAGTAACAACAATGTTGAGAACATTCAAGTATCAGATGACCAAAACACATACCGACAATTGTTTGCTGAATTTGAAAGACTTAAATATAATATTGACCACCAAATAGATGTAAATATAAGCTCAGCAAATCCGATGGAACAAGTTATTACAAAAACAAAAACCGTTCAACCTGTAAATACGGCTGATTCTTTTTCTCAACAATTATCCAATTTAATTTATGCTACGGCTAACATAAATACCGAAAATTATAGAAAGCAAGGTTATGACAATTCAAAAGATAGTGCAGGAAATATAGAAATTTTTAGCACAAATTATGGAGAAATTAAAGAGCAAATTAAAACGTATGCAACTGATGACACATTGAGTAGCAAAAAAAGTGTGATAACTCAAAACATTAATTCAGCATTTGAAAGTAAAAAAGCTGAACTAGAAATAGACAAAAAAAATGAACTTAAATCAGTAAATTCTAACCACGAAATAGAGTTGAAACAAATCAACTCAAAGATTTCAGAAATAAAACAAGAAAAATCAATTTTTGAATCAGGAAATCAAACCACAGGAGAAAAAGGGCTTTTACAAATCAATAATGAAATTGAGAAAAATAGACTTGAACGAAACCTATTAGAGTCGTCTTTTGTGATAAAAAAGTTTTGGACAGCAGGAACAATTTTTAAGATAGCAGTTTTAGGTATTTTAGTTTTTTACTTATCAATATTCTTTGCTTCGGCAATGTATAAAGTATTTTTTGAGGGAAATATAATTCGTAATTCTTTGGAAGCAGGTGTAAATCCAGGGCTTCCACAAATTGTTGATGCAAATGCAATTTTGAAAATATTTAAAACACAAGGAGCATTGTTTGGCATAATGGCATTATTTTTCTTTTTAATCCCTGTGTTATTGTCTAATTTAAAATTAATCGGCAGTAAAAAAGATTGGGTAAATACGTTATGTTTTTGGGTAGGTATTTTAGTTTTTGACATTGTTGTATCTATTATGGTTGCAATGAATACCGATGAGATAAAGAATTTACTAATTGGTCAACAATCTCAATTAAAGATTTGGGAAGTTCCTGCACACGGTGAATTTTGGCTCATTTTTGTTTTCGGTATGTTGCCTTTGATTATCACACACTTTATCATTGAAGCCATTGTAAATGCTTACCAAAAGTCACAGCGTGAAACTGTTGATGCAGAAAAAAGTAAACAGATTGAAATGTTAGATAAAGCATTGCTTGATCTTAATTTGCAAAAAGATCTTCTTTCTAATAAAATTAAAGAAAAAGACGATTTGTTGAAACAAAAAAATACCGAACTGGAACGATTAGAAAAAGAAATAAATAATCAACAAAATAATATAGAAAACATTTTCACTGAACTACTGAAAAATATAAGAGCAATTCATGATGATTTTATCACACGAATAACAAGCGGAAAAATCTTTACAGATGAAATTTTAAACAGCGTTTCAACTGCGTATAAATCAGGATATATTGAATACTTACCTGAACTTTATGCTGAAAAAGAAGTAGCAAACAGAGTTAGACAAATTGAACAAGTAATAAACAACAATAACCGTTAATCATAAATGAAGCAAATTTTAGTGTTTTTTGCAACATTACTTTTGTTGCAATCGTGTATGCCCGAAGCTCAAAATAAAAGTTTGACGTATCAAAACATTATTATTTTATCTGATTTATCCGACAGAGTTGAACCGACAATAAATGGTAGCATCCCCAATCAACAATATCCACCAAAAGATATAAAGGAAATTGATAAAATTCTCAAATTTTTCAAAGATGAATGTGTGAAGCCTGGCGAGAAAATTGGCGACAAATCTTGTATTTCATTTTCTACGTTTTCAAATGAGTCTATTGCTTGTATTGACATTGACAAAATCAAAGATTTAGGTGCTAAACAGCAATTTATTAATTCAACAGGCAAATATCAAAACAACGGCTTGGGTTATGAAATCGACAATTTTAAACAAAAAGTGCAGAGTGCTTACAATAGTATCCAAAATAAAGGTTTGGATTTAATTAGCGTTACTATTGACAAAATAGAAAATAGTCCTATTATTAAGAAAAACACAGTTTTGACTAATGGTATTGACTCAACATTTGTCAACTACGAAAATCATATTTACATTTTCACTGACGGTTATTTAGAATATAAAGGTAAAAATTCAAACAACCAGTTTTATTTCGGAAATCCAGAAATAGAAAAAATTAGACTGTATTGCGAAACAAATAATGTTAATATAGCAACAGCACTTAAAGACAATGGTTCATTATGCTTGCCAACAGTTACAAACGACAAAAATCAGTTTATCAATCTTCATATTTTAGAAACACACGAAAGAGATAAGAACACCAAATTGCAAACCTATAAGAATCCGACAGGACTTAGAGACAACGAAATTCTTGAAGCCGTTTGGCGAAAATGGGCGACAGAGAGCAACTTTAAAAGTTTTGAATGGAAAAAGTATTAAACATAATTAGAGTAGCCGCTATTAACCAAGGTTTCGTGGTGGCCGAATGCCAAGCCATGAAATCCCGAAAGCCTTCGGGATTGAACGAAACTCGGGCGGGCGGCCAGCCTAGCGGAGAGTGCTCACCAAACCTTTTTCCTTTATTATGGATTTATCGTTAGCAGTACAACTACTCTGAGAGCAGGTTTTGGCCTGCTTTTTTGCTTTTAGAGCACTCATAGGTCATTTCCGTGGTCTTAATCCTCTCTCCCCCTAAAATCATTCCAGAAGGCCGTTGCAGTGGGAGATTCCTTCTACTTACCCTATCCTGCAAGGCGGTGTTTTGTCTTGGCCCATTGGCTTAGCCGACAAAATAATTCCTTTCTTATCAATTTCTAATCTCATTCTTAGAGGCTCTTAATAACGCCAAAATAGTTTTGTGACCATAACCTAACGCAAGGCATGGCAACAAAAACTATTTTAATCCCTACTGATTTTTGTGTTGCATCTCTCAACACTTTGAAACTCGCTTTGGCATCTCACATCGACCAACCCACCCGGGTGGTGCTCATTTATGCCGAATACCCCGACAATTCTATTACTGAATTATTATTCTATTCGGCAGAAAATAGAATAAAAGCGCTCGTCACCAATGAGTTTAAAGAAGCCCTCGAAATCATTAAAAATCGCTTTGAAGGCAAGCTATTGGATATTTCGATTGAGTTATTGACCATGAACACCAATGGCTATTTGAATAACTACTTAGACGCCAATAAAATTAACGAAATCTACCTTCCTAAAACCTATCAATTAAAACCCGCAAAAAATGGATTTAACCCCTTACCCATCCTGAAAAAAGCCAAGGTTCCAGTCACAGAAATTGACTGGGGCACCGATTACAAGCAATCAGAACAAGAACAATTAATTGCACTCTTTATTTAAAATGAAATGAATAAGAAATTATTTCCGACCACGCCCGCCGGCCGCCTGAAGCTCTTCTTCACCTTGTTTGATTCCCGCTGGGAAGACCTGACAAAAGACAACTGGGCCAAAACCGTTTATCGGGATTTTAGCGCGGGGCTGATTGTGGCCATGACGGCCATTCCGATGGCGATGGGCTTTGCGATGGCAATGGGAATGCGCCCCGAACACGGCATCATTGCGGGCGCATTGGCCTGCGTGGTAGGACGTACTTTCGGCGGTTCCAAATACCAAGTCTACGGCCCAACCGCCGCGTTCATTCCCGTCATTGCGGGCCTGATTACAAAATATGGCCCCGCCAATGGTGGCGATTTTGAAACCGCCCACGGGTTTTTGATTTTGGTTTCCATGATTTCTGGCGTCATACTCATCATTATGGGTATTTATGGTTTTGGGCGCTACGCCAAGCTCGTTCCCAACTCCATCATTGTGGGTTTTACCATCGGTATCGCGGTGGCGATTGCGCTCACCAACGTGGAAGATATTCTAGGCATCGAATCATTCAAGGATTTATTGGGTCAAGACGAAGACATCAAAGGCGGTTTGATTCATAACCTGACTACGGCGTTTGGGAACATTGATAAAATCAACGGTTGGTCCATTTTTTTGGGGTTGATGACTTTCGCTTTAACCAAAACTTTACTCCGAATTTCGGTATTCATTCCTGGGCCAGTCATTGCGATGGGACTGGCTACCCTGCTCTCGGCTACTTTTCTGGCCGATAAAAACATCATTTTGGTCAAAGACCTTTACGGCTCTATCCCCAACAATTTCTTCGTGTTTACGCCGCCCATGCTACCCGCTCTGAACGGCACCGTCGTTGTTGATATAATCTATTTTGTCTGTGCCATTGTGTTTGTGTCGGGCGTCGAAAGTATTCTTTGTTCATCCATGGCCGACAAACTGGCCAATAACCAAAGAACGCCCTTTAATCCCGACAAGGAGTTTTTTGGACAAGGAATGGTGCAAATCCTTACGCCGTTGGTTCAGGGTTTTCCCTGTACTGGAGCGCTGGCCCGCACCGCTACGAGCATCAAAGCAGGTGCCCAAACGCCGTTGGCAGGTTACTTCAAAGCAGCTTTAAAATTGGCCATGGCCTATAATTTGGCACAATACCTCGAATTGATTCCGATGGCTTGTATTGGGGGTATCTTGGTTTGGGTGGCGAGTAATATGATCAAACCCTCCGAAATCCGCGAAATCAAGCATCAGGGTAAGTTTGAGTTTGCCATGATGACCTACACGGCCTTTATGGTTCCGCTGACCGACTTCCTGACGGGTGTTCTGTCGGCTTTGATTATCTATTTTGTGGTAAAAGCCGTTTTCAAACGTAAAACAAAAGATGCGCCAGAGTCAGCGCTTGAGGTTGACACTCTGATTAATTCACAGGCCTCTGGTTCTCCCAAATAAATCCTTTTTCAAAACCGATAAGAGTCACTAGCTGCCAAACTGGTAACTAGTGACTCTTATTTTTTAGCGTCGACTATTCTGTTTAAAATAAGAATGGACACTCGGCCACCGCCGACGCGCTACGGCGTAGACTTTGCCATCGGTCAGCTTGATTTGTTTCGGAAAGATACTTTCCACAAAACGAAGATTGATGAGGTAACGCTTATGAATCCGTAGAAATTGACTGGGTGGCAGGCGGAGTTCGAGTTGCTCCAAACACTTCGACACCAACAATTTCTGCCCGTCGACCAAATGAATAAAGGAATAATTGCCGTCGCCAGTGATACACACAACCTTTTCAAAATCAACGTATTGCCCTGACTCAAAGGTGGTTAAAGTAAAGAGAATCATCGGCGTCATTACTCTTTGGTTCTGCTGGATGGATTTGAAAGGTCATTCTTGGCTGAAACAACCGTTTTTAATTGATCAATTTCTGCCCGTTGCTCCGCAATCATTTCCCGCTGTTCATCAATCAATGCCTTCAGCGCTTTGATGGATTCGACCAACATTGGGTCAAAATCGCCGTAAGTAGCCGACAAATACCCATCGGCATGTTGTTGAACTTTGGTCGGAAACACCTCTCTCAACTCTTGCGCAATGAAGCCAAATTGCAGGTCTTTGCCCTTTTTTTCGTCAATCCAACGGTAATTTGCGCCCTTCAATTGCAACACTTTTTGGAGTATTTCTTGACTGTCGAGGTAGGTAATATCTTTTTTCAAACGACGGTCAGAGGGCGAATCCCAGTTGCCACCACCCACGGTTTTATAGGCATTACCTTCTACCTCAAGTCGATAGCTTAGCGTTGGCAGTCGTCCCACACCCAAATTACCCGGCCCCGAAAGGGTCATATTCACCACAGGCGTAGTGCCTGCGGCAGTAGTCGTCACAAAATCAATGGCGGCTCCCGTGCTGGTCGGACTCCAATCGGCGGTGGTTCGCATTTCGATACGCGCTTTGGCGTTGGTAAAATTATTTCCGTCGTAACCTCGGGCCCCAAAGCGAGCCAGAATATGGCCATTCAGCGAAGGCCCCGGAGTATTTACATTTCCGCCTGCCGATACCCCAAAAAATGCGGGAGCATCACCAAATCGTTTTACGGCAATTCCATCATCGGTCGTTGCCAGCACTTCCAGCGGATAGGTCGGAGAATCGGTATTGATGCCGATATTTCCATTTTCAGCAATGGTCATCCGTTTGAGGGGAATATCGTTATTGATAGGCGTAGTATAAAAGTTGATTTCGGCCCCATTTTCGGCACTAGCCCAAGTTTCTTTCGACCGAATTTCCATGCGGGCTCCTTCCTCAAAATAGCTACCATTGTGGCCAAGGCCTTCAAAACGGGCCAAAATTTGGTCGTTGGTCGAGGCCGATGGGGAACTCTCCGTGCCACCCGCATGGCTTCCGTAGATGTGGGAGTTATAAGTATTACCAGCCCCGTAGGTTCGTACGCCCATACCAGCGTTGCCCGCCACTTCAAAATCAACGAGTGGGTTATCGGTTCCAATTCCTACCCTTCCGTTTTGGTTAATAATCATGCGAGGCAATTGAGTGGTAAAACCGTTTTCAGTCGTTAAGAAAACCAACCGGGTTCCATTCTGAGTAGTGTTCCAGTTTTGGGTGGCCTCAAACCGAATCGCCCCTCTTGATTCGGTAAAGGAGGTACCGTTGTGCCCCCCCCCTTGAAGCGCAAAAATATCGTCGCCCGAAACCACCGCCGTTGGCAACGCAACCGTTCCATTGTGCCGTTTTGAAAAAATATTGGGCGGATTAGTTCCTTGTAGAATAATATTATCACCAGCTGTGCTTTGTTTTGCCTCCATCTGATTGGGCGTAATTAACACACTCTGTGCCAACAAATTAGAGGCCAAAAAACCAAAGATTGAAATAAAGAATAGCTTTTGCATGATTTTAAGAGTTGAGGTAAAAGATGGAAAAAGAAGCGTCTGTTATCGAAACCGCACAGAAAACTCTCCGTCGGTGATGTTGATGGTTTTTATGGGACTTGTAAATGATTTGGCAATACCCGAAAATTTCCCTTTAATAACTTCAGCGGTTTTTTCGGTGATTTCGATTTGCCCTGAACCGTTGTTAAAATTGGTTCGGTACACCACTTTGTCGGCATCTTCAAAAAAGATAGAGTTTTTCCCATTGCATTGGTGTACCCCTACGCCCTTAGTGGACTCCAACGTAATGTACATGGTGCGAGGGGTAGCGGTTTTGACGTTTTCCAACTCAGTTCCATAGATAGTATTGGACGTATTGCTAAAAACCACCGCATAGGCACCTATTTCATTTTCAATAGCATATTTATTGCCTTCAATCGTGCACGAGAAAAAGAAAGGACTTACGTTTTCTTTTTTGGAACAAGAAGCCAAGACAGTCAATAATAAAACGAATGCCAAATAGCGCTTTTTCATGGTTTAAGTAATATTTTAGGATTGCTTATCAAACATGGAATGAAGTCCGTAAAGATTTTCTGTTGGCAAAATTCAGATTTATATACATACCAAAACATCGTGTAAATAGGGATAATAACGCCAGAGAGGTTTGACTAAACAGTATATTCCATTGAATCGAAACCGTTAAGTAAATTTCCCGGTCAATTAAAGCCTTCGCCCCATAGATTGTTTGTAGATGAGCCAGTCATTTTCTAATTTTAATAGCGAAAAAGAAGTAAAAAGTGACTTAATGAAGCCGCTATGATTAAGCTCTGCCTAGTAGATGACCACGAATTATTGCTGCGCGGACTGGCCGCCATCATCGAAACTCAGCGTGATTTTGAGGTGATTAAAACCTGTACTTCTGGCCAAGATATCATTGATTTTTTGGGCACAAAACCTAGTATAGATATTTTAGTACTTGATGTAAATTTACCCAACTCAGACCCCGAAGATTTGCTGTCAAAAATCAGGGCAACGCATCCAGAATTACCCGTCATTTACCTTACCATCTTACGTGGCTCACGCCTGTTTCATCGACTCCAAAAATTTGGTTTTCACGGATATTTATTCAAGGATGCTACCTACGAGGAGGTTTTTGAGGCGATTAGAACGGTGGCTGGCGGCGGAACTTACTACGCCAAAAACATTGAGCTTGACTTTTCAAAAGACCAATCCATTCACCAAAATGGATACATCACCAAAAACTCGGGCGTCATTTTGAGCAAACGTGAAAAAGAAATCTTAACCCTCATTTGTCAGGAATACAGCAGTGCCCAAATTGCCGCAAAACTCTTTATCAGCGTAAGTACTGTTGATACGCACCGGCAAAATATTATGATCAAACTGGGGGTGAGCAATACCGTAGGTCTGGTGAAATACGCAATCAGTTACAATTTGATTGAGAATTAACAAAACCACATAATTAAATGATTATGAAACAGTTGTCGCTCATCATTTTGTTTTTTACGGTCTGCTTCAGGCAGGTACTCGGACAAGTTACCGAAACGTCCATCCGGGCAAAAATTGACAAGACACTGACCTTCTACGAATCAAAAAAGGACTCCATCAAACTGATGGCCGAACAAATTCGGGCCGATGCCCAGCGCATCGGATTAAAAAAAGAAGCCCTTTATTACCACCGTTTTATGGGCTTTTACTACGAATACGACGGCAAAATCGACCTCGCCGTCAAGTCGTACCTGACGCTTTTGAAAGAAGCCGAAAAGAATCAATTTTTTGATGAAAAATACCAAGCCATCGGCGACCTTGTTAACGTTTATATCAGTACGGAGCAAAATGAAAAAGCAAAAATGCTGTTGTTTAAAGGCGTCTTGGAGGGACAAAAAGAAAAAGCAAACCCCCGACGGCTGTCCACGTATTACACCAATCTCGGCGTGATTTACCGCAAAGAATCCAAATTTGACAGCGCCTTTTATTACTACACGCAGGCCCTTAATATCAAAAAAAACATCAAAGATTCAGTCGGCATTGCCACGGTGTATATCAACCTAGCTACGCTGCTCATCAAACAGGGAAAATACGCCCAAGCCAAGCCTTACATTGAAAAAAACATTGCCTTTCACAAGGCGATTCACTCGGACGAAGATTTATGGTATGACTACGGAAATATGTCCGAGATTTACCTTAAACTAAATCAGCGCAAAGAAGCCGAATGGTATGTAAATGAGTGCCTCAGGATTGCGAAAAAAAGCGGTTCAAAAACCAAAGAACACATCTCCATGAATTCCCTCGCCGACTTACACCGGTATTTTGGCGACTACAAAAAAGCCTATGAGTACTACGCCATTTACGATAGTCTGGGAAAAGAATTGATTAACGCCGAGACCAATAAATCCATTGCGCAACTAAGAGAGCAGTACGAATCCGAGAAAAAGGAACAAGAAAACAAACTCCTCAATCAGCAACTAAAACAGGAACAGCAACAGCGACTCATCTTCGGAATCAGCTTTTTGGGCGTGCTGCTGTTCTCGGGTGTGATTGGGTATTTTTTGGTCAAAAATCGGCAAAAAAACAAAATACTAAACGAAAAAAATGAGCTTATTGAGCGTCAGAATACCCGATTATCGGACCTAAACCGCGAAAAGAACCAGCTCATCAGTATTGTATCTCATGATTTGAGTACGCCGTTTTTGGTGATAAACACGTGGAATTCCATCTTAAAAATGAACCTAGATGCCGCCAATACCAAAGCTTTGGAGGCAGTCCAAATCATCGAAAAAAGCGTCAAACAGGGCATGAACTTGATACAGGACGTGCTAAACGTTGAAAAAGCAGAAACCAACAAACATACGCTCCGCCTCGAAACCTTTGATTTGCAGACCTTAATGCAGGAGGTGCTCAACGAGTTTGCAGAAGCAGCCCACGCCAAAAACATTCAATTGTTATTTGACCCAGCCCCTGAGCCTTTGCATCTCCTCTCCGACCCGCACTTGGTGCAACGGGTGCTTGAAAACCTCATCTCCAACGCCATCAAATATTCCAATCCGAACGGCCGTGTGTGGGTCAATGCTGAAAAAAAAGACGATATCATGATACTGCACGTCAAAGATGAGGGCATTGGCATCGAAAGCAAGCACCTTCCTCATTTATTCGAAAAATACAATACGGCCTCAGTCGCCACCGCTCTCAAGTCTTCTACGGGCTTAGGACTGAGCATTGTAAAACGGATTTTGGACGAAATCGGCGGTATCATTCTTTGCAAAAGCGAACCCGGAAAAGGAACGGAATTTACGGTTCGGTTGGCGGTGTAAGTAAAAAAAGTAATGCTTTCAAATGCAAAAAATCATTATCTAATAGCCATTCCCTTTACTATCAACCTTATGAAAATTCTAAAATCCTCCATCTGCGCCCTACTTTTGATGGGCATGAGTTTATTTGAAAGCGTTGCCCAAAATAAGCCCAATGAGGGTAAGATAACCGTCTTTATAAAATACAAAACTCAGCCGTCCAAAGAAGACATGGCTTTGAAGGCATTGCAGGAGTTAATCGCAAAAGTGAAGAAAGAGCCCCATTATGTAAGCATTGTTCTGCACGTTGACCCCAACGATAAAAGCAATATTTTACTCTATGAACAATGGGCCGATGAAGACTATTACAAAGGAGCGCATATGAAAACCGCACATCTTTTACAATTCATCAATGATTCGAGGCAATTTTTGGCAGGCCCACCAGATATTTCATTTTGGAAAGCTCAAAACTTACATTGACAAATATTTGGGGTTCAACTCTCAGATTCATCAAGTTTAGTGAAAGAAGACTTCTGACCTAAAAATTGGTCGTTACTAAGTCACAAAGTAAGTATTTATGGATAAATCCATTCTAGATATTTTACACTTTATTTTGTACTTTAATTGCAATTTAGCGTACCAAGAAATAGTGCCTCCCTCTCATTAAACCATGATTTTCAGATGAAAAAGCTAAACTTTTTTTTTATCATTTTCTGCTTTTGGGGAATATGCGGGAATTTATCAGCCCAAAACAGTACAATTTTGCCAAGTTCTTTACAACTTCCCAACGTTGCAACGTTGGGAAGTTGTACGGCTTCTCAAAAAGGACAATTAGTATTATTAACCACAGACAATAAAACCTATTATTGCAATGGATCGGCCTGGCAAGCCTTACTTACTGGGGTCAATCCTTGGTCGGTCAACGGGACTCATATCTACAACAATAATTCAGGAAATGTGGGTATAGGCATACAATCACCCACCCAGAAGCTGGATATCGTAGGCAATATTAAACTAACAGGTGAAGTAAATGCAACTCCTACTGGTACCTATAATTTAGTTCCCATTGCTGTTGCCTCGGTTCAAGATAATGGGATCCTATTAACGGGTACATCCAACATTGGTACCATTGAAACCGTATCGGCGGGTTATAAAAGAATTACAATAACTGGTCAAACGCTATCGATTGGTGCTAATTCAGTAGTAGGTTCCGTTTTTTCTGCATTTCCAGCATTTGTGAGTTTCTTAATCATCGATGGAAAATTAGAGATTAAAACCTACAATAGTTCTGGCACTTTGCAAAATGCCCCTTTTTCTTTTACAATTTACAAAGAGTAAAACACCTCAAAAAATATCCCTAAATTGCCATAGATACCCCAACCCATTATTCTCCATACCAATGATACAGTATTTTACGCTGCCCGGCTACGGCAACTCTCCCGCCCAACATTGGCAAACTCATTTTGAGCAACAATTGAGCAATTGCCGACGAATAAACCAGAAAAGATGGACGGGTGTAACCTGCGACGACTGGACCAGCGAAATTGAAAAAACGCTGAAAGACCTCGACACCTCCGAGACAATCTTGATCACGCACAGCCTTGGCGGGATTGCCTTGGCACATTGGGCGGCCAAACATCCAAAAAAAATCAAAGGTGCCATGATTGTGGCCCCTCCCGATATCGATAACCCCTACATGGATTTGTCGTTGCAGAGTTTTGCGCCCATCCCGCTTCAACCCCTCCCTTTTCCGTCGGTAGTGGTAGCAAGCACCAACGACCTCTGGACTTCCATGGATCGGTACAAGTTCTTTGCCGAATCTTGGGGAAGTAAACTGGTCTCTATCGGCGACGCAGGCCACATCAACGTCCATTCAGGTTATGGACGCTGGGACGAAGGATTAGAAATCCTCAAAACCCTCGTTTGAAAGGCTTTAGATTTTGTTGGTGAAAAAACATCAACAAAGACGCATAAGACCCCATTCAGTTTTCAGACAGATTTGGGTCTTATTTTTTTGTCTGATGCTGGGTGCTATCCGTAACTGCGGGTGGAATGCGCTTCATCAAAGACTCCAGGGATTCTATCTTTCGGTACAATACCTGAATTTCTTTGCTCTTTTTTTGGTCCTTTAAGTAGTCAAAAAAGATATGGTCAAACGCAAGCAATATAAGAACCAGCGCAAAACAGGAGGGTGATACCTTAAAACCGTCAAATTTGTCTTTTATAAATTTAAGCATTATTGTGCTCTCCTTCTTATTTCTAAGTTGCCACTCATAGAGGCTCCCCAATTTAACAACTTCATTTCCCCGGCCTGTGATACATACTTCGTACTCATACCCTACGTTTCCGGCACAAACGATACATATCCTATTATCAGCCAATCGATTAACCACTATTTTTATTTCTTCTTTATTGCACTGGTGCAGGGTTGTCATTTGTTCAACCAATGGCCCCATATTCAATCTACCATTATGCTTTGCAACAATTTTAATAATTTGATCAGCTATTGCAAACTGTGTTTCAGTAAGCGTCGTCATCCTGGAATACCTTTAACTTTACAGTCCATTCCTGATTACAATGGCCCTGTCTAATGATTTTTTAATTAAGTGATATAAAGGGCAATTAATTCAATGTATGCCGTAAATACAACCGACTGTCTATTTTTTTGGACTTATTGGAATAATTCAAATGCCCCCAAAAACCTGCTTGCACAGTGCTTCTTTTTGATTATTAACGGCCCTTTTTTGTCCAAAAACCAAGGATTAATGTAAATACGCTAACTAGTATACGTTAGTTCGTTTACCCATTAAAAATCTTAATTTGAAAGAATCTTTCAGCCCTTATTCCCCTTTTTCGTCTGACAAGCCATCCCCAAACCATCAAAGTGCCACTCAGCTAAAAAAATGACCTATCTGTCTAAATTTTAAACCCTTACTTCCAAAGATTTATTGCAACGGATACCGCAACACCAGCTCGACAGCTACATTAGGGTTACCCCCGAATCGCTGAGCAGAATCAGAAAGCGAATCCTGAAAGTCAAATAACGTTAGCTTCCCCTCCCTCCTTTCCACACCAGCCAGCCCGCAAGTCCCAGTTCTCCAAGAGCCATGGGCGCACTCAACACGGCGTCTACTGTGGCTTTGTAATGCTCATAATTTGGCAAAAGAAGCTGCGCCACATTCGCAAAAAGGTAACAAACCGACGCTACGAGCATTAAGATTCCCAGAATTTTGGAAATAAAACCCGACCGGAGCATTAAATAACCCAGTAAAAACAGATGGCCGCCAAAAACAATTAATCCCAACGACCACATGGCCAAAAAAGCCCTAAAACTGGTCATGGTCAAGGACACACTTTGGGGCTGACCCATTACTTCTGGTAAAATACCCACCAGATTCAACAACGCAACGCCCAACAAAGCGGCGTAGACCAGGCGCAACCACGCCGAAAGCAACGACAACGATTCATTGACCTGCTTAAAGAAAAGATAAAGTGCCCAAGCCACCACCACGTCAAGCATCAGAATAATGACAAACGAAAACAGCACCCACCGAAACAGGGCCGTTGATTCGTTCAGGTTTTTTAGTGTGGCGGGGCCATCGTTTGCCACGTATATATTTTCAAATCCGTACCCGTAGGCAAATCCCGCAATGAGGGCCATTGCAATCAGTGAGAAGCCTGCCATGAGGGCCATTTTTGGGGATGTTTGGTGCATTTTAGTATCCATTTCTTTGCTTTTTTGTGAATGATGGCCCAAAATTACCGCCCCCAAATTCTCTATCCATTGACTTTGGGTAAGAAATGAAATCGGGCATGGTAGGGTGTTTGTAGCTAGAATGGGTTACTATCACAAAAGCGCATAATAGCCTGACCAAAAATTTCAACAACTTAACCTACTTTTACAACAATCCAAAGGAATTCCTTTTTTTGAGGCCATCATTAAACGTTAGTTTTACAACCGAAGTAACACTACCTATAATGAAATTATCTTTTTTATATTTCACCCTGCTTTCAGCCACACAGGCCTCAAATTCAACTATTTAACCAAATCAACTATGGATTCCCAAAAAACACCCATCAACAAATTGGCGCTCGCAATTTTCATTACAATGAGTTTGGCTAGCTGTAACAGTGACGACACCGACACCACGACTCCTGTTTCTACCGAAGTGCCTGCCGTTTACAAAAAAATTTACGGAGCCACGAGCATTACCAGCGACGGCACCTACATCACCATCAAAACCAAAAACTTACCCGACCATAAAAGCCCCTATTATGCGGCAGGAAATGCGTTGTATGAAGCTTACAGCGGGAAGACCTTCAGCGGAGTCAATTTTGCCAAGAATCCGAATACGATTGCCGAATATAACGCCACTGTTAAAATTCCGCTAAACCCCAAAGTGGATGCGGCGCACGCTGCCACGCCCTTGGGGCCCATCGGGATTGCACTCAATGGCGTAGCGTTGTTTAATCAATATGCTGGCCCCAACAACCAAGCATTAACGGGCGAGATTGCGAGTTTTGATAAATACTATGGACACCCCCAAAACACTGGCGTGTACCATTATCACGTTGAGCCGTTGTATCTGACCACCGTCAAATCCACAAAATCAGGCCTGATGGGCTTTTTATTGGACGGCTTTCCCGTGTACGGGCCACAAGAAGAAAATGGCACAACTGTGACCAGCAGTATGCTGGATGCCTATCACGGGCATACGCACCCCACGGCCGATTATCCAAACGGTATCTACCACTATCATTTTACCGCCGACGCACCTTACCTGAATGGAAGCGGCTATTACGGAACGCCAGGAACGATAACGCAATAAATGAAATCTTACAAAACAGTTTTCTGGTTTCTTCTGGCCTGCTCTTGCAGCAAGCCAAAAGAAACCGTCCCTAAAACCTATCTTCTCCGATCTTCGGGCAGTATCTCAGTAAAAAATGACATTGTTTTTGTGGATAATCAAGCCTACAACGGTTTTTTGGTGGAACTCTCTCCCACCCATGACACACTCGCCTTGGAAGGTTATTACAAAGGCAAGCTGAGTGGACTGTACAAAAAATGGTATCCAAACAAACAGTTACGGGAAGAAAGAAATTACCTGAACGGGCAAAAACACGGCAAACAGGTCTCTTATTGGGAAAACGGCACCAAACGATTTGAATTTATGGCCGTAAACGATGCCTATGAGGGTGAATTGAAGGAATGGAGCCAAAACGGGAAGTTGTATCATCTGGGTACTTATGTAAAGGGACAAGAGGAAGGACCTCAAAAAATGTGGTATGATAATGGAAAAATACGCGCCAATTATGTCATCATTAAAGGGAAAAGATACGGATTATTGGGCACCAAAAACTGTAAAAATGTATCAGACAGCATTTTTGTTGTTAAGTAGCATGCTCCTGCTCGGCTGTACTGAAAATGGCTCGGGTACCACGGCATTGCCCTATTATAATGATCCCGATTTTACGCCCCTATTTGTCAAAAACGAAGCGGAGATAAAAGAAAAAATCTCGCATAGCATCAGCGATTTTTCTTTTTTAAATCAGGACAGTATCCTCATTTCACAGGAAAACATCGAAGGAAAAATCCACGTTGCCAACTTCATTTTTACTTCCTGCATAAGTATCTGTCCAGTAATGACCAAAAATATGAAAATTGTCAGTGATAGCGCAACGAATGACATTGTACTTCTCTCTTTTTCGGTCATGCCCTGGATTGATACGCCTACCGTACTTAAAAAATTTACGGAAAAACACCAAATCAAAAATAAACAGTGGCATTTTTTAACCGGAAGTAAATCAGGCATTTATCAATTGGCCCGAAAATCATATTTTGCCGAAGAAGACATTGGCTTCAGTAAAGACAGTACAGAGTTTCTTCATACAGAGCACTTTATTTTGGTAGATAAAAACAAGAGAATCAGAGGCATCTACAACGGAACCCTGAGCTTGGAAATGCAAAAACTATTGGAAGATATAAAAACGCTGAAAGGAGAATAACGTGAACAGAACTATAAGTCGTGTACTAAAAAAATTCGGTATTGCCGTCTTGGTAGCCCTCCTGTTTAAAGTACTGTTCTTTAGATTAATTGATTTTTTAGAACCCGACTTATTCATCATCCCCTTCATCGTTTTGATACTCTGGGAAGGCAATACTTATATTGACCAGCAATTAGAAAAAAGATACAGTTGGTTAGGCAATACGCAACAAAGAATATTCAGTCAATTTGTCTTTAGCCTTTTTTTTACAGCTATTTCGCTGTTTTTATTAATGAACTTCCTTCATTTTATTAAATTCGGCGAAATACGTTTGCTCAACAAAGCCATCAGGCAGATGTTTATTCCAGCCATAATTATTACTTTTTTGGGCTTAGTGAGCTATATTTCAAGTCAATTTTTTAGGGCTTGGAACCAAAGTATGGTAGAAATTGAAAAATATAAAACTGCCAGCGCAACCGCCCAACTTGAAAACCTAAAAAACCAACTTAATCCCCACTTTTTGTTCAATAATCTCAGCGTATTGAGTTCATTGGTGTACCAAAACCAAGACAAAGCAGTTGATTTTATCAACGAACTGTCAAAAGTGTATCGGTATGTATTGGACAGCAAAAATGCCGAGTTGGTCAATCTACAAGAAGAGTTAGATTTTCTAGAACATTACATGTATTTATTAAAAATACGATTTGGGAGCAGCATTAGGTTTGTCCTCAACATCTCAGCCCCTGCTAAAAGCCTCTATTTGCCACCCATGTGTCTACAAATGTTGGTCGAAAACACCATTCAACACAACGAAACCTCACAGGCCAACCCGTTGCAGGTAACGATTTTCACCGAAAAAAATCGGTTATTGATCACAAATCCGATTCAGCCCCGAAGCGATAAAGTCAAAAGCTCACAGACAGGACTAAAAAATATGCAAGTACGATACCAGTTTTTTACCGACGACAAAATAGAAATCATCCGTACGGATAAAGCATTTACCGTAATTTTGCCTTTACTTTTAAAGCCATGAACATTGTAATCGTAGAAGACGAAAAGCTTTCGGCAGAGCATTTGCATTTGTTACTGTTGAAGATAGACCCTACTGTTCAGGTAATCCAATATTTGGATTCGGTGGCCGCTACCGTAAAGGCATTTGAGAGCGGCTTGCAGGCAGATCTGCTTTTTCTGGACATTCACTTGGCAGATGGCAACAGTTTCGAGATTTTTTCCTGCATCCAGCCTGAAATTCCCATTATTTTCACAACCGCCTACGACAATTATGCCATTCAAGCTTTTAAGCAAAATAGCATTGATTATTTGTTAAAGCCCATTTCGTTGAAAGAGCTAACGTTTGCCGTTGAAAAATTTAAGAAACAAAGACATTCAGGCAATAAGCACTTGCTTGAAACCATCACCCTTGCCTATCAGCAATTCAACAACCAATACAAAACTCGTTTTTTAGTCAAATCTGGGCAGAGCATTACTACCATTCAAGCCGATGAGATTCATCATTTTGAGACCCAAGACAGCATTTCTTTTTTAGTAACCAACGCAGGAGGCCGTTACATTATCGATTATACGTTGGACCAACTGGAAAAAATTCTGCTACCCAAAGATTTCTTTCGTATAAACCGAAAAGTAATCTTGCATATTCAGGCCATTGAAAAGGCAAGCACCTATTTTAATGGTCGGTTGTCTATTTCTGCCAAATTGCCAGAAGGCGACGCAAACATTGTGAGCAGGGAGCGAGTAGCTGACTTTAAAATTTGGCTGGATTCGTAATGAAAGGCATCAACCTAGCGAAGCTTATTGAATTTTGTTGGTGAAATAACACCAACAAAGACAAATTCGCTTATTTGTCATTCATTTAGTCTCCTCACCCCACCCGATACCCCAAACTCTGCTTGATGACCTTCAACGAAAAGGTACTGTTGAGCGTGCCAATATTTTCGATTTTAGAGAGTTTGTTGCGCACAAAACCGTGGTATTCGTCCAGACTTCCCATGTTGATTTTCAATAAAAAATCTACCTGACCCGCCATGTGGTAGCATTCCTGTACCTCTTCTAGCTTCTGAATTTCTTTTTCAAAGTTTTCGATAAACGCCTTGTCGTGGTAGCGCATCGACACCTGACAAAAAATGGTGATGGGCTGCCCAAGCAGTTCTTTGTCCAGAATCGCCACGTATTGTTTGATAAAACCAAGGTTTTCCAGCCGCTTGATACGCTCATACACGGGCGACAACGTCAGGCCAAGCGTAGCGGCCAATTCTTTCGTGGTGAGCTTGGCGTCGGCCTGTAAAAGGCGGAGCAGTTTCTTGTCGATGTCGTCGAGTTGTTCCATGCCGAAAATTTTTCTTTCTATCCTATCTTCTTTTAATACAATTCAACAAATTTAACTTCATTTTAAATACCATACCACAATATTAACTGATTTTATACCACTATTTTACAAATTCTAACGGCCTAACTACTTTTGTGCCACGAATTACACTTCATCAATATTCCAAAAATCAGTTACTCAACACCCATTGAACCATGAAGCACGAAACTATTTTAGTCATTGGGGCCAACGGGCAAATCGGCACGGCACTCTTACCGCGCCTCCAAACGATGTACGGATTCGGTAACGTCATCGCTACTGATATTCGTCAAACGGGACACGAGGAAGCCATCTTTGAAGTTTTAGATGCCACCAACGTAACGGCACTGGCCGACATCGTTCAGCGGCACCGTGTTACCCAAATTTATCACTTAGCGGCCGTGCTCTCGGCCAAAGGCGAAGCAGACCCATTGTGGGCGTGGAACCTCAACATGCAGACTTTACTCAACGTTTTAGAAATAGGCCGAACGTTTAATCTAAACAAGGTTTTTGTACCGAGTTCGATTGCCGCCTTCGGCGAACATGCCCCCAAAGAAGAAACACCGCAGTCTTCCGTCTTGGACCCCGCCACCGTCTATGGCATTAGCAAAGTAGCCGCCGAAAATTGGTCGGTGTATTACCACAAACGCTACAAACTGGATGTACGCTCGTTGCGTTATCCGGGCGTCATCAGTTACCAATCCATGCCCGGTGGCGGCACCACCGACTACGCCGTGGCCATTTACCACGAAGCCGTTCAAGGCCATAATTTCGAATGTTTTTTGGCCGCAGACACCCGTTTGCCCATGATTTACATGGACGACGCGCTCCGCGCCACGCTTGAATTAATGGAAGCCCCCACCGATAACATCACCGTTAGGACTTCTTATAATCTAGCGGGTATGAGCTTTACACCCGCCGAATTGACGGCCTCTATCCAACAGCATTTCCCTGATTTTAAGGTAACTTATGCCCCTGATTTTCGGCAGGCCATCGCTGATTCATGGCCCAAAAGCATTGACGATTCGGTTGCGCGGCAAGATTGGGGCTGGAAACCCGCGTTTGATTTACCCAAAATGACGCACGAAATGATTACCCATCTCAACGAATTGTATCACGTAACTGCCTAACGCCATGTACGGAAGCATAAAAGAAGACCTTCAAAAAGAATTGGCCGCCATCAGAGAAGCGGGCCTTTATAAAACCGAACGCATCATCGTCACCCCTCAATCTTCCGTAATTGCGGTGCAAGACGGACGCGAAGTACTGAATTTTTGCGCCAATAATTACTTGGGGCTTTCTTCGCACCCAGAGGTGATTAAGGCCGCCCACGAGGCGCTCGACACCCACGGTTTCGGAATGTCGTCGGTGCGGTTTATTTGCGGCACGCAAGACATTCACAAAGAACTCGAACGCCAAACAGCGGAGTTTGTGGGGGCCGAAGACTGCATTTTGTATGCAGCCGCATTCGACGCCAACGGCGGGGTTTTTGAACCTTTATTGGGGGAAGAAGACGCCATCATTTCTGACGAACTCAACCACGCCTCCATCATCGACGGTATCCGTTTGTGTAAAGCCAAACGTTTTCGGTACAAACACAACGACATGGCCGATTTGGAAGCACAACTTCAGGCCGCTACCTCCTGCCGACGGGTATTAATTGTTACCGATGGTGTATTTTCGATGGACGGCACCATTGCGCAGTTGGATAAAATCTGCGATTTGGCCGACCAATACGGTGCGATGGTCATGGTAGACGAATGCCACGCCAGCGGTTTTATGGGCAAAACGGGCCGTGGTACGCCCGAGCACAAAAACGTACTGGGCCGCATCGACATCATCACGGGCACGTACGGAAAGGCCCTCGGCGGTGCGTCGGGTGGGTTTACGGCGGCACGGAAAGAGATTGTGGAATTGCTACGCCAACGTTCGCGACCATATTTGTTTTCCAATACTTTAGCTCCTTCGATTGTAGGCGCTTCGCTTAAAGTGTTGGAATTGCTGCGGGCCTCAACTGCACTGCGCGACAAACTCGAAGCCAACACGCGTTACTTCCGCGAGGCCATGACCGCCGTTGGGTTTGATATTTTGCCCGGCGAACATCCGATTGTGCCCATCATGCTTTACGATGCGCCATTGGCCCAGGAATTTGCCAAACAATTGTTGGAAGAGGGTATTTACGTCATTGGGTTCTTTTATCCCGTAGTGCCCAAAGGCAAAGCCCGCATCCGCGTACAAATTTCGGCGGGGCATGAGCCAGAACATCTCCAACGGGCCGTGGCGGCGTTTACGAAAGTAGGACAAAAATTAGGCGTGATTCCCGTGACTGAAACTGTAGAAAATTAACATTTGCACTATTCCTATCAAAAAAAGCTGGGCTACTAAGTAGTTCGGCTTTTTTAGTAGTTAAAAGATAGGATAGTGATGTTGGTTTCTCAAAACCAACGAAAGGGTTGCTCACAACCCAGCGCAAATCGCCAAATTAAACATGGTACTTTATTCCGCAAATTTAGGGCTTACAAACTCCCATTCTTTAAGGTGCGAGGGCACATGCTCACGTTGAACAATGGCATCAAATTGGCGTAACAATTCGGGATGCTGCGCGGCTACATTGGTGGTTTCACTTTCGTCTTTGCTTAAATCGTACAACTCCCAAGGGCCTTTACGGTTTTTACGAACGTTGGTTTTTACGGCTTTCCAATAACCCATCCGAATCGCCAATTGCCCGCCTTTTTCGGGGTATTCCCAATAGATAAATTCACGTTTTTTCTGTTTGTCTTTTTGGCCCAACAAGGTCGGTAGAAACGACACTCCGTCGGTATCCAAAGGTTGTTTATACCCCGCTACTTCGGCCAGCGTTGCCAGTACATCATACTGCACCGACACGAGGTCGGTCACTTTACCCGCAGGAATACGTCCCGGCCAACGCGCAATCATCGGCTCCCGAATGCCGCCTTCGTAGACATCCATTTTTAACCCACGTAGGTTAGAAACACTCTTGAAAAAGGCCGCTTCTACCCCACCGTTGAAGGTCGCACCGTTGTCGCTAGAAAACATGACAAGGGTGTTATCGTCCAATTTTAAATCTTTCAGCAACTGCATCAACGCACCCACCTGCTTGTCCATGTGCGTAATCATGGCCGCATACGTAGCGCGTGGATGAGGCGTGGAAGCATAATTTTGTTGTCCCAAATACGGTTTTTCTTCAAATTTTCCGATGTATTCCTCCACCGCCGACTCGGGGGCTTGCAACGAAACGTGCGGAGCCGTAAAAGGCAAATACAGGAAAAAAGGCCTATTTTGGTTTTCACGCACAAAAGCTAGGGCCTTTTCGGACATTTTATCGATGGCGTAGTCTTTCCCACGGTAATACGCAAACGCTTCTTTAGTAGCCGTTTCGGGCGTTAGGCGGCGATGAACATCAATGTAGGTATTGTTTAAAGGAACCGATTTCCCATTTTCCCATAAGTGCGTCGGATAGAAATTGTGGGACTGTTTTTGGTCCAAATACCCATAAAAATAATCAAATCCCTGTTGGTTGGGGTTGCCCGTGGTATTGGCCATGCCCAAGCCCCATTTGCCGATGCAGGCAGTCTTGTAGCCCGATTGCTGCAACATCCGCCCAATGGTAAACGTGCCCGGATATAGCGGCATTTGTCCGCCTTCCAACGAATCTGCGAAGCCTCCCAACTCATAATTTCCACGAATGTAGGAATGCCCCGCGTGTTTTCCGGTCAACAATTGGCACCGAGCGGGCGCACACACGGGCGTACTTGTGTAGTGTTGCGTAAACCGAATGCCTTCAGCGGCAATTTTATCAAGATGAGGCGTCCGGATTTTCTGTTGGCCGTAGCATCCGAGTTCGGAGTAGCCCATGTCGTCGGCATAAATGTAAATAATGTTGGGCTTGTTGGCTGGAGGCATAAAGCTTACCGATACATAACCGAGGACGAGAACAAAAGCAAAAACGAGGGCGCGAAACATAGAGAAAAAAAATGGGTGAATAAAACTGTAAAATAAAGGCAAGTTATCCCAATTGATACTCGCAAAACCTCATTTCCAACGAAACTATTATGGCTCATTTCGACCCTATTTGGGCGGTTTTACCCCACCTTATGATTAAATATGTAGTACTTGAACATTTTTAGCCTTTACTTTGCACCTTACAATTTTATCCTTAATGATTGCAGTCATCCAGCGCGTGTCGGAAGCTTCCGTCACCATAGAAGGCCGAATAAATGGCCAAATTCAACAGGGTTTTTTGGTACTTTTAGGTATTACGCACACCGATACCGACGAAGATACCGAATGGTTGGCCAAGAAAATTGTCGGTATGAGAATCTTCTCCGACGCCGAAGGAAAAATGAACCTTGACCTCAAATCCATTGACGGCAACATACTGCTTATCAGCCAGTTTACACTACATGCAAGTACAAAAAAAGGCAACCGTCCGTCGTTTATCGAAGCCGCGCGGCCCGAGGTCGCCATTCCTTTGTACAACCGAATGATTCAACGCCTTGCGGAAGAACTGGGTCGCCCAATTCAAACGGGTGAATTTGGTGCCGACATGAAAGTATCCCTGCTCAACGACGGCCCCGTAACGATTGTGATTGACTCTAAAAATAAGGTGTAATTATTTTACAAGATTGTTGTACTTTCATCATTTAAAACTCCCCATATACCTAAGTAATAACAGACGGGAATCTTTCAATTAACATTTCCAATTCGTTCCAAATTATGTCTTTTCTTCAACGTCTATTTTCTGGAAAAACGCACCGAATTTTTAAATGGCTAGCGACCGATATGCACTCCCATTTATTGCCCGGAATTGACGATGGAAGCCCCGATATGCCCACCACCCTCCACTACCTCACAGAATTGGAGGCACTAGGGTATCAAAAAGTGATTACTACGCCGCACGTAATGCGGGAATTGTACCCCAACAAACCCAACGACATCAAAGCCCTCGCCGCCAAGGTAAATGAGGAAATAACCGCTGCAGGTTTAAAAATTAAACTGGAAGCATCGGCTGAATATATGCTAGACGATGGGTTTGATGCCTTGTTGGAAAATGATCAATTGATACCCATTGCCAACCGCTACGTGTTGGTTGAAATGTCGTACGTGGCACCGACGCTTAATTACGAAAACACGATTTTTAAAATTCAGGCGCAAGGCCTGATTCCGATTTTGGCCCACCCCGAAAGGTATAATTATTTATCCATGAACGACTTTGAGCGCATAAAATCGCTCGGATGTTTGTTGCAGGTCAACTTGCTTTCGTTGGTGGGTTATTACGGAAAACACACCCAAGCGATGGGTCAACAACTTGTTCAGAACAAACAGGCCTCTTTTTTAGGAACGGATTTGCACCACAGCCGTCATTTGGAAGCGCTCAAAGGGATTTCTTCACACAGCAAATTGGTGCGTCTGATTGAAAATACCGAGTGGTTAAATGCAAAACTTTAGGATAACCTCTCCCAGAAGTTATTTTTTACTCACAAAGCGGTTTCCTTTGATGTAAAAACGATACGGCAAGTCTGCTCCTTGCGTAATGCCGATGCGCGTCGTAGTTACCACCTCAAAATCAGTCTGTTTGGGCGGAGTAAGGTAGAGGGCGTCGTCCAAAAGCGAGCTACCATTGTGACCCGCGAGGGTAATTCCCATGGCCTGCACCAGTTTTGCCGGCCCGTTGCAAAGTTCACGTAGCGAATATACCTTCGGTTTATCACCTTTTCTTTCTGCCCGTCGCAGTTCCATCAATTCAACCCCATCGGTAGGTTCCAGCGCACGAATCAACACGGCTTCCCCTTTTCCTTCTTCCGCACTGACGATGTTGACGCAGTGATACATGCCATAAATCAGGTACACGTACACCGAACCTGCTGGGCCAAACATGGCAGCGTTTCGTACCGTTTTTTTTCGGTAGGCGTGGCAAGCGGGGTCACCTGTGAGATAGGCTTCGGTTTCTACGATGATTCCAGCGGTGCGCCCTTCGGGACTTTCGTGTACCAGTTCACAACCCAAAAGCTGTTTTGCTAACGATAATGTTTCGTATTTTTGATAAAATTTGAGGTCCAAACGTTGCATGAATAAATGCCTTTTTAGCGCAAATTTTGCATTTTTTTTATAACAAACCCTTGAATAATTCTGTTTTTAACTTTGCCGAGTAGTCACCAATGTTTATCTTTTTTTGTTAAATTTGACATTCGGTCTCAATAAACAACGAATGCGCTACTCTATTGTTTTGGCCTTTGGTTTGGTAGGTTTGTGTTTGGTGGCTCAGGCTCAACGCATCTTTGGAGGGCAGATTGACCGGCGCTATCAAACTACAAATGTTGCTTATGTATACGATATAGGCTGTACTTTCTTTGCCGACCAAGCGGGTTATGAAGCGCTCCCCAATCGGCTCCGTTTCGGCATTTACCGAAAAAAAGACAACGAATTAATTGAAACGTTTTTTGCCGACAAAAGCAAAGACATAAGCGGTACAAAATCAGCCACTTCCTGCAACAAAAGCGAAAAGACAGACTATATATTTGTCCATTACAATCAAAGCTTAATTCTCAAACCCGATAAATATTCTGACCCCGACGGCTACTACATCATTAATGCCCCCGTGGGCAACCGAAACCCCACCGAAAACGTTGCTTCCTCTCAAATAGTACTCTATCATTGGTTTTCACCTCAGTACCTTTGGGAATATTTTGACACCATAGAGCCCGGAAAAACCACGCCGCAGTGGACCCCTGATTCATTCAATTATTTTTGTACCAACGAAGACACCAATTTCAGTCTCCAAGTAGGCTCCAATCCCCTCAAAACGGGCCTAGGACGCGGCAATTACACCATCCTTCTCCAAAACACCTCTCCCCTTACGGGTGATTCAACCGCGAAAATCCGCTACCGAACCGTGGACTGGAAAGCGGGATTTTCCCCCAATCAAATGCTGCCAGGGGGGAATTTTAACCTGCCAACCATGTTTTTAATTAACGCCCAAGGAGTTGCTAATTTACCCATTTCGGCAAAACCTACCAAAGCGGGGGTCTACTCCGTCGGCTTTGTAATCAAACACAGCCGCAACGGCGTACCGTTGAGCGAAATATACCGTGAATACCAAATCAAGGTGGAAGATTGCCTTCCGCCACCGCCTGCCGTTATTAGAATCAGCGAAGTGAATCGCCCCAGCGTCGCTGCTTCTGCCAAGGTATGCGAGGGCAAAGCCGTCCAGCTCAATGCGGGAGCCAAACAGCCCAATATTACTTACGAATGGTTCAAAGACGGGGCCGTGATTGCGGGGCAAAAAGATTCTGTTTTGGTGGTAAAAGAAGGAGGAGCCTACACCGTGACGTTGACAAAAAAAGGGGCCTGCAACACCAATACCTCGTCGCCGGCGTTCATCACGATTGTTCCCAATCCCAAAGTATTGATCGAATCTTCCGTGCCAAGCGGCTTGTTGTGCCCCGGTGGCTCCCTAAAACTTTCGACCTTGACCTCCGAGCCATCGGTCAAGTTTCAATGGCTTCGCGACAGTGTGACCATTGCGGGGGCAATCGACTCAACCTATAAAGTAACACAGATTGGGCAATACACCGTAGCCATTACTGACCAAAACGGCTGCCAAGGCCAATCCAATCCACTAGTCATTAGGCCAGACAGCACCGCTAAAGTTAGCATGAATATCATTCCCATCAGATGCAGCAACGACACGAATTTAGTTGCGTTGGTTGGCACGCCAGCAGGGGGTAAATTTAGCGGTGACGGAGTGAACAAAAATACCTTTTCGCCCAAAAATGCGGGTGTTGGAACGCACCCGATTTCTTACCTGCTCGACGACCCCAAGGCCTGCCTGAAGGGCACCGCCGTCGAGACCGCCGTTGTGCTCGCGTCGCCTCCACTCGAATTGGGCCCCGACCAATTCATTTCGTCCGTCGGGGGAGTGCAGTTGAATCAAAACAACGCACTGAACACTTCCAACGGCTTTAATTTTCAATGGACGCCCGCATTGGGGCTGTCGTCGCCTGCTGTTGCCAGTCCTTACGCCAACCCTGACCAAACCACCTCCTATCAACTCACCGTCAGCAGCTCAAATGGTTGCACGAGTAAAGATACCATTACGATTACCATCGTTCAGGGGGTATATATTCCCGATGCCTTTACTCCCAACGGCGACGGAATCAACGACACTTGGGAGCCCAGAGGATTGGAGGAATTTCCAGCGGCCGAAATCAAGATTTTTGACCGATGGGGGCACGCCATTTACAATTCTTCAAAGAATAATAAACAGCCTTTCGATGGCACATTCAACGGAACTTCATTGCCATCAGGAAACTACGCCTACCAAATCATCACCCAATCAGAAGGGCATATCTTTCGGGGAAATTTGTTGATTTTGAGGTGAGTTTTTGAAGGAGGAAGCCTTGGGGTTTAGTATATCCCCCCCTACGCCAGCAAATCAATAATATCCTCTTTGGTCAGGGATTTTACAAAGCTTTCTTCGGTGGTTATCAGTTCATTAAAAAGTTTTTGCTTGCTTCGCTGCAAGTCTAGAATTTTTTCTTCTACCGAGTTTTTGGTAATGAATTTGTAGGTAAAAACAGTCCGTTGCTGCCCAATGCGGTGGGCGCGGTCAATGGCCTGCGCCTCAATGGCTGGGTTCCACCACGGGTCCAAAATAAATACGTAATCGGCTGCCGTAAGATTCAACCCCAAGCCCCCCGCCCGGAGCGAAATGAGGAAGATTTTTATTTCATCATTTTCCTGAAAAAGTTCTACCTGCGCCTGACGGTCGGTAGTGGAGCCATCCAAATACGCATACCGAATGCCGCGCGTATCAAGATAACGTCTCAAAATGGTAAGGTGTCGAATAAATTGACTGAATATCAACACCTTATGATCTCCTGCTAACAGTTCTTCCAACTTTGTCTGAATCTCTTCCAATTTGCCCGATTCGCCCTCATATTCTTCATCAATCATGCGCGGGTGATTGGCGAGTTGTCGCAGCTTGGTCAGCCCCTGCAACACCATAATCTGCGATTTGGCAATGCCTTCTTCCTCAATCTGCTCTAAAATATAGTTACGATAATACGACTTGGTCTCTTCGTAGCGCTGCTCCTGCTCCTCTACCATGTCGCAATAATGGACACTCTCCACTTTGGGCGGTAAATCCAAGGCAACCTGCGACTTATGGCGACGCAACAAAAACGGTTTGATTAGTGAATACAGCTTCTGCGAGCGCTTCTCGTCATTGTGTTTTTCAATCGGCACCTGAAAATGCGACCTAAAATAAGATTGACTACCCAACAAACCAGGGTTTACAAAGGTCATTTGCGTCCACAAATCCATGGTCGTATTTTCGAGTGGAGTTCCCGTTAAAATCAACCGATTGCGGGCATCCAGCTGCATCACGGCCTTGGTAATGTGCGACGATGGGTTTTTGATGGCCTGCGATTCATCCAGAATGATGTAGTGAAATGGGTAGTTTTTCAGCATATCGATGTCGATACGCACGATGCCGTAGGAAGTCAAAATCAAATCGTAATCGTCAAACTGGCGGGGATTTTTATCGCGGTAAGTGCCAGTATAGACCAATACCCGCAATTGGGGCGTAAAGCGCTGCGCCTCCAGTTGCCAGTTGTACAACAGCGACGTTGGCATCACCAGCAGCGAAGGTCGATTGGCCCCCTTCTCTTTTTGGTACTGCAACATGGCCAAGGTGGTCACGGTCTTTCCCAAGCCCATATCGTCGGCCAAACAACCTCCAAAACGATAGCTATTCAAGAAATTAATCCAGTCATACCCCGCTTTTTGATATGGGCGCAACGTGCCCACAAAACCTTCGGGCAATGGATTTTCGTCGATTTCTTTAAAGTCGCGCAGTTGTTCCAATTTACGGCTCATGATTACCTTGGCTAGGCTATCTTCCGCAAATTCCTGAACAAGGGCGAGGTGGTGCTTACGTAACAAAAACTGCTGGCTATCAGGATCATACTCCGCAAATGCAAACAATTCTGAATACGCCGTCAACCACGCTTCGGGGATAATAGCAATCTCACCGTTGGGCAGCGTAAATTCCTTTTTACGGGCCAAAATCAGGTTTTTAAGCTTTATAAACGGAATCTCAAACTCTCCAAAACGCACTTTGGCGTATATGTCAAACCAATCGCGGCCTTCTTCAAACGAAATATCAATGGAGGAATACCCCAAAAAGTACTGCTTTCCGTTTTCTGCGCTCTGCCGAATCTGAATTCCCGCTTCCTTCAACGTAAAATGGTGGGTTCTGAGCCACTCAAAGGCCTCGCTTCGAGCCATTTTTTTGCGACCCTGTAACATATCCAGCCCCAAACCTTTGAGCAACAACACCTTGGCTTTTTCAACGCGGATGTCCCGCCTCACTTTATGAAAGAGGTAAGAATCACCGCTTTTTTCCAAACTCACGTTGGCATTGGCCGCAAAGCTATCAAACTTAAACAAGAAATTTCCGTACCGAAACGACAACTCCAGCACCACTTGCGACGTGTCGTCGGTGGCAATGATGTCATCGTCATCCGTCGGTTCAAACAACGTGGCAACCTTATTTGAAGTATGCGTCAGTTCAGTCAAGTGAAGAATGGGAATCAGTTCGGCGGTCTCGTATTTTATCTCAAACCCATCAGCATACACTTCGTAAGCTGCCACCAGAGGTACCACAAATCGCTGGAAATACTGTTCCTCAACCGTGCGCGGAATAATGATTTGGGGTTTGGTCAAAAACGGACGTATTTTTTTCCCATCCACCGATTGGTCAAAATGGTATAATTTGTCCTGAATCAACAGCCATGCGGGTTCATCACAAACCAGCAGCGCATTCTGATTTCGAATATGCAGGCGTTCGCCTGCGTATTTTATGTTGGGATAATAATGCGTATTTTCTTCGTTGCGCTTAAAATGAAAATAAACTTTGGCCCGCTCAGGCATCCATTGAATTTTCTTCCAAGCAGGATTGTCGTCGGAGCCCATCACGTATAAATCCTTGGATTTCAGACGCTCCAATATGTCCACTTTCCATTTCTCCACGTAGCCTGCAATGGCCTCTTGTATCAGTTTGTCGCCTTTTTGGGGGTCATACACTTTCAGAAAAAAATCTAATGCGGGGAGTTTTTTTGGGTTGAACTTTTTAAAAATAGTATCCTGCTGAATCGCATCAATGGCCTTCACCAATTCGAAATCATTCTCATCTAATCCCTTCGAAAATTCCGCCACGTTTTTGGAAGAAACAATCTGATTCAGCAGCGTCAGCTCTCCTTTTCCATTGACTTGCACCACGTAAGACCCAAACAAATACCCGAGATACTCGTGCTGAAAAAGAGAATAGACAATGGAAAAAGGCTGAGTAGTAGCAACTTTCATACTAAAATTTTACCGAACAAAAGGAAGAGATTTATCCAAAACGTATACTCAAAAAGTAACGCCACTTTTCGAACGTTTACAAATATACGCCCGTAGTACCTTCCAAACAAGTTTTGAATTCAACTAAAAGAAAAAAGCGACCAAAGTCGCTTTTTTCTGATATCATCATAGGTTTTTAGTGAGAAAAGTAGTGTGATTGCTTCTCTGACAACGATACAAATGTCCTAATTTCTTTCCTAAAAAAATCATACCCTTTTTTCCACAATTTGTTCTGTTTTAACATTTTGACAATATTTGCGCAACAATACACGACAATCAAGCATGAAAACCGAGTACGAGAACATCACGCCCGACAAAGGTAGCTCTTTTAAAGTACTGCGTTGGCGCTCGCATGAAGATCGTTTTTTTTGGCATCAGCACCCCGAATACGAAATTGTTTATATCCACAAAGGCACCGGAAAACGGCACATCGGACAGCACCTTTCGCACTTTGAAGAGGGCGCTTTGATGTTTATCGGCCCCAATATTCCACACCTTAATTTTGGTTACGGTGCCGACAATGAACACGAAGAAATCGTCATTCAGTTACGAGATGACTTTCTGGGAGAATCTTTTTTGCAAAGCCCCGAACTTCACGCAATCAAACGTCTTTTTGAATTATCGAAACAGGGGCTTAATTTTTACGGAAAAACCCAACGAAATGTAGCTTCACAAATGTTGCGGATGCCGTCGCTCAATTACTTTGAACGACTCATTCAATTATTACTGATTTTGCAGGAATTGGCCACCACCAAAGAATATAATTTGCTCAAAATAAACGGAATTTCGTACGAGCACAGCCACCGAGAAGAGGCCCGCATCCGACAAATCTACGCTTTTGTCGAAAAAAACTATCGCAGCGAGATTGACTTACAAACCGTCGCAGACTTGGCCAGCCTGACCGTCCCTTCGTTTTGTCGTTATTTTAAAAAAATAACCCAAATGACTTTCACCGATTTTGTGAATGAGTACCGGGTAAAACAGGCGTGTAAGATGTTTACCCAAAACCCTTCGGTTACGGATGTGTGTTACTCCAACGGGTTTAATAACCTATCACATTTTACCAAGACGTTTAAGTCGGTAACGGGTAAAACACCCAGAGAATATAAGAAGGAATTAATTTAAAGAAATCAAGCCATATTATCAGCAAAAAGTTATTGATGGCAAGCATAAAATGCTCGTCATCAATAACTTCTGCTAAAAAACGTGTACTCACTTGTTTAAATCATGGAAATCCGCTTGCGTCTACCCATTCAGTTTTAATTATTATCCCTAAAAAAAGTCCCGTTTTCAGTAGCCAAAAATGCTTCAAAGGGTATTTCTTCTTGTTTGATAAATCCTTGCTGGGGTAAGGTTCCCGCTGCTACCATTTCTACCACCGCCGCAATAGAAGCCGCCGTAGTCCAAGAAATAGCTCTCCAGTGTTGCCCGTCAATGAGACGTGGGTGGTACGCTCTATAAAATTCTTCACGGGCCAGTCCGTCAGTTTGCCAACCCTCTACCACGGCATACACATACACAACATCCTCTTTAACAGGCGGTTTTGCCGAAGTCAATATTTCTTCAATTTGCTGACGATTGTTCTTCAAAATCAATTCATATAACAAAAACCGCATCAGCTTGGCGTGTCCAGGATAGCGAATGGTCTTGTAGTTTAGGGTATCAACTTTCCCGAGATAGGTTTCACACATAGTACCAAGCCCCCCTGACGTACTAAATGCCTCAAACTCCTGACCTTCAATATTTATTACTTCGATACCATCCAACGACGACACCATTTTGCGTTCGCCGTTGTGAATAACTTCGGCGTCGTTGATGTATTCGTTGATGACCCCCGCCGGCGACCACGTGAAAGAATATCCCAAAAGCCCGTTGGGATAACAAGGCAGCGCTCCCACGCGGAGTTCGATGTCACGGAGTTTATTAAATCGTTTGGCTAAATCTGCTCCCACAATTCCGATGAATCCTGGCGCTAATCCGCACTGAGGGGCCATCACCCCACGGTGTGTTTCGGCCATTTGGCGAATGGCGGCCGTAGTGGGAACATCTTCCGTCAAATCAAAATAATGAATTCCCAGTTTATAGGCGGCATTGGCAATGGGCAAGTTGAGATTATAAGGCATGCACGACACCACCGCGTCGAAATCAGCCAGCGTAGTTTCGATAAAAGCTTCATTGGTTACGTCCCCTTCGATGATTTCAAAAGGGAGAGACTTTGTAGGTCGGCGCTTGTCCAAACCTTTTACGTTAAATTGTTTGTTGAGCAAGGTAGCCACCAATGAGCCAACCTTACCCAAACCAATAATTAATACATTTTGCATAATTTGTTGATTTTTGGATGAAATACAATAATGACGTTGAAAACAACAAAAATGGGTTTGTCGCCCGCAGGGAATCCATGAAATACAAATAAGCACTCCTGTCAGTCGGGCGTGGCAAATCAGAAAATTAGGGAACAAAGGAGCAGGCACTACGAAGGTAGGCCAAACGAGCGAGGGATTTTTTGAGTTCAGGATTCATAGCAGAGCAAATGTAAAAATCCTTTGTTGTTTGGGCAAGTCGTAGTTAAAAAAACAAAAAATACCCCCAGTGACATTTTGTATTGTTTATCAAAACCCAATCATAAACAACTCACAAACAGCGCATTTCTGCCGAAAGTACCGCAGAATAGACGTAACCGTTAAGCCATTAAATTTAAAAGCTTTCAATGATTTTCGTTAATTTGCAGACTATGAATACCAAACGCTGGACATACCGACAAACCCTAACGCCCAATCAACAAGCCCAAGCGGATACCCTCGCTGCTTCTATCAACGTAAATCCATTTTTGGGGCGTTTGTTGGTGCAAAGAGGCATCACCACGTTTGAGGCCGCCAAAGCTTTTTTTCGTCCCTCCATCGAACACCTCCATGATCCGTTTCTGATGAAAGACATGGACAAGGCCGTGTCAAGACTGCTCCGAGCGTTTGAAAATCAGGAAAAAATTATCATTTACGGCGATTATGACGTCGATGGCGCTACGTCGGTGGCGGTTTTTTATGGATTTCTAAAAAAACACTATCCTTCCATTGAATACTATATTCCTGACCGTTATATTGAAGGTTACGGCGTTTCGTCGCAGGGAATTGACTATGCCGAAGCCAATGGTTTTTCGCTCATTGTTACACTCGACTGCGGCATCAAATCCGCCGATAAAGTAGCCGATGCTAAAAGTCGCGGCATTGATTTTATCATCTGCGACCACCACCGCCCAGACACCAACCTGCCGCCTGCCGTGGCCATTCTGGACCCAAAACAGGAAGATTGCGCGTATCCTTATAAAGAATTGACGGGCTGCGGGGTAGGCTTCAAGCTTTTACAGGCACTTTGTCAGCAGGGATTTGCCGACGAGGATGAACTCATGGACCAGCTCGATTTATTGGTGGTAAGCATTGCCGCCGACATCGTACACATCACGGGAGAAAATCGCATTTTGGCCGCTTATGGCATCAAAAAACTCAATGAACGCAAACGCGTTGGCCTCAATGCGCTGATTGAGATTGCGGGTTTCAAAAACGACCTCGACGTCACCAACGTGGTCTTTGGTCTTGCGCCCCGCATCAATGCCGCTGGTCGAATTGCCCACGCCAAAGAAGCTGTCAGGCTATTGCTTTGCAACGACAAAGATGAGGCCGAAGCTTTTGCGCAGGAAATCAACAAACACAACAGCGACCGCCGCACGTTTGACACGAGCATCACCGACGAAGCCCTCAACATGATTCGCGAGGACGCTTGGATGGTGAGCGCCAACAGCACAGTTTTGTACAAAGAAGACTGGCACAAGGGCGTGGTGGGCATTGTGGCGAGCCGATGTATCGAGCATTTTCACCGCCCTACCATTATCCTGACCAATTCGCACGGCAAAGCCGCTGGCTCGGCGCGCTCGGTGCCTGGGTTTGACGTCTACGAAGCCATTGAGGCATGCGCTGATTTATTAGAACAGTTTGGCGGGCATACCTTTGCGGCGGGGCTTTCCTTGGCGGTCGACAACGTACCCGCCTTCCGGATGCGGTTTGACGAGATTGTTAAAAATCGGATTTCTCCCGAACAACTTACCCCGCTCGTTGATATTGACATGGATTTGGAATTGAACGCCATCAACGCCAAATTTTACAATATTCTTAAACAAATGGCACCTTTCGGTCCCGAAAACATGACGCCCGTATTTGCGAGCCACGACGTGCGCTTGAGCGGCACGCCAACCATTATGAAGGAAAAACACCTCAAAATAGAGGTCTTTCAACCTTCTCCACAGGGAGCCGTGAAATTTACCGCCATTGGGTTTGGCATGGCTGATCTGTATCCCAAACTCATCACTGGCAAGCCTTTTTCCATCGCCTATACCATTGAAGAAAATACGTTTCGGGATAAAACGACGTTACAATTGTATCTGAAAGACATCCGATTTGAGTAATAACACTCGTTCTACGCGTCTGTCGCTAGGTGCTAGGCAGTCTAAAATAGCTTCTCCGCGAAGCCACGACCTGCACCACCAGTGACGACAAAACAGTAGTATAGAATAGCTTATGATTCTAAGAACCGAAAATTTAATAAAAAAATACGGCTCGCGCCTCGTTAACGACAACGTGAGCTACCAAGTGGGACAGGGAGAAATTGTGGGGCTATTGGGTCCCAACGGTGCTGGCAAAACTACCTCATTTTATATGGCCACGGGCTTGGTAAAACCCAACAGCGGCCACGTTTACATTGACGATAAAGACATTACCGACCTTCCGATGTACAAACGAGCGCGGCTCGGAATCGGGTACTTAGCGCAGGAAGCGTCCATCTTTAGAACCTTGACCGTTGAAGAAAACATCATTGCCGTTCTTGAAATGACCAGCCTCACCAAGGCCGACCAAAAAGCCAAATGCGAAGAGCTCTTGGATGAATTTAACCTGCACCACGTACGCAAAAACAAGGGAATGGTGCTGTCGGGCGGCGAACGTCGGCGCACTGAAATTGCCCGTTGTTTGGCCGTTGACCCCAAATTCATTCTCTTGGATGAGCCTTTTGCGGGAGTTGACCCCATTGCGGTAGAGGATATTCAAACCATTGTGGCCAAATTAAAATTCAGAAACATCGGCATTTTGATTACCGACCACAACGTATCTGAAACGCTGTCGATCACCGACCGCGCGTATTTATTGTTCGAAGGTAAAATCCTGAAACAGGGTACCCCCGAAGAACTCGCCGCCGACCCGCAAGTAAGACGGTTGTATTTAGGGCAAAGTTTTGAACTGAAGCGAAAAATTTAATTGTCAATGGGTTATCAATTACCCACTAAGCGGTCATTTTTAAGCGCCACTTAGCTGGTATTGCAACCATCTATCCATTAATTATCTTTCGTTCCCCTGCGCTATTTACTTTTGCCCATCATCCAACTTCTTAACCAACAACATTATGGAACAACAAACAACTACCGCTCGTACCGCACTCAAATTTGGCATTATTTCAGGCGTTGCCAGTATCGTCTTTATCACAATTCTTTACGTTTCTGGACAAGCCGCCAACAGCGCTCTGGCATGGCTCGGGGCCATCATTACGATTGCGGCGATGGTGCTGGGAATGAAGGAATACCGAACCCTGAACGGTGGTTTTATGACCTACGGCCAAGGTCTTGGCATCGGCACACTGATGTCGGCCGTTGGGGGCTTTATTTCTGCGGTCTATTCTTATATTTACAATGAATTCATTGACAACACTTTACGCCAACAAATCCTCGATAAAGTCCGTGAAGATTTAGAAAACAGGGGCATGGACGATGCGCAGGTAGAACAGGCATTGGCAATGAGCGAAAAGTTTTCAAGCCCGGGTATTACTTTTGCGCTAAGTATTTTTGGCGCTATTTTAATCGGCTTTATTATTTCTCTGATTGTATCCGCAATTATGAAAAAGGACAAGCCTTTTGAATTAGAATAGTAAACTGTTTTCTATTTTTTCGTCAAACTTCTGGTGTACCGTACGCTTATGCTCGCTATTTTTCGTAAAGAAATCAACTCCTTTTTCAGTTCACTGACAGCTTATATTGTCATGGCTGTTTTTCTGACCGCCGTCGGTTTGTTGATGTGGGTTTTTCCCGACACCAACATTCTCAATTATGGCTACGCTGATTTGGGGACCTTTTTCAACCTCACCCCTTTTGTATTGTTGTTTCTGATTCCCGCCATCACCATGCGGGCTTTGGCCGAAGAAGTGCGCAACGGAACCATCGAATTGCTTTTGACCAAACCCCTCAGTACGTGGGGGTTAATATTGGGCAAATTCTGGGCGAGTTGGGCACTTGCCCTTGTGACATTGCTCCCGACGTTGCTTTATTATTACAGCATTTATCAACTCGGCAACCCCGTAGGCAACGTAGATTCGGCCCAAATTTTCGGTTCTTACATCGGTCTTGCCCTCTTGAGTGCCGTATTTGTTGCGGTAGGTTTGTGGACTTCTTCGCTGAGCGACAACCAAATTGTGGCTTTTGTACTGGGCGTTTTTATTTCGTTTTTGCTCTATAACGGCATCGGTGCGGTGGCCAAACTAGACTTTTGGGGTTCATTGGCGTATCCATTATCGTGGATTTCGCTAGACGAACAATACGCTGATTTGGGGCGCGGATTGATTGACTCACGAAATGTTGTTTATCTTTTCAGCGTAACACTGTTATTTTTGTGGTTGACCCAAAGCAGGGTGGCAGCACGACGAAAATAACATCAACATAAAGATTAATCTAAGGGTTAAAAGCTACGAAGATGAGGGAATAAGCCCCTCATCTTGAGCCTTTAACCCTTCACTTTTAGCTTTAAACCTTCACCTTTTATGTGGCAAATTTGGATTGATACGGGAGGCACCTTTACTGATTGTTTGGCCCTGAACGGCTCGGGCGTTTTAAAACGCACAAAAGTACTGAGCAGCAGCTTTTTGAGAGGTCAAATTCTCAAAAAAACAGGACCTAAAACGTACAAGACCGCTACCCAATGGACGTTTGAAAGTACCCTATTAACGGGTTATGATTTTCGAATTGTGGGGGGAGATACGTTTATCAAAGTCATGAATTTTAGCGGAGATGTGCTTGAATTGGAACAGGAAATTGACCTGACAGGTACCATTTTTCCCGTCGATTTTGAAGTAACTACCCACGAAGAAGCCCCCGTTCTTGCCACAAGAATAGTTACCAAAACCCCTTTAAACCAGCCTTTTCCTTCCCTCTCGATGCGGCTTGGCACCACCAAAGGCACCAATGCACTGCTGGAACGAAAAGGAGCAAAAGTGACGCTTTATGTGACCAAAGGCTTTAAAGATGCCGTACGAATCGGTACCCAACAACGCCCTAATTTATTCCAATTAGCCATTCCTGAACCGACGTTGCTTTATGACGAAGTGATTGAAATATCCGAACGTTTGAACGCCAAAGGAGAAATAATCGCTCCTTTTGATGATTCCAACGTTGCTTTGCCCTGCTCCGCTCATCATTCGGTGGCTATTTCGTTTCTACACAGCTATCTGAATCCTGCCCATGAGCAGCAACTTGGGGCCGCCCTCAGTGCCCAAAAATATCCTTCCATCAGCAGTTCTTCAGAATTATACGCGGGCATTAATTACCTAAAACGGACCCAAACGGCGCTGGTAAATGCCTATTTACAACCTATATTATCAGAATACCTTACCAATATAAAATACGCGCTGGGACAGCAAACCGTACGCGTCATGACGAGCGCAGGTGGTTTGGTGAGCGCGGATACTTTTCGGGCAAAAGACAGTTTACTTAGTGGCCCAGCGGGGGGCATGGTGGGGGCCGCAGCCATTGCCCAACAACTTGGTTTTGAGCGCTGTCTGACCTTCGATATGGGTGGAACAAGCACCGACACCGCCCGTTTTGACGGTAAATTAGACTTAGAATTTGTCACTAAAATTGAAGGCATCGAGCTCCATAACCCCACGCTCGCCATCGAAACCGTTGCCGCAGGTGGCGGCTCCATTTGCTCTTTTGATGGACAAAAACTCCGCGTAGGTCCTGAGAGTGCCGGCGCAAATCCTGGCCCCGCTTGCTACGGAGCGGGCGGGCCACTGACCATCACCGACGTTAATTTATTATTAGGAAAATTGGACACGTCTCGTTTTGGGATTCCCGTACGGATAGACAAATCGCGCGAGGCATTAAAGGCGATTCAGCAGCGCATTTTTACCCAAATCAACCAACAACTTTCGGAAGAAGAATTATTGCGTGGGTTTGAGCAAATTGCCAACGAAAAAATGGCCGAGGCCATTCGGCGCATTTCCGTGGCCAAGGGCTTTGACCCCAAAGAATATCCGCTGCTTACTTTTGGCGGCGCGGGCGGTTTGCACGGTTGTCAATTGGCCGAAATCCTGAACATTTCAACGGTCATTTTACCCTACGATGGAGGCTTGTTGAGTGCTTACGGCATGGGTCAGGCGCGGGTAGAACGAATTGTGAGTCAGCAAGTTCTTAAACCGTTGGATGAACTAACTAATCAGCTCGACGAGCGCATTGCTCAACTTTCTCAAAAAGCCGAAGAGATTCTTCAAAATGAAGGCATAAGTGCCGTTGAGGTGAGCGCTGTGTTGCTTTATTTACGTTTTAAAGGGCAAGAAAATGCGTTGGAAATCAGCTATCAAACCCACGAAAACCTCCCGCACCAATTCCGCGAAAAGTACCAACAGTTGTTTGGATATTGTCCCACCACGCTTCCCATCGAAGTGGAAAGCATAAAAATAATAGCGGGAGAAAAAGGCAAAAAAAAACAATCATCCATTACATATTACGCTGAAAATGAAGCCAATCCAATCAAACACGCACATTATCCTGTGTATGATTGGGAACAGCTTTCGGTGAATGATTTTTTCAATGGACCCGCCGTGTTGCTCAATCCAACGTCAACCTCTTTCATCCCTGAAGGTTGGCAAGCAGTGGTGACGTCAACGCGAGATGTGGTTGTTAAAAGTACGGCCCAAAACCAAAAAAACGTCACTAAAACCGATGTCAATCAAGCCATTGAACTAGAGCTTTTCACCAATCGTTTTATGGCGATTGCCGAAGAAATGGGGGCACAATTGCAGCGTACCGCTTTTTCGGTCAACGTCAAAGAGCGGCTTGATTTCTCCTGTGCTTTGTTGGACGCGAACGCCGAATTACTGGTCAATGCGCCCCATATTCCCGTGCATTTGGGCAGTTTGGGCGTGTGCGCGCGATTGGTTCGCGAAAAAATTACTATTGGCCCGGGCGACGTAATCATCACCAACCACCCTAAATACGGCGGCTCACACTTGCCCGACGTGACGATTCTGGCGGGTGTATTTACGCCCGACCAACACCTCATTGGCTACGTCATCAACCGCGCGCACCACGCCGAAATCGGCGGTCGAACGCCCGGCTCTATGCCCCCCGACGCCACCACGCTCAACGAAGAAGGGGTAGTTATTTTACCAACGTATTTGGTCAAAAACGGCGAAATGCAATGGGAAAGCATTGAGCGTCTTTTTACTCAATCTTCCTACCCCACCCGCGCCCTGACCGAAAACATTGCCGACATCAACGCCGCCCTTGCTTCGCTACGCTCTGGCGAAGCGGCCCTTCAAAGTCTTGTGGCGCAACACGGCTTAGAAAAGGTGCATTTTTATATGAAGTTACTGAAAAACAGTGCTTTTGACGCTTTACAAAAAGCCCTGATTCCCTATCAAAATAAATCATTTGCCGCTACCGAATCATTGGATGACGGGCATCGCATTCAGGTCAAGATTACACCGCGCTTGGCAGGGGGAGCACAGTTTGATTTCACGGGCACCTCACCCTGTCACCCCCACAATCTCAACGCCAACATTTCCATTATTTACAGCGCTATTTTATACGTTTTACGCCTGTTGGTCAACAAAAATATCCCTTTGAATGAAGGATTGATGCAAGGCGTCGAAGTCATTTTACCCGAAAACAGCTTTTTGCACCCTCATTTCAGCGACGACCCCACGCAATGCCCCGCCGTGGTAGGAGGCAATACGGAAGTCAGCCAACGATTAGTGGACACGCTGCTAAAAGCCTTTGAATTAGCGGCTTGCAGTCAGGGAACGATGAATAATTTCCTGTTTGGCAACGGGCAATTTGGCTATTACGAGACCATTTGCGGCGGTACGGGCGCAAGCGAAGGAGCCAACGGGCGCTCGGCAGTGCATCAGCACATGACCAATACACGCATCACCGATGCCGAAGAACTAGAGCGGCGGTATCCCGTGCGGCTAAATCAGTTCGCCATTCGAGAAGGCTCAGGGGGCAGCGGCCAATGGCAGGGCGGCGAGGGTGTTATCCGCGAAATTACCTTTTTAGAGCCGCTGCGCGTCACGCTCATTACCCAGCACCGCCAAGTGCCACCGTATGGTTTAGCAGGTGGGCAAAACGGGCAAACGGGGCGGCAAATCCTGACCCGAAAAGATGGAACAACTGAAACATTATCAGGGGTTTGCAGCGTAGACGCTCAAGCGGGTGATTCACTAAGCATTGAAACTCCCGGCGGTGGAGGTTACGGAAACCTCATTTAAAGTACTATGTTTTTCGGAAAAAGTACTAAATTTACACAGTAATAACAATCCCTGACGTGTCTCTTAACCAAGATAATATTCGCCTCGTTTTTGGGCTCAAATTAAAACAGCTTCGCCTTGACAAATCTCTCTCTCTCAGCGATTTGTCACAACTAACTGGACTGTCCATTTCTTACATCAACGAAATTGAAAAAGGGAAAAAATATCCCAAGTCCGACAAAATCATGGCCCTCTCGCGGGCATTGGATGTAGAATACGACTCGCTGGTTTCTATCAAGTTGAGCAAAAAACTGGAGCCCATTTCGGAATTATTGCAATCCAATATCCTAACTGAGCTCCCGCTTGACCTTTTCGGAATCGACCCCGCCGATTTATTGGAAATGCTTTCCGACGCGCCCACCAAATTGAGCGCGTTTATCGGAACGCTCATCGAAATCGCGCGCAACTACAATATGTCGGTGGAGCAATTTTACTTTTCGGCGCTGCGGACCTACCAAGAAATGTACGACAACTATTTCGAGGATTTGGAGCAGGAAGCCGAGCAGTTTTTGAAGTTTCATGCCGTTCCTGAAGAATTGATTCTGGACGACAAATACTTGGCCGACTTATTGGTCAAAAATTATCCGTACGAAATTCAATTCATTGACGAAAAAAAATATCCCGAACTCATCGGTATTCGCTCGATGCTGGTGTCACGAGGGGATAAGTTACGGTTGCTCATCAGTCCCCAACTAGACGCCAATCAGCGGGCGTTTATTTACGGGCGTGAGTTGGGCTATCAATTCATGAAGCTCAAAAACCGACTGAATACCACGCACTTAGTAGAAGCTGAATCGTTTGAACAACTGCTCAACAATTATAAAGCCTCTTATTTTTCCAGTGCTATCATCATCAAAGGCGAAGTGTTGGCCAAGAAACTGTCCACGTTTTTTGAGCAGCCGCATTTTGACGGGGAGGCATTGGTCAACATGATCAATTACTTCCACAGTACGCCCGAATCTTTTTGTTATCGACTGAGCAATATTCTCCCTAAATACTTCGGAATCAGTCAGTTGTTCTTCCTCAGATTCAATAATTTTGCGGGACAAAACCGCTTTGATTTGACCAAAGAGATGCACATTGCGCGCAAGCACAATCCACACACGGTGCGCGATGAGCACTACTGCCGTCGTTGGATTTCGCTTACCATTTTGCAGGAATTGGCCGAGTTGCAATCGCGCGGGGAGTACGAGCAGATACTATGCCGTACGCAGGTTTCGCACTACATGGACACGCAAGACCAGTATTTTGTGGTGTCGTTTGCCAAGCCGATGTCGCCCACGCCCAACCTCAACGTGAGCGTTTCGATGGGGATTCGGTTGGACGAAAATGTGCTCTCAAAAATCAAATTTTTGAGTACAGGCGAAATCACCAAACGCGAAGTAAACGAGACCTGCGAGCGCTGCCCTTCATTTGACTGCAAAGAGCGCATGGCCGCACCCACCGTACTTCAACGCAAGCGCAAAAACGAAGCCATTCAGAAAGCCATGAAAATGCTAAGCAGCGAGGCGTAGGAGGTGCTGGTTTTTGCGTAAAGCTGTTTATTTTTGACGTATATACGCAACTTATGGCGTATATACAGATGTTGTGCGTCATTTTAAAAACCGACACCATTGAACAGAACGACAGACATAATAACAATAAACTCGGTTGGACAAATTCCTTCAATTGAAACGATATTATCTATTCCAAGGGAACGGACAATAAAGCTCGTTTTTGAAAAAAATATTCAAAGTAAGAGAGAAGAAATCGGACAGAAATTAAAAAAGGAATTACTTAACTTTCAAGTATCAATACACACAATTGAACCAGAAATAAACATTGAAAAACTTATTACGGACAAAGAAATTGAAGACAATCAAGATTTTTTTGAACAATGTGCAAAGGACTACCGAAAATTGGGAGAAGAATTACTAAATAAGTTGGTTAGCAAGCTTGACTTGAACTTAAATAGAGAATTTCCAATGCAGACATTTAACGAACTTAAAATAGACGGAAGGTCTAATGGAAAAGTTGAAGGATGGAATTATTATGTTCACGGTTTCCATTGTGGCTTTGTAAACATTAAAACTAAACAAGAAATAGAAGTTCCGCTTGTATTTGGTCAAGAATTTGGAGATTTAGACCCTTATTTTTTCTCAAAGTACATTAAGTCGACACCTAAATATAAACCTTTACCAGTTGAAATTTATGAAGACTATGCAGACGGAGTACGAATAAATGAAAGAATGCTTAAACTTGGCAAGTTTGAAAAAATAAGTTCAAATATTGGCAATCATTATGGAATTGTAGTAGCAGACAGACAAAAAGTAGAAATCAAATCATATTTGGACTTGGAAAAAATGTATCAAGAACAAAACGAGAAAAATAATAAACCTAAATTTAACTTTTGGAAACTTTTAGGACTGAAAAAATAAAAACGACCGCACAACAAGGGTTTTGCGAAATTGGGGCTGAAGTGCTAAATTTAAACATTCGGAATTTTTATGTACATTAGTGCTAGGCTGAGACATAGTGCATTTTAAACCCCAACTTCGCAAAGCCCCGAAACGTTAGCGGCAAGCAAGCATAAAAGTTCCTCAATATAAAAACAAACATGACTGATAAACATTATTTAAAAGTAATATTTAAGGAGCAAAATTTCAAAAAAGAGGATCTTGAAATTATATTTAATCAATACGAACGAATTGAATTTGCAAAGAATGACTTTCTTATTAAAGAAGGTTCTACTGCAAATTTTTATTATTTTATGGAAAGCGGCTTTGCAAGGTCTTATGTGATAGACTTAGAGGGTAATGACATAAGCACCAAATTTTTTAGTTCAGAAGACATAGTAATAGACTGGCATTCTTATTTTTTAAAAACAAAATGTCGAGAAAATATACAAGCAATAACCGCTTGTGTTGCTTGGAAAATCACTTTTGAAAATTTCATGAAATTATTTAACATCGAAGCATTTAGAGAAGTGGGGCGCACTCGTTTGGTAAATAATTATTTTGAATTAAAAAACCATTCTGTATCAATCATCGCCGACCCAGCAAAAGACCGGTATTTAAATCTTTTAAAGTCAAAACCTGATATAGTTCAAAATGTACCTTTAAAACAAATTGCAACCTATTTAGGCATTACAGACACCTCTTTAAGTAGAATTAGAAAAGAAATATCAAGTAATAAATGAATAAACTAGTACATTATTTTGTTCCGTTATGGATTTCAATAGCTTTTCTAGTTGCAATTCCTGCACCCTTTATTTTAATATCTCTATTTGTACGCAGAGAATCTAAAAATACCCAAGCCAAAAGCGCTTTTTTAATTATTGTTTTCTTTTTTATTTTATATTTATCATATATTGCTGTAGCTAGTTACTGCGATTGGTTCAATGAGGTTTCATTTCCTCCTAGAGTACTTTTGCTTACTACTTTCCCTTATGCTATTTTTCTTTTTATGGTAGTAGGAAATACTGAAATTTACAAAACCATATTAAAAAATGCCGCACTGGACAACTTAGTTGAGCTACACTTATTTCGTTTGATAGGCATTTTTTTTATTTTACTTGCACTACACCAAGCATTACCCAAACCATTTGCCTTCATTGCAGGTATTGGCGATATGCTCACCGCAATTAGTAGTATTTTTGTGGCAAAAGCCATTCAAAATAAAAAGCGTTACGCAAAAAAACTTACTTTTTACTGGAATATTTTTGGGATAATAGATATTTTATTTACAGCTATTGCAGCCAATTTCCTGACCAAAATATCTATTGATACCGGAGCTATGGGAGTTGATAGTCTGGCTTTCTTTCCTTTCTGCATTATTCCTGCCTTTGCCCCTCCAACTATTGTCTTCCTGCATTGGGGTATCTTCCAAAAACTAAAAAATTTTTCTGCATAAATTCATTTCTTGTCCTATGGCAAGAATGCTAAGATAAGGCCACCCTACTTTTGTCCCATCATTAACAATTAAACAAAAGTAAGATGGTACAGAACAATGAATTTATGCTTGTGTTCAGATACGAACCCAACAGCAACTATCAGCCAACAGAAGCTGAAATGGCCGACATGCACCAACAATGGGGGGCATTTATTGGAAACATTGCCATACAAGAAAAATTGGTCAGCACACATCAACTTGGCTTTGAGGGAAAGCAAATTTTTGCCGACAAATCCGTTGTTGAAGGCATTCATATTACAGGTAATCAGGCACTTGGAGGAAACATGATTGTAAAAGCCAACTCGATGGATGAGGCTGTAGGAATGGCAAAAAACTGTCCGATACTATTTATGGGCGGAATGGTTGAGGTAAGAGCCATTCAGCCAATGTAGTACAAAACAAAAAATGTAAAAAATCAAAAAAATGAACACGAAAATGATATTCTCAATTATAGCAATCGCATTAGTTGCATTCATCGGATTTGGCTTATTTAAAGCCAGTGGTTTAAAATCTATTCAAATCATAAAAACAGTAACCATAAAGGGTACAAAACAGGAGGTTTTTGATATGGTAAAGTATCTTAAAAACTTTCCTAAATGGTCGCCATTTTTGGCCGAAGACCCAAGCCAAAAATATGAGGTAAAAGGCACGGATGGTACTGTTGGGGCGCAATACCATTGGGATGGAAATAAAGGTAAAGACTTAGGTTATCAGGAAATTAGGAAAATCGAAGAAGGCAAATTTATCGGTATGCAATGTGATATTCAAAAACCATTTGTGGCAAAACCAACCTTTGACTATTACTTCACAGAAACCGCCAATGGCATTGAAGTAAAGCAGGACTTCAAAGTCGAATCAGGGTTGATTGATGCTTTCTTTATGTGGCTTTTTGGAGCAAAAGCAGGAATGGAAAAAATGAACCAACAGGGATTGGATTTACTAAAAAAAGCGGTTGAAAAACAATAGATAAAGCATACCGCAACTCAAAGTGGTTGAGTATAATGGGGGGAAACGTACTAAGTTTGAAAGTTTGCGCTGAGTTTGAACCGTTTGCTTTGTACCAATTTAGTCCCCCCCCTTCTTCTATCCTTTTCAATGACAGCCAAGGCAGACGTAAAGCCTGCCCCTACGGATGCGCAAGGCCGCCGTCGATCATTTCCAGTTTGCGGTCGGCCATGTCGGCTAGGTGTTCGTTGTGGGTCACGATGACAAAGGTTTGTCCCAATTCGTTTCGCAGTCGAAAAAACAATTGATGCAGGTCTTCGGCGTTTCGAGAGTCAAGGTTTCCGCTGGGCTCGTCGGCAAAGATAATGGCCGGATTGTTGATTAAGGCCCGGGCCACGGCCACGCGCTGCTGCTCTCCCCCTGACAATTGTGAGGGTAAATTGCCCAAACGGTCTTTCAGACCCAACATTTCCAATAATTCACTGGCTCTTTTTTTTACTTCCGTTTCGTCACTTTTGGCATCGATAAAAGCGGGCATACACACGTTTTCTAGGGCCGTAAATTCAGGCAGCAAATGGTGAAACTGAAACACAAAGCCAATGGTATGGTTGCGAAAAGCGGCTAAGTCTTTCTCTTTGAGGGAAAAAACATCGGTATCGTTGATAAAAACCTGCCCCGCATCGGGACGGTCGAGCGTTCCCAAAATGTGCAAAAGGGTACTTTTTCCCGCCCCCGAAGCGCCCACTATCGTAACCAATTCTCCTTTATGAATCTCTAAATCAATGCCTTTCAAAACGGAAAGATTTCCGTATTTACGAACAATTTGGCGGGCTTTCAGCATTCTTAACGCGTTAAAATTGAATTGACAAAGATTGAAAAACTTCGCAACTTAGGCAACAGTGATTTACGGTTAAACACATTTTGGTGGCTTTTGGTAATAGGTAGCCCGAGCAAAAAAGAAAGGCCGTTTATTTACATTCCTCTCCAAATCTTTATCACCGACATTGATGTTTCATTTTTATAGGTTAGTTTCGTAACCTATTTTTCAACGATTATATGGCTAAAGTCAAAACCGCTTATTTTTGTCAAAGTTGTGGTCATCAGTCACCCAAATGGCTGGGACGCTGCCCTTCCTGCGGCGAATGGAACACCTTGGTAGAAGAAGTTCTCGAAAAAGAAGATAAAAAAGGGCCCATCGGACAATGGAAATCGGTGAGTTTGGCCTCTAAACCCAAAGCCATTGTCGAAATAAAATACGAAGAAGAACCGCGTATTGTCACGATAGACGGCGAACTGAACCGCGTTTTGGGCGGCGGTATTGTGTTGGGATCGTTGGTGCTCATCGGCGGTGAGCCGGGCATCGGAAAATCGACGCTGATGCTGCAAATTGCGCTTACACTCACCCAACGCGTCCTGTACGTGTCGGGCGAAGAAAGTGAACAGCAAATCAAGATGCGCGCCGAGCGGCTTACGTCCAAAAATCACAATTGCTTTATTCTGACGGAAACGTCGACCGATAATATTTTCCGTCAAATCGAAGAATTTGAGCCAGATGTTCTCATCATTGACTCTATCCAAACCATGCAATCGTCGCTCATCGAATCGGGCGCGGGTAGCGTGTCGCAGGTGCGTCAATGCGCTTCCGAACTGATGAAATACGCCAAAGAAAGCGGTGTGCCGGTGTTTATGATTGGGCACATCACCAAAGACGGCAGCTTGGCAGGCCCCAAAACCCTCGAACACATGGTGGATACGGTACTTCAGTTTGAAGGCGACCGCCACACCACCTACCGGATTTTGCGCACAACCAAAAACCGTTTTGGAAGCACCTCAGAATTAGGGATTTACGAAATGCTCGGCACGGGACTTCGGCAAGTGACCAATCCGTCGGAAATTTTGATTTCACAGCGCGAAGAGCAATTGAGCGGCATCACCATTGGCTCCATGCTCGAAGGCAACCGACCGCTCATGATTGAAATACAGTCGCTGGTGAGTGTGGCCAACTACGGTACGCCGCAGCGCAGTAGTACGGGATTTGACAACAAACGCCTTCAGATGCTGTTGGCGGTGTTGGAAAAACGCGGCGGTTTTCGTCTGGGTACCCAAGACGTATTTCTCAACGTAGCGGGAGGCTTACGCGTAGAAGACCCCGCCATTGATTTGGCCGTGGTAACCTCCATAGCATCGTCTTTTGAAGATTCTTTTGTACCACCTTCGGTTTGTTTTGCGGGAGAAGTGGGCTTGGGCGGTGAGGTCCGGGCCGTGAGCCGCATCGAAGGCCGCATTGCCGAAGCAGAAAAATTGGGCTTTAAGAAAATCTTTATTTCCAAATACAACACCAAAGGACTGATTTTCAAGAGCTACGACATTAAGATTATCCCCGTCGCGAAGTTGGATGAAGTGTTTGGGGAATTATTACGGTAGTTCTCAGCAAACTTTTCGTACTTCCATTCCCAGCAACGCACCCAATTTTTCAATTTTTGAGCTGATGTGCCCCACGCCGATGGCGCAATGATGCGCGGGGCCGTGGCTGTTCCAATCGTTAACAAATTTGCGGGCACCGATAGAAAACTTATACCGACTGTTGGTATTACCAATCTCTAAAATCGGCCCCGCAACCGATTCTGCCTCGGCTACCAATAGCATTAGCCCACCGCCTCTTTTTTCTACAACCGACAATAGCGTAACGGGGCCGTTTTTTACGCTCATTTCTACCGAAACCCCTTTACCTACTTTGCCATGGTAGACTTTCAAGGGGCGTACTTTGGTTTTACCTTCGGCAATGGCAATGTGCCCCGGGCCATCATGGCCCATTAGCACCACATCATCCGCGAAATCCATGGCGTAATACTCCGTAAATGAACCGCCCACGCCAAAGCTGTCCATAATTTTCATGGCTTGGGCGTTTTTGATTTCGTATTCACCCGCCACGGGTACGCCATTGGCAGTCAGTAGTGAATTTCCCAAAATAATGGACGCAATCGCTTCTTCATTCTCTGGATTGCCCGTTCCCTTGTAATAATAGGCCATCGAGCCCAGCTTGTGTTTGTCCACCAATCGCTCCAGCGCTACCGATGTAACGGCCGCTTTTTCAAGCTCCTCATGTGGACAATCTAACTGAATATCAAAGGTCTCCTGAAATAACTGAAGGCGTTGGATAATTTCAGTCTGGCTTACTTCTTTTCGTAATTCAGCCAATTCTTCCACTTCCAACAATTCGATATGACCACCGAAATGGGCGTACTGTTGGGTCAGGTCAGAATAAATATCCAACATTCCACTGTAATAATGCCCCATGCAACCCAACCGATTGTAGGCCATGATATTGGCAACTTTGGCCGCCTCTACCCACTCGCTGACTTCCAGCCAAGTTTCGGAGTCATTATGCAACATTCCCGTAATTTGGTGGAACGTAATTCCTACCCGATTAAATACATTGGCAATTTCGGGTACGGGGCAGGCCGAGCAGTACGCCAACCATTCGCCTGTCATTTGGGTGCGGTCGGTCATGGCATTGAATGAGGTGTAATCAATGGCCGGGGCGGGCGATAAGTTAAGGATAATGACAGGAACTTTGGCGCGTTGAACGACGGGCAAGACTGTCGAAGACAACGCGTAGGTAGTTACGTACAAAAAGATAATATCGACGTCTTCGGTCTTAAAATGTTTTCCTGCTTCAAATGCTTTATCGGGCGAGTCCACCAATCCGACATTGACAATGTTTGGGTGAACGGTGGCCAATTTTGCCTCTACAACCCCCAAATAACCTTCTAACCGCTCTTTTAATCCTTCGAACTGCGGCCAATAGGTGTCTAAACCAATACCGAACAATCCGATTTTTAAGGTTGTATTCAATTTCATCATACGTTAGAGTTCACTCCAAACGGTTACACATTCAAACTATAAATATCACTTTGTACAACAACCTACTGGCCCGTTTTCAAACCAAATCAGTACTAAAGGATATTTATGGTAATATTCCACAAATAAATAGTATTTTCGACCATCCACAAATGACCATTTTGATTATTATTTTATATTTTTTGATATGAAATTATTTAGAAAATACTTCACTTTTGAATCCAGTACAAACGAGCAAAATCAGGGAATAAACATTCTCAATGTAGGGCATAACATCCACCCTGCCAATCATCCTTACCCCGACATCCAACACCCTGACGATTATTACTTTGAGTGGGATAAAGGTAGAAGCCTGAAAGAATACCAAATCATTTATATTTCCAAAGGAGAAGGCTATTTTGAGGCCAACGGCTTACCCCCGCAAGTCATCGAAGAAGGAACCATTATTTTGCTGTATCCCGGGGTTTGGCACCGCTATCGTCCAAAAGAAACTACGGGCTGGGAAGAATATTGGGTGGGGTTTTCGGGCACGTACGCCCATTATTTATTGGAACAGGAATGTTTTAATCCCCAAAATCCAATCATTAAAGTAGGTTTTAACGCTGAATTCTTGGAGACTTTTTCAAAACTCATTGAGGTGATTGAAGGCCGAGGAGACTCTTTCCAAAAACTTTCTTCTTTTCAACTCATTCACCTCTTGGGAATCGTGTACGCATCGGTGTTGTTGTCGAACCAAAAGATGTCGAGAAAAGAAGAAATTATTGATAAAATACGGGACGAAATCCACAAAAACTGGAACAAAGATATTGATTTTGAAGCACTTGCAAGAAAATTCAATCTAAGCTATATCTGGTTTCGTAAAACGTTCAAAGAAGTACTAGACACCTCACCTAACCAATATCACCTTACCCTGAAATTACGAAAAGCGGAGCAACTCATTCAGGAAACAAACCTGACTTTAGCCGAAATCGCCTATCAATCTGGCTTTGAATCAGAGTTTTATTTTTCGAGAATTTTCAAAAAGAAGATGAATTATAATGCTTCAGAACTGCGCAAGAAGAAGTAATCAACCTCACCACCGCATCCTGAAGCCTACGCCGTGGATTCCTTCAATCTTGATATTGGGGTCGTCGCAAAGGTATTTACGCAAGCGCGACATAAACACGTCGAGGCTACGGCCCATAAAATAATCATCGTCACCCCAAATGGCTTTGAGCAAGTCTTCACGTTTGATGATCTGATTGTGACGTTCAGCCAAATAGCGTAGAACTTCGGCTTCACGAAAAGTCAAATCTTGCGTTTTACCGTTGATTTGAAGGTGTAATTTTTCAAAATCAAACACATAATTGCCTACGTTGATTACCCCTGGCGTTTGCGTTATTGATTCATTAGCTTGATTTTTTTGGCTTCGACGTAGAAAAACTGCTATTTTGAGTACCAACTCTTCCATGCTGAAAGGCTTGGTGAGGTAGTCGTCGGCGCCGAGTCGGAGGCCGTGTAGTTTGTCTTCTTGCAACGAGCGCGCCGTCAAAAAAAGAATGGGAACCTGCGTGTCCTGTTGGCGAATTTTCTGTGCCAATGTAAATCCATCAAGGTGCGGCAACATCACATCCAACACGCATAAATCAAAAGGTTGCTGTTTTTGAAAAGTTTCTAACGCCTGCAATCCGTCCGTACAGTGGACGATGTCATAATGGTGAAGTTCGAGGTTATCTTTGGTCACAAAACCCAAATTCGGGTCATCTTCAACATATAAAATACGGGGCATTTTTAGAAAATCTGTTATCAGTGAAATCGTATCAGTAACGTCAAATTACTGCTCTTCGAGAATTGATGGCGGAAAGTACTGACAATTTTCTGACAATTCAAATGGTTCGGTTTGTTCAATCGGGCTTAAAAGTAAACCCCAATGGAGACTGAAACCAATGGTACCTCGCTTCTGCGTATTCCCTATTTTTTTAATGGAATTAAAATCTTGAACTCGCTTCCCTTATTCACTTCACTCTTGAGTTGGATTCTCCATTGGTGGGCTTTTACAATCTGCTGTACATAACTCAGGCCAATGCCAAACCCTTTTACATTGTGGACATTTCCAGTCGGAACCCGGTAAAACTTTTTAAAGACCTTATCTCTGTATTCAGGGGCAATTCCTATACCATTGTCTTTTACCGACACCACCAATGCCCCATTTTCATTGAATGTCTCCAACAAAATAACGGGGTTTTGGGGTGTATATTTAAAAGCATTGTCAATTAAATTGCTGATGGCATTCGTAAAATGCATACGGTCTGCGTGAATATAAGGCTCAATAGCATTCAGGTGCAGAGTAAGGTCATTCTCGTACTTATGAGACACCGAAGTGATGATTTGATGGGCGTCGAGCCATTCAATGGAAAGCGGCAGTTTATTTTTAGCCGCTTTAGCCATATTCAACACCGTTTCTACTTGGGTTTGGAGGCGCAGGGCCTCCTCTTTGATAATCTCGGTGTATTTTTTGAGGCGTTCGGGCTGGTCTTTGATGGCGGGTGTATTGAGCACATCGGCCGCGATGCGTATAGTAGCAATGGGCGTTTGCAGCTCGTGCGTCATGTTATTAATAAAATCGCGCTGTATTTCAGTGAGTTGTTTTTGCCGTAAAATAACAAACAGGGCATATCCAAAAAAACTAACTGCAATCAACACCAGCAACGAAGACCAAATCCAGCCTCTGAGATCGTTAATGACAGCGCTATTTTGATTGGGAAAACGTACGCCGAAATAATAAGGATATTTATTGGATTTGAGCCAATTAGCCGTTTGGGTTGGGGTCTTGTTGTCATTACGAGTACTAAGTGCTACGCCATAAAACATTTTATTGCTGGCGCAATCATAAATTCCTACTTCAAAATCAGTAATAATATTATGCCTTACGAAGCTCGTTTTGAGGTAATGTTCCAAAATGCCCGGATCAACCATTGAATTGGTATTAACCAAAAAATAATTGGAAGAAAGTTGCTCTACTGGGTTATTGTGCAGCATCACCGCATTGAGCTGTGCAAGCTGCTCGGCCACTTCCTGCAAAGACACATGAACTTGCTGATTGAACTGGCGCTCCCCCATGTCGAGGGCTTTTCTTACCCAATATATCTGTGTCACAATGACCCCAATAATGGACAATGTGGATAAAATTACCAGAAGCCGAATTGTTTTTCTTGACATAAATGCAAGCGCGCACTTTTAACTAAAACTGCCTGTTGGCAATATTAACCAAAAAATACATACGAATTTAGGAGGTATACAGATTCTTATCGAACGATTAACAAACCATTAACAAAAGTTGAGTTTTCATTAACACAGGCACTAAACCAAACACCATACTTTTGAAACGTCAATTGATAAAAAAGTTCATTAACCTCTTAAAGACTTATTTTTATGAAAAAAGTAACACTTCTTTTTTTATTCTTAATGGTTACTGCTTCTCTTGTTTTTGCAGGTGCAGCAGTAGCAGCATTTGGTTGGACAGAAACCGACCATAATTTTGGGCAAATCACACAGGGTAAGCCTGTTACGGCCGAATTTGCGTTCACCAACAAAGGTGCCGCTCCCTTGATCATCCGCAAGGCGTATGGTTCATGCGGGTGTACGGGGGTTGACTATCCCAAACAGCCAATTATGCCTGGAGCATCGGGCACAATCAAAGCGACATTTAACGCCGCCGCCGTTGGAACATTTAACAAAACGGTCACGGTAGAATCCAACGCTGAGGGGGGATTGGTGACGCTAAACATCCACGGAGAAGTCACTAAATAGTGCTATCAGTTGGATGTAATGTAAAAAACAACACAGCCATGAAGCAAACAGGCGCACCCAGAAAGTGCGCCTGTCATTTTTATAAATACACAACTCGTTATTCTACATAATCCAACTCTTTGTGAAACGTTTCTTCCATGAGAAAAAGGGAAAGATACGCAATCGCAAAACAGAGCAGCGCCACCAAACCTCCTGCCGAAAGAGCCCCCATGCTGGGTTTGAGGTATTGATACAGGGGGAGCGTCAGTAGCGTAGTGGCCCGGACAAAATTAGCTACGGTCGAGGTAGCCGTAGCGCGCAAATTGGTTCCGAAACTTTCGGCCGTTACCGTTAAAAACATGGCGATATAACCAATTGAAAAGCCCAAATACGCACACACAATATAAAAAGCCGCCGCGTCGGTGATACCACCGTACAAATAAAAAATTACCCCCAGCAAAGTCATGGTGGTCATAATACCAATTGCCATGCGACGCGATTTAAGCCACTGACTCAGCACCCCACTGAACATATCTCCGATGACCATTCCGACAAAAACGTACATCACACACCGTCCAGTCACTATCTCTTCCGTAATACCCAACGCTTTCGCAAATTCATTGCTAAACGTGGCCAAAATTCCGATGACAAAATACGTGGGCACTCCGACCCCAATGCAACGCATATATTTCCAAAAACGGGTACTATCGGTAAAAAACGCCGACATACTGCCTAGTCGCAAACTTTGGGTTTTGGCCTGCTCAAACATCCCTGATTCATACACGCGTATCCGCAACAGTAACAGGGCCAACCCCAAACCACCACCCGCAAAATACGTGGTGCGCCAGTCAAACCATGAGTTGGTCAGGAAAGCCACAACCGCGCCCAAAAGCCCCACACTCGCCACAATCGAAGACCCATAACCGCGTAGCTTTTGGGGTAATATTTCAGAAACCAACGTCAAACCTGCCCCCAATTCTCCCGCTAGCCCTACCCCTGCCATAAAACGCAGAAAACCGTACAGCATGGGCGTTTGCACAAAACCGCACAGGATATTGGCCAGCGAATACATGATAATAGAGCCAAATAAGACCGAAAGCCGACCGCGTTTGTCGGCCAAAACTCCCCATAAAATTCCCCCTATCAGCAATCCCGCCTGCTGCCAGTTGTAGATAGCAGCGCCTACGCTCGACACCTCTTCGGGGCTGAGTCCGAGGCTTTTGAGGCTCGGAACCCGTACTATATTGAACACAATCAAATCATATACATCCACAAAGTAGCCGAGCGCAGCCACAATGACGGGCAAACTCACCAAACGGCTTAAAGAGGTAGATTGGGCACTGCTGTTTTTCATAAAATTATTAATGGAAAGGGTCATCAGGAACGCAATTACGGAAAAAGGCGTTTTTGTGTAAAGCGATAAGGGGTAGATTTTATACTTTAAAGCGTAAATCACCAGAAAATTCTCCCAAACGCATTTTTACGTTAATTTTCTTCCAAAATGATGGAAACAATTGTCATCGGTTTGCTTTTTTTAGGGGCGTTGGGGTACGTCGGCAACCGCCTACGAAAAGAATTAAGCCCTAAAAAATCAGGTTGCGGCAAGGGCTGCGGGTGTGAAAAATAAGGGTAAAGTTTAGGTAGCAAAGGGTAAAGTTGGGGCTTTTTTTGCAAGTTTGTGCAACAAACTTAGAACCGACAATCTTACCAATGACATCAATCGCCGTAATAGGTGGTGGCAGTTGGGCCACTGCTATTATCAAAATCCTGTCCGAAAACAACGTATCTATCCGTTGGTGGCTGCGCGACCGTGCCGCCGTTGACCACATCCGGAAGCACCATTACAATCCTGATTATCTCCGCGACGTGCGCCTAAGCCCCCGAAAAGTAAAGACTTTTTCTAAAATTACCGACGCCCTCAACGGTGCCGAATACGTCATTTTGGCCATTCCTGCCGCTTTTGTTCAGGAACCGTTCCAAGGATTAACCGCCAAACATTTTGCGGGCAAACGGGTCGTTTCGGCCATTAAAGGCATGATTCCCGAAAAAAACTGCTTGGTCACGGATTGGGTAGAGGAGCGTTTTGAAGTACCGCTGAGTCAAATTTCCGTCATTGCGGGCCCGTGTCACGCCGAAGAAGTGGCGCTCGAAAAGCAATCTTACCTCACCATCGCCTCCACCGACGAAGCCTGCGCTTCGCATTTTGCCCAATTGATGAATTGTCGGTTTGTCACCGCCAACCCTTTGGTGGATTTGTACGGGGTTGAATACGCGGCAGTGATGAAAAACATCGTGGCGTTGGCCTGCGGCATCAGCCACGGATTGGGCTACGGAGATAACTTTCAGGCGGTCTTGGTTTCCAACGCCATGCAGGAAATCCGTCGTTTTGTCAATGCCGTAGACCCGCGCGAGCGTGATTTGAGCGCCTCGGCCTACCTAGGCGATTTGCTCGTAACGGCCTATTCGCAGTTTAGCCGCAACCGTACTTTTGGCAACATGATTGGGCGCGGGTACAGCGTTCAATCGGCCCAAATGGAAATGAAAATGATTGCCGAAGGCTACTACGCTGTCAACAGTATTTTTGAAATGAACAAGAAATACGGCGTTGAAATGCCCATCACACAAGCCACCTACAGGATTCTCTACGAGCGTCAGCCGCCAGCCACTGAAATTGGGTTGTTGAAAATGAAACTTCGTTAGGCAATTACAAATTCATTATGAGATTTGACAAATTCATCCCGACAGCGCAACTTAGCCCCTACATTAAATACTTTGTGGTGGCCGAAAATGCGCAGGAAAGCCAATACAAGGTTTTTCCTGCGTCGGGTCTTGTCATTGGATTTCAGTACCGTGGACAGCTTTCAACGGTTATCAATAACGTGGAATTGAATTTGGAAACATCGGGCATAACGGGTATTTCTGACCACTATAAACTCTTCAAAAACTCCGCCAACATCGGGACCCTATTGGTTTACTTTACCGAAATCGGCTTTACGCACTTTACGGCAAGCCCCGCCCATGAACTATTTAACCGGAGCATTTCACTCGGCGATATTTTTGATAAGAACAAAGTACGTGAAGCAGAGGAAAAGCTATCATCAGCCACGACAGATGCCCAGCGTATTCAGATTATTGAACAATTCTTTCTCTCTCATCTCAAAGACATTCAAAACGACCGACTTATCGTTGAAGCGGTCAAGCTCATTTATCAGTCAAAAGGAACCATTAAAATCAAAGAGTTAAACGAAAAACTGTTTATCAGCCAAAGCCCTTTTGAGAAACGTTTCAGAAAATTAGTGGGCACTTCCCCTAAAAAATTTGCGTCGATTGTTCGATTCAATACGGTTTTAAATGATTTGAATGGCCCGAAATCGCTTACTGATATTTGCTACGAAAACAATTTTTTTGACCAAGCCCATTTTATCAAGGACTTTAAACAATACACAGGCGATACTCCCGAACAGTTTAAGCGGTTCTTATAAAAAACGATTTTTTACAATGAAAGCGCCTTAGTTTTGAGGACTTTTGCATTGTACAAATCATCGTTTAACGACCAAAAAATCAAAACCAATGTTTACCGTAGACCAAATTAAAGCCGCCCATTCAAAAGTAAAATCGGGTGCCGATTTTCCCAACTATATTCAAGAACTGATTCAATTGGGCGTGACCTCCTATGAAACCTACGTGTCGGACGGACACACCGACTATTTTGGGAAAGATGCCTACCAAACTTCAACTACCCCGACGTATGACACCCTGTTTATTGCCGAAATAAGCAATGCCGAACAATTCAAAATTGACCTAAAAGCGCATCAGCAAGGCAAAACCGATTATCCTACTTTTTGCAAAGACTGCGCAAAATCGGGCATTGAAAAATGGACAGTTGCGATGGACAAAATGACTTGTACCTACTATAACAAAGCCAAAGATGAACTATTGATGGAAATAATACCGCAATAAAACAGCCTATAAAAAACCTCCCTTTTAGGCGGTTGTGGGGCAAGTGAACAAAACAATTTGGGCCACCCTTCATAAGGGGCGGCCCAAATTGTTTAGAATCTCACTGATTATTTCTCAATCAACACATTTGACTCCTGATTTTTATCGAAAGTATTCGCCGTTATTAAATCGGCATTGGCCGAAGCGCCATAGCTAACAAATACCCCATAACCGCCGCTGCCACTGATAACCGTATTTTTGATGGTCATGGTGGCTCGGTTGCCGTGGATGGCCACGTTGGCCCGCTTGCCTGATACAATAGCTGCGCTGCCCGCATTTTTAAATTCTACTTGTTCAAGCAAATTTTTGGGGTCGGCTGAGTAACAAATCAGGCCGCGCCAATAGGCCGCCGTGTTGTTGGCTCCGTTGAAAACTATTTTCTCGGCCGCCGTTCCTTTGGCCAAAATATACCCATCGGTATTGATTCTAATGACCGCGTCGCGGTTCATTTCCAGAATAACGCCGGGATTTAACTTCCAACCCGTATTAACCGTAAATTCCCCCATCAAGCGGTAGGGAGTTTTGTCGGCAAATCCCGCCCACGTGATTTCTTCCTTGCCTTTGATGCCCGAGGCGGTCACTTCTACCACATCACGGCCATTGCCGCCTTTAAACGTCGAGGCGGCATCCAATTTTGCCACGTTTTCAGCAGTAAGCATGATTCCCGCTTCGGTGTTGTTCGAAAAAGCATTTTGGGAAAATTCACGTAAAATAGAACCGTCGTAGGCATAGATTCCGTAGCCATCGTTTTGAGAAAATAGGGTATTTTTGAGGGCAATCTGTGCTTTGCTACCTCCCGACATAAACAAGGCAGATTTTGTGGTGCTAAAGATGGTACGGCTACCAGCGTGCATTATTTCCACGTACTCCATAAGATTGGCGTTGCTGCCCGAATAAAGCGAAATACCCACCCAATATCCCTTGGTTTTCTGTACGCCAACAAATTTGATTTTGCGGTTGGCCTCGCCCTTAGCGATGATAAGCCCGCCGTTGTCATTAATGTTCATCCGAACATCCCGCTCAAACGCAATGACTACGCCAGGGGCAATGGTCAGTTCATTGTTGACATCAATGGATTTGGTGACGATGTAGTCTGGCAAGTCGGGATTGACTACGCGGTCGGTGAGGTTGGTCTTGACGGTGATATTGGCGGTAATGGCCAAAGGCTCGGCAACCGATGCGGTTACCAACACTTTATCAGTACTTTTGCCATTGGCACTACTGACGGTCAGTTCAAGTTCGTATTCACCTACTTCATCAGGCGTAAACGTAGGCTTAAACGACGACGCGTTTGAGAGGGTCACGGTACTTTTGGCGGGCTTCCGCAACAGCTTCCACTCTACCGTGAGCGGCTTACCCTGCGCGTCGCTTGACTCAGAGGCATCCAAGCTGACCTGTTGCCCTACCTGTACGGATTGGTCCGCGCCCGCTTTTGCCGTTACGGTAAGCGTTGGATCAACGATTTCTTCCTTTTTACAACCTGTCATTGTCAACATGAGCAACAGCAAAGGCGCAAACAGAGAGGCAATAACAGATTTTTTGGCAAAAGGCATTGCCTGAACCCGCAGGTTCTGAAGTACGTTTTTTTGTTTCATGGCTTAAATTACTGTTTGAATTTTTGAACGCTCAAAAGTAATTTGCCTAGCCCTCAAGCAAAGGGGCATTCGCGCTGAAACGGTAAAAGTGAAGGCTGAAGTGATAAAAAAAGCAGCGTTTTAACAAATATCGTCGGTGAGGTTATAACCTCACCGACGATAAGAATGCTAAAAATTAAAACGAACGCCGATGCTAGCCTGCGGGTGGAGATAAAAAATGTCAGGAATCAATTCAATGTAAAGTCCGCCTTCCAAAAACAGGGATAAAGGACTGTTTGACACAAAATATTCAGTTCCTGCCAAACCTGCGCCTCCGAGCGAAATATTGTTGGTAAACACTTTGACACCGGGCACATTGCTAGGGTCAAAATAATAGCGACGTGAGTTGATTTGGCCGCCGAAGCCGTAATAAACGTGCAGTTTTTCGGCTTTGAACAACCCTCGGTGCCACAGATACGCCGCCCGCACCGAAAATCCCGCATTTTGATAAGTGCCTTTACGGTACTTACGGTCACGGCCGTAAAACAGACCATACGTTCCTGCCGATATATCCAAGGCTTTGTTATCCCCAAAATATTTACGAACATTCAGCCCAGAAGGCTCTACCAATTGAAATCCAACCGCCCAATTATTGTACTGCGCCATTGAGGGTAAAATACCCAAGGCACTAAGCAACAAAGTGAATAAAAGCTTCTTTTTCATCTACTGTAGTATTAATTTTAATAATGACAATCGGCGGCCTCAAAACCCTTATCGGTTACGCCATGATAGCAAATGCTTTCAGCGTGTCTAACAGCGTTTTATTTTCCTCCGCCGTTCCGACCGTAATCCGTAGGCATCCATCACACAGAATCACTTTTGAACGGTCGCGCACGATGATTTTTTGGTCAATCAAGTACTGCATCACGGCCGAAGCATCGTCAAATTCAACGAGTAAAAAGTTGGAATCTGAGGGATATATCCTTTTAACTAACGGCAAGGCGGCCAAATTCGTGCGCAAATGCTCCCGCTCCGCCAAAATATCATTTACCAATTGGTTTTTGGTTTCGACGTAGTCAAGCGCTTCAAGTAACAACTGCTGCGTAGCGCCGCTGAGGTTGTAAGGAGGTTTGATTTTGTTTAATACCTTAATAATTTCTTCGGAGGCAAAACACATGCCCAAACGCAGCGAAGCCAACCCCCACGCCTTAGAAAATGTCTGTAATACAATCAGATTGGGATAATTATCCAACTCCTGCGTAAACGATGGCTCACTAGCAAAATCAATGTACGCTTCATCGACGACCACCAATCCTTGAAAGTTGTTCAATATTTCTAAAATTGCTTCGCGCTGTACCAAATTTCCGCTAGGGTTATTGGGCGAGCATATCCACACAATTTTAGTTTTGGGGGTCAATTCCGCCAACACTCTTGGGGTATCAATCTGAAAATCAGACGTCAACGGCACCTTAATTACTGGCACGTCGTTGATGTCGGCACTTACCTGATACATCCCGTAGGTGGGCGGCATGAGCAACATATTGTCCTCACGGGGCGTGCAGGTGGCCCGCACCAGCAGGTCAATGGGTTCGTCGGAGCCATTGCCCAGAAAGATTTGGGTAGGTCGTACGCCTTTGATAGGCGCCAATTTTTCTTTGATCGCCCACTGGTAGGGGTCGGGATAGCGGTTCCAGTGCTGACCGTTTACCGACTGATAGGGATTTTCATTGGCATCCAAAAAGATACCTTCTTTGCCCGTATATTCATCCCGCGCCGACGAGTACGGCACCAAGTTGAGGATATGCGGACGGAGGATTTTTGTTAAGTCAAATGTCATTGTGGTAGGTATTTCTGATAGACGCAAACAGGCTGATACAAACGGGCAGACGCAAGCGGGCAGACGCGAGGCCTGCCCCTACGTTTGCCTTATTTCAAACTGCTCAATCGAAGACTCACGGCACGCTTGTGGGCCTGGAGCGATTCGGCTTCGGCCATGGCTTCAACGGTCGGTCCGAGGGCCTTGAGGCCTTCGGGAGTGATGTGCTGAACGGTGATTTTTTTCACGAAACTATCCAACGATACCCCGCTGTACGCCCGGGCGTGGCCGTTAGTTGGCAGGGTGTGATTTGTGCCCGATGCGTAGTCTCCGCAGGATTCGGGGGTATAATTGCCTAAGAAAATAGAACCCGCATTGATGATTCTTTCGGAGATTTCCTCGGCATTGCTTACGCTCAAAATCAAGTGTTCGGCGGCGTATTCATTCAGCAAATCAATGGCTTCGGCTTCATCTTCGACCAAAATTGCCTTGCTGTTTTCAATCGCTTTTCGCGCCAACTCCTTCCGAGGCAACGCTTCCAACTGCGTAGAAAGCGTAAGATTAACCGACGCTAAGAATTTTTTATCCGTCGATACCAACAACACTTGGCTGTCTGCACCGTGCTCTGCCTGTGACAATAAATCGGCCGCCACAAACGCCGGAACCGCCGACCCATCGGCGTACACTGCCACTTCGGAAGGGCCCGCTGGCATGTCAATGGCCACGCCTTCTTTAGCCAGCAGCATTTTAGCGGCCGTTACGTATTGGTTTCCTGGCCCAAAAATCTTATAAACTTTAGGGACTGATTCCGTTCCGTAGGCCATTGCGGCGATGGCCTGCGCTCCGCCTATTCTGAAAATTTTGGTCACACCCACCAACTGCGCCGCGTACAAAATAGCCGGGTGGTCGCTGGGAGTGCAGAGAACAATCTCCTTACAACCAGCCAGTTGTGCAGGCACGCCGAGCATCAGCACAGTACTAAACAGCGGAGCCGAGCCTCCAGGAATGTATAAGCCCACTTTCTCGATACCCACGCTGCGCCGCCAGCAAGTAACGCCCGACATGGTTTCAATTTTCTGAACGGGCTGGTACTGCGTTTCGTGAAATTTTCGAATATTAGCATACGCCTGTCGAATGGCGGCTTTGAGTTCTTCGGTAAGACTTGCCTCCGCTGCTGCCAATGTTGCTGGCGGCATGGCAATCTCCGTAAGGTCAATTTTATCAAATTTGAGGGCCAAAGCGCGCAATGCGGCATCGCCTTCTTTCTGAACCTGTTCAAGAATCGGCGCTACGGCTTTTTCGATATTGGCCATGCTTTGCGTCGGTCGAGCTAAAAGCGCAGGCCACTCACTGCGGTCGGGATAAGGGATAATTTGCATAGTTCTGTAAGAAATGTCGTGCCAAGCAATGACTACACTGTTATCGAATCATTTTTTCAATGGGAATGACTAAAATCCCTTCGGCACCTGCTTCACGTATTTTTTCGATGTTGGTCCAAAAATCATTTTCATTAATAACCGAATGAAGCGACACCCATCCTTCGGTCACCAACGGCAATACGGTCGGTGCTTTCATGCCTGGTATGTATTGCATGATTTTGTCGACGGCATCGGCGGGGCAATTCAGCAAAATGTATTTGTGATTTTGCGCCGCTTGTACCGCCTTAATTCTAAACATGATTTTGTCAAGCAACAGGGCTTTTTCGTCGCTCAGATTGGGGGCTGCAATCAAAATCGCTTCCGAACGATAAATGACCTCTACTTCTTTGAGGCCGTTGCTCAAAAGCGTGCTTCCCGAACTCACGATGTCGCACACGGCATCGGCAAGACCAATACTTGGCGCAATTTCAACCGAACCGCTGATTTCATGAATGTCGGCTTCTACGCCATTTTCTTTTAGGTAATTACCCAAAATACGCGGATACGACGTAGCGACGCCGCGCCCTTGAAGGTCTTCAACGCCGTTCCATTGCGTGCCGCGCGGGATAGCCAACGACAAACGGCACTTCGAGAATCCTAATTTATGTACTACGGTCACCTGACGGCCCGTTTCAGTATATACATTTTCGCCAACGATGCCCAAATCGGCCACGCCGTCTTCGACGTAACCAGGAATATCATCGTCGCGCAGGAATAAAAATTCGGCGGGAAAATTGGCAGAAATAGACTTTAACTTTCCAGAAGAACTGCTATCGAACTGAATACCGCATTCTTTGAATAATTTGATGGAATCGTCGCTGAGACGTCCGGACTTTTGAATGGCAATGCGTAACATTTTTGAATAACGAAAAGAATAGATGAGCAAATGATTGAGTGGGATTCACTACCTGTGCGCGTACGATTGCCTGAGCAAAAGTCGTTCTAACACGAAATAGGGAGGCAAAGTTAATGAAAACGCATGACTTATATCCAGAAGCCCTACGCATGGAATGGTATCTACGCTCGCCCGCAGGCGTGGTGGTGGTGATGTCGAAAAAAAGCGTAGTTGCGTGTTTTCACGAAGAATTGTACAAATTGAAGCTGCAAATGTAGGGTAGGCGCGCAGGATTGTCAAGGATTTGTACAAAAAAAGCAATTTTAACAAAAAAAAATACGCGTTAGCGTATGATTGTAAGTAAGTCGGACGGAGTATTTTAAAGGATAAACTAAAGGTTCAAGGGGGATTACACCCTCCGACAGTGGCTTGAAAAATGCTTCCCGAAGACGTCGAAAACCCTGGTTTAAGCTCTACCGATTTACCTGCTGAATACGAAATTGCACTTCCTTTTGCCGTCTGATTAGTAGAGGTAATGGTCAGGTGTGCCTCAAATGATTGGGTTCCGAGGTGAGGTGGAGAACTAAAAACAAGTTGGTCAGGACAGGGTTGCACCTTTCGAATAATAAACTGATCAACTACCTGTTTATCAGTTCCTATAAACTGAAACCAAAGACTGTCACGTGTGAAGGTCATTTTAGCAAAGCCATATTTATTGAAAACAGAAGTCGCCATTGCGTTATGAATCCCAGAGCCTTTCAAAGCAACTCCTCCCGTCCCCACTACGGCATAAACCGCCCCTTTGTTCGTTTTTTGATAGGGTTCGGGAAACCCCGTCCCCGAAGACAAGCGATACGAATCGTTGAATTGTGACGAAGTACCATAAAAACCGTGCATAAAATGACTTCGTTCGTACCCGTGGCAATGGCCTGTCAATACTAAATCCACCCCGTATTGTTCCAAAATAGGAACTATATTTTGCCTCATCTCCACCATGTCTATTTCGAGGTCACTGTTGTGTGAGCCTTTTGAAAAGGGGGGATGGTGAAAATAGACAACCCTCCAAAGGCTTTTATCCGCCTGCAAATCTTGCCGAAGCCAATTGGCCATTGCACCAGTAGCACTGCGAAAAGGAGCCTCTGTTGATTCTAAAACAATGAAGTGAACGTGCCCATAATTGTATGAATAATAGGCGGCAGTATTGGAGGCTACACCCCCATATTCTCCCGATGACGGAAGACTAAAATACTCAAAATAAGGCCCAGTTTGGGTAGTGGGAGAAGAACTGACGGCATCATGGTTTCCCAAACTCGGCAAAAGATTGAGTTTAGGATAATGATTTCGATAATGAGGGCCAAAGGCATGGGCCTCATACTCAGCCGCTGAGCCGATAGGATACGCATTGTCGCCATACCATTGCCAAACATCCGCCTGCTGTGGCAAAACATTTTCCACATCGTTTTGCGCCGTTGTACTTACCCCGAAATCCCCAATCCCAATCACCGTTACAGGACGTACATAGCTACCCGAAACCGGGGCGGTATGAAAATGATAATTTGTGTCGACTGGAAAGGTATAACTTGTACTTCCAATACGGTATGAATAATGGGAGTTGGGCGTCAAACCCGTTATTTTCACAATATGCTCAGTGGTTTGGAGCGAATTGGTATAGGTGGCAGCGCCAATGGTCACGACCGAATTTGTGGGACTGTCTGTCCGCCAGCGAATAGTCGCTTTGGTATCAGAGTTATTTAAATAAGGCCCCCGCGTGATAATGGACTGGGCGCAGCAAACCGTAGAAGATGTGCATAGAAGTACCCAATAATTCATAACGTTCATACTTTTTCTCCCTTTATTCCTCTATCAATCCAGTATATATCGTCTATAAATCGTCGGCAATATAAAAGGTTAAATTCAAATTGGTACATTAAAAAAATGTCTGTTTCTTTAATGTGATACTCGATTACATCCCAAAAGTCACATCAAAACTATACCTAAACTTTCTTTTTGGGCTTTCCCAACTAAGTAACTCGCCACAGCCAAATCCTGCACAGCATTGCCTACGGACTTAAAAACCGTGATTTCATCCTCCGAAATGCGTCCCGGTTTTGCTCCCAAAATAATCTCACCTAGCTCAACAAAATTGGCGGCATCTTCGAGCAATCCCTCATTCATAGGCAAGACAATATCGCCCGCCTCGGCAGCGGCCGCCGTTCGTTGGTCTACCACTATAGTCGCGGCCTGCATGGTCTGCCCAGAAATTTCCCGGGCATCGGGGCGGTACGAACCCACGCCATTGATGTGTACACCTTTTTTAAGGTAGCGATGTTCAAAAACAGGCACATTGGACGTGGTGGCGGCGCAAATTATATCCGCCTCCAACAACTGCTCAGGGGCGTATGCTCCTTCCATTTTCAGCCCCGTTTTTGCCCGCACTGCTATACAAAAATCTTCTGTATTCTCTGGATTTCGCCCAAAAACCAGTACTTTTTGCAACTCCCGTACGGCAGCAACTCCCTCGACCTGCGTACGTGCCTGCGCTCCTGTGCCAAAAACCGCTAACACAGTCGCGTCTTTACGGGCCAATAAATCCGTCGCCAAGCCAGCCGCCGCCCCCGTTCGTAGAGCGGTCAGGTATTCTGCATCCAATAGCGCCAGCGGCTGCCCGTTGGTGCCATCCATTACGAGCATCAGCCCGTGAATCAAGGGGAGATTTTGCGCTGGATTATCCCTAAAAATCGTGACCATTTTCAGACCTAAAACCTCGGCTGATGGTAGATACACGGGCATAAAGAGCGTTTGGGCGTTTTGTGCAGGCTGCGGCAGGTTTACTCGCAACGGCACCACCGCCTCCCCCACCGATAGGCTGCGAAAAGCTTCTTTCATCAATTCGATGGCCTCAGGCATGGTAACTCCTTCTTCGACGGCCTGACGGGAAAAATAGCGAAATGTATGCAAGGCAGTTAGTATGTTTAAGATAAAGTAAGTTTATGGTTGTTGTTTTGATAAACGACAACCATCGGGGTTATGAACCCGACGGCACATATCTCCACTCCCGACCCATTACCGTAAAAAGAACCCTTTTCCCAATTCATCTTTTGGGTCAATCAAAAAGGTGTTTTTACCGCAAATATGAGCGGTCCCTTCCACTTCAGGGATGACTGCCGCGTGTGGGCCAAAGGTCGTGATGGATTGAATAGAAGCCGTAAAGCGACTCCCTACAATGCTCTCAATCACCATCGGTTGGTTCATGGCCAGCTCACCGCGCGCGTGTTGCAACGCCACGCGCCCGCTCACCCCCGTTCCCGTAGGACTGCGGTCTACTTCACCATCGGCAAAAATGCAGACGTTTCGGCTGTCAACGCCTTCGGTATGGCCTTTCCCGTAGAAAATGGTCCCGTATAAAAAGCTTAAATCTTCTTCAAAAGGATGAACAATTGGCAGTGAATCCATCACGGCCTTTTTGATGACCATTCCTTTTTCAATCAACAAACGATAATCTCCAATCGTCATGCCTATGCCCAGTGCGTCTGCGTCTACATACGCATAAAAAGCACCTCCATAGACTACATCAAATGACACTTCGCCCAAGCCTTCTATCGTCAAACGCTGGTCGCGGTACAAGACAAAAGAAGGTACATTCTGAAACCTCACCGACGTTATCTGTCCATTTTTCACGTTGGCACAGGCCGTAATCAAGCCCGCTGGCGCATCAATTCTGACCGTTGTGACGGGTTGTTTTGCCTCAATCAATCCTAATTCAACCGCCACCTTGGTCACTGCAATAATGCCGTGCCCACACATGGAACTGTAGCCTTCATTGTGCAAAAAAATCACCCCAAAATCAGCCTCTTCGGTTACTGGTTCGGTAATGATGCACCCGTACATATCCGCATGGCCGCGCGGTTCCCACATTAAAGCTTTGCGCAAATGGTCAAGGTTTGTTTTTAAATAAGCCCGTCGTTCCAGAATTGTATTCCCCCTGATTTGGGGTAATCCATCCGTGATAATTCGCAACGGTTCCCCGCCAGTATGGGCGTCGATGGCGGTCAATTGAAGCCAATCTTGGGGCGGTTTCCAGGCATTAAGAGCCCGGATGCGTTGATAAAAAGGAGTCATAAACTGAAAGAATACAGGGATAGTATTTTTGAAAGTGCATCGAAAATAACTACATTTCGACCAATTTTCTAAAAAAGACACACGATGAAAATAGGATTCCTACAATTTTGCCTCGTAGCTACCCTTTTTATAAGTTTTCAAACAATGGCGCAATATGGTGGCTACGGTGGAGGATACGGCGGCTATGGCCGTGGATACGGTTCTCGAAGCATGAACCAGCTTCCCTCTACACCCAAAAAACCACTGACGCCCGACCAAATTGCCGAAGAGCAAACCAAGTGGTTGGACAAAAAAGTTAAGCTTACCGAAGATCAATCAATTTCTATCGAAACGCTCAATTTGGACCATGCCTTGAAATTAAGCGATTATCAGGAGGCGTTCATGAAAATTCACGCCAATTCACGCCCTTCTCCGCAGGAAATCCAACAAATACGGGAAACGGTGGATAAATGGCAAACTGAAAAAGACGAAAAATTCAAAGGAATTCTCACGCCCGAGCAGTGGGAAATCTATGAGAAGAAGAAAAAAGGGATGCCATATACCCAGACGGCTAAAAATTAATTTTTTGGTCAGGAATTGTGATAACTAGAACAACTCCTGACCAAAAGCTATTAATTAGCTAAAACGCAAAGGGTTGAAAGCATGAACATCCATAGATTCAGCCTTGCCCGTCACAATTTCTGCGACTAACTTTCCTGTAGCAGGACCCAAACTCACGCCCATCATCCCATGACCCGTGGCGAGCGTGACATTATCCAGTCCTTTTACTCGTCCGATGTAAGGCAGCCCATCGGGCGAACAGGGCCGCAAGCCGCGCCATACCTTGTCTACTTCGGGTAGTTGTACTTCCAGTTCGGGATAATAATTCTTAATTCCCTGCACAATTCCCCGTACGCGGTTCATATTGACCGTCATATCCGTTCCCGCAACTTCCAAGGTACCTGCAAAACGTAAGTCGCCGCCCATAGGAGTCGCCGTGGCGCGCGCTTCAAGCATAATGGCGGGTACGTGGATATTATTTTTTACATTTTTGAGCATAAAACTGTATCCTTTCCCTCCCTGTAAAGGCAACGAAATACCCAGCTTCTCCGTCAATACGGGCGACCAAGCACCCGCCGCAATGATTAGTTCTTCGGTTTTATGGCTTCCATTGGCCGTTTGAACCGCCGTTATTTTTGTTCCTTTTTTCTCAAAACCAAGCACCTCTTCGTTTTCCAAAACCTGCACTCCCTGTTTTTTAAGAAAGACTAATAAGTTCTTAATAAGCAAATTGGGCGTTATGTGAGCATCACCTGGGTAGTAGACTGCACCGCGCACATCTACCCGTACTTCAGGCTCAAGCGCCTGCACTTGAGCGCCGTTTAGCATCTCAGCCACAATTCCCGCCTGATTGGCCAAGTGCGCTTCTTCGGCCATTTCATGCTCGGTATCGGCGTTTTTGTACAGCATCAACAATCCACGCTCGTGCCATCCAAAATCTACTTCGCCAGAAGCGGCTAAGTCTTGAAAGAGTTTTTTGGAAAGCAAACTTATATCCCGCAAAATAGGAATGGAACGTTGGACGTGTTGTTCGGTGGAATATTTATAAAACAACAATCCCCATTTCATCAAATCCCAACTCAACCGTGGCTTTACATAAAACGGACTGGTGGATTTAAGCATCCAGCGCAATCCTTTTGAAATCATGCCCGGCTGGGCCAGCGGCACAATATGACTCGGGACAATCATGCCTGCATTGCCAAAAGAGCAACCGTCCAAAAATGCCCCCTGCTCAATGATGGTGACCGAATGGCCGGCTTTTTGAAGATAATAGGCCGAAAAAAGGCCGCTTACCCCTCCCCCGATAATCGTTACTGAATTCATCGTTTAAAATTTACATTCTCCAGGCCAAAGGTACGACGCCCCCGAGGAGTTTTCATAGCCAGAAATTGATGAATTTTGATGAAATATTAACTACCCTATTTTTAAGCAGATATAAAGATTTGTTTTACATTTGTACACTTACTTCCTGTCGTGAATATTCAAAATTTCAGCCATATAGAATATTCTCTAAAACAGACTTAGCAATGTGAAGTCAATCAACATTTTAACCACCAGCAGATGGGTTGCCCCTTTGCTGTTCTCACTGGTACTGCGAGTATCAGTGGCGCAGGTTTATTATTTCCGGCACTACGATATTTTTTCGGGGTTGGGCCAATCGCAGGTCTCCGACATCGAGCAGGACCGCTTTGGGTACATTTGGCTTTCCACGCGCGGCGGCGGGCTTTCTCGCTTCGATGGACTGCATTTTACCACCTACCGAAAAGAGGATAACCTGCCCGCCAACAATATTTTATCACTCGAAATTGACGCTAAAGACCTAATGTACATCGGTACACCTTTCGGCCTCTCTATCTACGATGGCAAAAATACCCGCCCCGTACACGCTCCCAATCGTGAGTCGTATACTGTTTCCTCCGTTATTGGTGACCAGAAAGGCAATGTGTACGCCATTTGTAATGCGAGTCAATTGGGGAAAATAGTCAACGACAGCCTTATTTTTTTGAAGAAAAGTGGCGCAGTTCGCCCCTCCTTTTACAGTGATATGTCGGGCACGCGCGACAAAAAGTTGATGGTTTCGACCTACAGCGGTGAAATTTTTGAGGTAACCCCCAAAGGACTTCAATCTCGGTATCATACGCCCGACGGCATGGTGTTGCGGTGTATTTTATTTGACACCAAAGACAGCCTTTGGCTGGGAACCGAAAAGGGGGTTTTTCGAACTTCCGCCCATAACTCTGACATCAAAATCGCTGATTTGCAATTTATTAGCAAAGAACTCGCGCACGAAATGACCGAAACCTCCGACGGCAGTATCTGGATGGGCCTTACCACGGGAGCGATGCGTTACCAAAAAGGGAGCCTCTTAAAGTTTGGCGTCCAAAATGGTTTTACAAACTTCATGGTCAAAGGAATGTTGGAAGACCGCGAAGGAAATATCTGGTTTACCACCGACGGCGACGGCGTCTATAAATTCACCAACCCTGCCTTCACGGGTTTGAATGCGACATCTGGTTTAAGCAGCAATACCATCTCCTGTTTTGCCCTTGCCCCCGACGGTAAATTATGGATTAGCTATTTCGATCATGGAATGGATATTTGGGATACAAAAACCAACAAAATACTGCCGCTCCCCAAACCACTTTTGGGCAAGCGGGTCAATTGCCTAGCCGTTGATAATGAAGGCAATACCTGGGTTGGACTGGCGGGGGCTGGGGTATATAAAATTTCAAAAACAGCCATAGAATACATTCCGCTTGATGCTTATTTATTTTCGCACGGAGTCACGCTTTTTATGGAAGCAGGAAAGGGGAAAGAGATGTGGATTAGCACTTCTAACGGGTTAATTTTGCACGATGGCAAACAACTCCATCACTATACTTCTAAGGAGGGATTAAAAGGTCGATTTGTGCGAAGAACACTACAACTCAATGATAATGAACTAATTGCCTCTGGCCCTGGCGGATTGAATATCCTGAAAAATGGAAATGTCTACGATTTTATGTACGACCGTGACCTCGCCTCTTTTCCCGCCCTTAGCATGGCTAAGCGAGACGACGGTCTGCTGGCCTTGGGAAGTTTTGAAGACGGTATTGCGGTGTTTGACCCAAAAACGCGCAAAAAGGAGTATTATACCGTAAAAAACGGGCTTTGTTCCAACCTCATTTACAACACCATTTTTGACAAGCAAGGCCGATTATGGGTCGGTACCGAGCGCGGCATTGATTTAATCACGATTGATAAAAACCTGAAAATCAGCAATATTAGGCATTACAACGAAACTGACGGCTTTACCGCCCGCGAAACCAACGCCAATACGGCCTTTGTGGCCCCCAACGGGGAATTATGGATTGGAACCATCAAAGGACTCTTCAGGCACCGCGAGAGCAACCTCAAATCTCGCCCAGAAGCATTAAAAGTCCATTTTACAGATGTCAGAATTCCTTTTGACACAACCGACCTTGCCCACTACGCCCAAGGCCAAAGCAAATGGAACCAAGTGTACGACGGTTTATCATTACCAAACACCAAAAACCAACTGAGAATCAGCTTTATAGCCATCAATCACACCCGTCCGGACCATGTTCGGTACCAGTACCAATTGGCAGGAGCGGATGAAGGCTGGCTCGGACCAACCGACCAAACAGCCGTTGTGTACTCCCATCTCACGCCGGGCTGCTATCGCTTCAAAGTACGTGCCTCCTACGGCGACAATCATTGGGGAGATATTTCGACCTATACTTTTGAGATTATTCCACCTTTTTATCAACGTTGGTGGTTTATTTTGCTCATTGCTGCCACGTTAATATCTCTCGGTATTTTATGCCAAAAGCTTTATATTCAATACCGTACACGGCGGGTATTGGCGTATGAAAAGCTAAAACAGGAAGCAGAAGCCGCCGTAAGGGTACAAATAGCACAGGATTTTCACGACGAATTAGGCAATCGTTTGGCCGCCATTCGAATGCAATCCAACGTGCTTAAACTTCGTTACAACGGACACGAAAGTGAGGAAAAACGCATTGTGGGAGAAATTGAAAAAAACGTTGTCAAGCTCTTTCGAGACACCAAAGATTTCATCTGGTCGATTGACCCAGAAAGCAATCAAATCAACGAATTAGCCTTGTATATCAAGGATTTAGGCGAAAATTTATTACAAGATACCCCCATTCATTTTCATACCGATATTCGTTTTCCTAACGAGTACGAAAACGTACACCTTCCACCCGGCCGAAGCATTCAGGTAATTATGATTTTCAAAGAAGCTTTAACCAACTGCGTCAAGCATGCTCAATGTCAAAACATCATTTTTCGGGCTACAATCGAAAATCAAATGATGTCTTTTGCCCTGATTGACGATGGTACTGGCATCATATTCCCCACCGAAGGTTATCATAAAGGACTGAATAACATGCGCTTACGCGCCGAAAGAATCCATTGTCATTTATCCATTACGCCTACCCCTCCCAAAGGAACAATCGTTTTGCTGCGAGGGAGCATTCCTACCAAAACAGCCTCCCCCAAAAGTAGTTAGCTTTTGGGGTAAACCTATAAACGTATAATGAGTAACGTTACAAAAATCACCGTTATTGAAGACAACGAAGCCGTCAAAGACGGCTTAGCGCTCATCATTGGAAGTCAGCAACGTTTTCACGTCGTGAACACGTACACGAACTGCATCGATGCCCTTAAAAACTTAAAAAAAGACGCTCCCGACCTCGTATTGATTGATCTTGAGCTTCCGGGAATGCACGGTATTGAAGGCATCAAACGCATCTTGCGCGAACGACCACACACCACGATTCTGGTCATCAGCGTACATGAAGATGGCAAATTGGTCTTTGAAGCGCTTTGTGCGGGTGCTTCGGGGTATTTGACCAAAGATACAGACCACATCCGTCTGCTCAATGCCATTGATGAGGTATTGAGCGGTGGTGCGCCCATGAGCTCAAAAATTGCATCGCTGGTGGTAAAGTCATTTCAACGCAACCTAAACACCCCTCTTTCTGACCGAGAAACGGACGTTTTGACGCTTCTTTCCAGGGGAAAAACGTATCATTCGATTGCCGACGAACTGTTTATCAGTGTTGAAACCGTTAAGACCCACATTCGGAATATTTACCAAAAACTACACGTAACTAACAAGACCGAAGCCCTCAAAAAAGCGGTAAAAGACAAACTTATCTAACCTACCTATTTTTGGGGGATATTCACTAACCCGTCGGACGGACTGTGCGTCCCAGTTCAAAACCGTCGGACGGGTTAGCCCAATTTTCAACTGTCAGACGGGTTAGCTTCTCCAAAATCAGCTGATAAACAATTCATTGGCCCCAAAACCCCTATTTTGGGGTGATGCGCTGTATTGATAAATACCTTTACTTCATGGCTTCAAATAACCCTTACAAAGCCATGAAAATGAAATACTTAGTATTTTGCCTCGCTACTGTTTTTGTGTGCTTCAGCGGCCGAGCCATCGAGCAAAAAGAACAGGAACAAATCCATGGGCTGCACTTAGCCAACGGTCGCCAATCGACTCGGATTTCGTTTGAATTACACTCCAATCTCATCATTGTGCCCGTGCGCATCAACAAATCAGATACCCTCCGATTTGTGCTTGATACTGGCGTGGGTTCAACGATTTTGACCGATGTTGCCGTTGCGCAAAAACTGGGCATGAAATCGGTTCGCAAAATGAAAATCGAAGGCATGGGCAACGGCAAATCTATTGCGGCCGATGTCACCATAGGCAACACGCTCAAAATGGGCAAAATGCAAGGGTTCAAACATAACATTGTGGTAATGGACAGCGAAATCTTGCGGTTATCGGAGGTGGTAGGAACGCCCATTCACGGCATTTTTGGGTACGAAATCTTCAACAAATTTGTGGTCACGATTGATTTTCAGCGACAGGAACTTACATTGACAACGCCTGTCAAATACAAATATACGGCCAAGCAGGGCGACCGATTTCCGATTGTAATTGAAAAAACCAAGCCCTATCTCGACGCCGTAACGGTCGTGTCCAATGACCGCGAATTACCGATTCGGGTGGTGTTGGATACGGGTGCGGGGCACGCTTTAATGCTCAATACTTCGGTCAGCAATATCCAATTACCCCAAAAAGTGGTAAAATCGCAGCTAGGCGTTGGCTTGGCGGGGGTTATCAACGGCCACATCGGTCGACTTCCTAAAGTCCGTATCGGACAGTTTGAATTAAATGATGTTTTGACCACTTTTCCAGATAGCTCAGCCTTTGGCATGAAACTCACCGACCAGTCGCCGCACCGCGATGGAAACATGGGCGGAGAATTGCTAAGTCGCTTTAAGGTTACGTTTAATTATGAAGCAGGGTACATTGTGCTGAAACCCAACAAAAAACGCTTCAAAGAACGCTTTGAGCACGACATGAGCGGCATGGATGTACGAGCCAAAGGGAAGGGCTTTCGGCAATTCTTTGTTGAAAACGTAATCGAAGGCTCACCCGCCTTTCAGGCAGGACTGCAAGAGGGTGACGAAGTTCTTCTGATCAACAGCCAATCGGTCGAAACCATGGGGCTGCCAGATATTTACCGAATGTTTCAACGCCGCGAAGGCAAGGAAATGCACGTGGTTGTGCGCCGCAACGGGCGGCTGGTATCAGCCAATTTTGCGTTGAAGCGGATTATTTAAACAACTAAAATCTATTCCCACAGCAGTAAATCTCCTTTACTTCTGTGGGTTTCTGTTTATCTTTAGGCCCCTAAGCCAAAAGATAAATCCATGAAACGAATTCACACAATTGATGTTACACGGGGTATTGTCATGATTATCATGGCATTAGATCACGTTCGGGACTTGCTGCACACTACCGCGTTAACCCAAGACCCTACCAATTTACAAACCACTACCGCAGCCCTGTTTATGACGCGTTGGGTAACGCATCTTTGCGCACCCAGTTTTGTTTTTTTGTCGGGTGCTTCGGCGTACTTAACTTTTAAAAGCCAACACAATCCCGCGAAAACCAAACGCTTCCTGCTAACCAGAGGACTCTGGTTGATGCTATTGGAAATCACGGTCATCAATTTTGCCTTTTGGTTCGATATTCATTTCCGTACCATTATTCTGCAAGTTATTTTTGCCATCGGGTTGGGTTTTGTGGCTTTATCCTTTTTGTTAAAAGTTCCAGCCAAAGTATTAGGAATCATCGGGTGGGGCATTGTCGTGTTGCATGGTCTTACCACTCTCATTCCTATTCCCCAAACTCAGAGTCTAGCAGTTGGCTGGTCATTTTTGTTTGTCACCAATGTATTTACGCTTTCTCCGAACTTCACGCTCGGAACTTTGTATCCTTTCATTCCTTGGCTTGGCATTATGTTGGTGGGGTTTGGCTTCGGCAGCGTATTTGAAAAAGCCGCCCCAGCTCGCAGAATCATACTTTGGCGCTCCGCATTGTTAGCAATAAGTCTGTTTGTGGTAATTCGACTCCTCAATTTTTACGGCAACCCTACTCAGTGGGCAGCGCAAAAGTCAAGTCTTTTTACCTTTTTATCCTTCATCAATGTATCCAAATACCCACCTTCCTTGCTTTATACGCTGGTTATGCTCGGACTGATGTTTGGATTGTTAGCGCTGGGCGATATTCAACCCAACACTTTTACAAAGGTTGTGGCTACTTATGGCAAAGTTCCAATGTTTTATTACCTGATTCACTGGTATTTGATTCACAGTGTCATGTTTGGAATGTTGTTTTTGCAGGGTTTTCGCTGGGAAGATATTGCGATTGGTACATTCAGCTTTGGGCGACCGCCCAACTCCGGCATCGAGCTTGGTGCAGTTTATGGCGTATGGGTCGCTGTGGTTTTATTTTTGTATCCATTGTGCCGTTGGTATGCAAACTACAAAGCCACGCACCGAAACATAAAATGGCTTTCTTATCTGTAAATACAAAACCCCTTTGGACTATAAAAGCCGAAGGGGTTTTGTGTAACAACGTAATGTACTTCTACTTTTTCAGTTTTTCATATACCAACTGAATAATGCCGTCTTTCAATCCCAAGTCGGGCACCAGTATCTTATCAGCACCCGCCCATTTCATAACTGAAGTATAAATATCCGCCGCTGGAATGATCACGTCGGCACGGTCGGCATTGAGTCTTAGTTTATTGACGCGTTCTTCTTGGCTAAACGAGGCGATGTAGTCACGCATTCGTTTCAGTTCCGACAAAGAAGTCGAGTTGTCGGCGGTTTTGGAGACTAAATTAAAAAGCTTGGAAATGTTACCGCCCGTTCCGACGGCCACGATGGGTTCGAGCGAATCTACATTATCCTCAATCCATTGTTCCATTTTCCCCCAAGCTCCTTTGCTTTCCTTGCCTTCCAACAAACGCACCGAGCCAATTTTAAACGATTTAGTGGCAATTTTTTGCCGATTAAAATAAATGTTCAATTCTGTGCTTCCACCTCCTACGTCGATGTGAAGGTATTGGCCGTCTTCTAATGCCTGGACCACAACATTGTTGATGAGCTGCGCTTCACGGGTGCCGTCAATGATGTGAATCTGAATGCCCGTACTTGC